>JAHEMY010000025.1 GCA_024643425.1 Flavobacteriaceae bacterium
TCAAAGAAATTGAATATGCGAAGGGTATATTGGAGCCAAAAGCAATCTACAGAATTAGACAAAACTCTTTATCAAGAGATAAAAAAGGACTATTAAAATCGCAGTGGTATTTTTATCGAAATGTTGAAAACCTATCGACAATGAAATCAATTTATTATATGAGTTGGTGGATGTATTTGGGCTATAAGAAATATAAAAATTAGCAACGAATTTCAATAATTTGAGGCTTCCCAGAAGGACTAGAGGAAATTTTTTGAACGTTTTTGAAGCTTAATATCGCACCTGCTCCCAATAGGCTAATCAGTTCTTTTTTTGCGCGCTCAAGTCTCTGCGAGTTAAATTGCTTTTCATCTTCAATTACATATTCAATAACAACTTCATTTTTCCTTAATTGAATTACTTTGTATTGCTTAATTTCTGGATAATACTCTAATATTCCCGTGAAACTATGAACGGTTAATTTATTGCCGTTTTGAGTTGTAATAATATCAGTTTCCCTTCCAATCACCTTTTTTAATAGCGGATAATTAAATCGAGATGTTGCTGGATATTCATTTTTTGGTAAAATGATACCCATATCTCCCAATCGATATCGAATTAACGGCATCGCAAAATTCGTAAGCCCTGTCACAACGATAAATCCAACCTCACCATCTTCCAAAACAGTTCCACGGTCATCAACAATTTCAATCACAATCTCAGGAGACATTATATAATAATAGTCTAAGTCAATTTGACAAGCCATCATAAGCCCTTCGGCACAGCCATAGGTATTCACAATCTTTGGATTTTCAAAGGCAATTTTATAAGCTTCACGATAATGATCAAATAATTTATCCCCATGAGAGATTAATGATTCAAACGGAATGGTTTCCCCCTTTTTAATAAGATATTGAGCGATTACGTGTAATGCAGAGGGGTATCCAACGAGGTGCTTCTTTTTCTTTTTCCTGACTCTGGAAAGATGATATTCAATTTTTGCATCATTTAGTGTAAATGCCTCCACATATTCGACCTTAAAAAATAAATCCTTTAGTAGTTTTAGAAAGCTCCTTTTAGGTGATATTCCCGTTTGAAGCGAAGGATCACCCTGAATAAACCCTCCCCATTCCCACCAATGGGTTTGAATAGCCAAAACTTTGAAACGGTAGTCTGATGTCATATACGTAAACGACTGTACTCCGCTACTTCCACTGCTGTGATGTTTTTCTAAGTCCTCTTTTCGAAAGTTATTCGAACATAAATCTCCGCTATGTTTTCGGATGAGATCTTTTGTAAGTATTGGGAAGTCTGATAGTAATGAACCTTCTTTTAGATTTAATGACCTATAATAGGGGACATGCTCCTTGGCGTAATGTAATATTGTTGTTAGATTTTTATTTTGAAGTGATTTTAAGTCAGCAGAAGACAGTGCATCATAAGAACGCCATAATTTAAGATACTTTGGGTACTTGCTTCTAAAAAGAATGGCACCAATAGGAATTATTACAGAATTTAAAATATATTGATACAAACCTATTTGGCGTTTTTAGAATTAATTTTCAAGCTACAATTTAACCCCTAAAATTTTATTTACGGATTAAGAATCAGTGATTTTCTTATTTAGAATTCTTAAACTCCCTCAAAATTAAAGTATTTTTGTGACCTGTTAGAAATCTTTTACCTATGAACATTCTCATTTTAGGATCCGGAGGCCGTGAACATACATTCGCTTACAAAATTGCTCAAAGTAATCGTTGCTCTAAACTATTCGTTGCTCCCGGTAACGCGGGGACATCATCTATTGCATCAAACCTTCCCCTAAATGTAACCGATTTTCAAGGAATCAAAAAGGCTGTTCTGGAATTGGATATTGAAATGGTAGTAGTCGGACCCGAAGACCCATTGGTTTTGGGGATTTACGATTTTTTCAAAGAGGATGAAGCGCTTTCGAATGTCCTTGTGATTGGTCCTTCAAAGCGAGGGGCATTGCTCGAAGGGAGTAAAGAGCGGGCAAAAGAATTTATGATGCAGCACCAAATCCCAACGGCAGCCTACCAAAGTTTTACTCCTGAAACGTTGGAAGCAGGAAAGCTATTTTTAGAGACCTTAAAGGCTCCGTATGTCTTGAAAGCAGATGGCCTTGCGGCGGGAAAGGGAGTTCTTATTATTAATGATATCGACGAAGCAAAGCAGGAACTTGAAAACATGTTAACCCACTCCAAATTTGGTGCGGCCAGCAATAAGGTTGTGATCGAAGAATTTTTGGATGGTATTGAGCTTAGCGTATTTGTGCTAACAGATGGTAAAAGTTACAAGCTATTACCAACAGCAAAAGATTACAAGCGAATTGGTGAAGGCGATAAAGGATTGAATACAGGGGGTATGGGAGCTGTTTCTCCTGTACCATTTGCCGATGCCACACTCATGCAAAAAATTGAAGATCGCATCGTAAAACCTACGGTTGAAGGATTGAACAAAGAAGGTATTGAATACAAGGGCTTCGTGTTTATTGGTCTTATAAAAGTGGGAGAAGAGCCTTATGTTATAGAATACAATGTTCGTATGGGAGATCCTGAAACGGAAGTGGTCTTGCCAAGAATCACCAGTGATTTGGTTAGCTTGTTCGAAGCAACGGCACAACAAAAATTAAGTGATGTTACTTTAGAACTTGATTCCCGGTCGGCAGCGACAGTAATGCTTGTTTCAGGTGGTTATCCAGAATCTTACGAGAAGGCGAAAGTAATTTCAGGAATTGAATTGGTGGAGGAGTCTATTGTGTTTCACGCAGGAACTGCAAACGACAAGGGAACTGTTGTTTCCAACGGAGGAAGGGTTTTGGCAGTGACTTCTTTGGACACTAACTTCAGAGAGGCCATAAAAAAATCTTATCGAGAGATACAAAAAATATCTTTTGATAAGATGTATTACAGAACCGATATCGGTTTTGATCTATAGTTATCCCAAATAAGAATGAGAAGTCTGTGAACGGTCTTCTTCTCCCGTAGAATTGAAGATAGAAAGTTGCTTCATCCAATAAAAGAAGGCGGCAAATCCTATGATAATGAAAGCCCAACTCATGAAATTAGCCATCCACCAAGATTCTAACTCTAGCGCTCGAACTCCATCTAACGGATCAAACATTAAGGTTTCAGCACCCGATTGTATTCCTTCAAAAAATCCTTTCCAAGACATAGTAGTATATTTATAACGCAAAAATAGAAATAAAGCATTATGCTTACAAGCTTTTTCGGTAAATCTAGCCCTATAAATTTTTTACTGCTTAGTATTTACATTTTTGTTATTGTATTAATTCAAGAAATTGGAAACCCCGCATTCAATCCAACTGTTACCGATTTATTAGGGCTTGGGGGTAAAATATTTCTACTCTTATTTATGATGCTTTTACTGGATTTCATTATTCGTAAAAACAGTTTAACACAATCGCATACCCTTGGAATTTTTGTGTTCTGTTGTGCCGTTTTACTAATTTCACCCTACCTCACTTGGACTGTTTTTTTAGCGCAAATATTAATTTTATTAGGCCTTCGCCGAATTTTTAGCTTAACCTCCTCGAAAAATACCGAAAAAAAAATATTGGATGCGAGTCTGTGGATCTTCGCCGCTAGTTTTTTTAGTTTTTGGAATCTTTTATGGCTAATCGTTTTATTCTTTGCCATTTCTCTTAGAAATCATAAAGAACTTCGTCATTTTTTTATTCCGATGATCGGTATGATTGGAATGTTTTTAATTATAACCGCTTTTTATTATTTGAAGGACGATTCGTTTCAATGGTTCAATGAATGGTTGCAACCAATGTCGTTTGACTTTACTGCATATGCTTCCCCCGCCCTTTGGATTACCATTACCTTGCTCTTAAGTATCTTTATTTGGAGCATTTTTCATAGGGTAACCATATTGTCGGAGATCCCTAAAAAATTTAAAGCAAATTTTGTTTTAATCTTCTATGCGTCCCTGATCGGAATTTTAATTGCTTTGGTTACTGAAAGTAAAAATGGGGCAGAATTAATTTTTATGCTCGCTCCCACGGCAATTGTTGTCGCCAATTACTTAGAAAGAAATGGAGACATTTATCTGAAAGAAATTATCTGCTGGATGATGATACTTATGCCTATCGTCATCATTTTGTTATAGATTGAACTTGGCAATCTCTTTCAGATCTGAGGCAGGAGCCCATATTATTATCTGAAAATAGGTACCTTTGCATCTAAATGAATTGAAGGGAGGTAAAGGGCATTTCAATTTTAATTTCATCTCTTTAGCTCCGTAATTTTTTAAGATTTTAATACTAGCTCATGTTCACCGAAATTGCAAATAGAATTTTTCAAGATGTAATCGTCACGTATCATAAAGTGGACGACCCTTACCAACCCTTTTCGAATCCTTATTCAAAAGAGAATCAGCTTTTGGAACACTTGCTTTACAGAAAGTGTTGGATCGACACAGTTCAATGGCATTATGAAGATATTATTCGCGACCCGAACATCGATCCGGTAGCGGCCCTCAAACTAAAACGACAAATCGATGCTTCGAATCAAGATCGCACCGATATGGTTGAATACATCGACAGTTATTTCCTCGAAAAGTATAAGGATGTGAGAGTTCAAGAGGGAGCAACAATAAATACAGAGAGCCCTGCTTGGGGAGTCGATCGACTCTCAATTCTTGCCTTAAAGGTGTACCACATGAACGAAGAAGCCACTCGTGAAAATGCTTCAGAAGCTCATCGTAAAACGTGCCAGGCCAAATTGGACACCTTATTGGAACAGCGAGTCGATTTAAGTACGGCAATTCAACAGCTTCTTAATGATATTGAACGCGGCACAAAATACATGAAAGTGTACAAACAGATGAAAATGTATAATGACGATGAGCTAAACCCAGTTCTGAGAGGGCAAAAATAAAAGTAAGTGAAAACGCCCACTCATATTTTGGTGATTCGGCTATCTGCGATGGGGGATGTGGCGATGATGGTTCCCGTAATTCAATCTTTGCTCACGGCGTACCCAGATGTAAAGATTACCCTAGTCTCCCGAAAATTCTTTAAACCTTTATTTCAACAAATACCGCAGATCCATTTTTTTGAAGCCGATGTCAATGGACGGCATAAAGGGATTTTAGGCTTGACAAAGCTAGCGAAGGATTGCAAACAATTAGACATTGATGCCGTGGCAGACCTTCATAACGTTATTCGTTCCAAGGTTGTAAGTGCCCTTCTCAAAACAAGTGGCATCCCGGTTTCAACACTCGACAAAGGAAGACCTGAAAAAAAGGCCTTGATGAATGCCAAAGGAGTAGAAATAAATCCCTTAAAAACAACCCATGAACGCTATGCAGATGTGTTTCGAAATATGGGTTTTCGGTTTGAATTATCTTCTGAAAATTTATTGAAAAGATTACCTCTTGAACCTTCTATTTTGGATATGATAGGATCTTCTAAGAAAAAACGCATTGGCATTGCACCTTTCGCAGCATTCGAAGGGAAAATGTATCCGGAACGTGCAATGAAAGAAGTGATTTCATTGTTGGAAAACACCGCTCAATATTCCATTCTGCTTTTCGGGGGAGGGAAAAATGAATCACAAAAATTACAAACTTGGGCCGATTCATTTTCCAACGTGATTAATGTGGCGGGAAAATTTTCTTTCAAAGAAGAACTTGCGCTTATTTCAAATCTGGACGTGATGTTATCCATGGACAGCGGCAATGGACATTTGGCGGCCAATTTTAATGTTCCTGTGATCACCTTGTGGGGAGTAACTCATCCTTATGCGGGATTTGTACCTTTTAACCAACCAACAGAAAATCAATTGTGTTCCAGCCGAACCCAATATCCGTTAATCCCAACCTCGGCTTATGGCAATAAGGTTCCGGAGGGGTATGAAAATGTTATGGAATCAATTACTCCAAACACCATTGTGGAACGATTAGTACAAATTCTTCGTTAAACATCGTCGTAGTCAATCACCAATTTTGCTGTAGTTGGATGGGATTGGCACGTGAGGATAAGCCCTTCAGCAAGTTCACTATCGGTTAAAATCTGATTTTTCCGCATTTCTACTTTTCCTTCTTTGACGCGTGCGATACAAGTACTGCAAATTCCTCCTTGACAACTGTAAGGTGCATCGAGGTCTTCTGCTAAAACGGATTCCAAAACACTTTTTTTCTGATCCATCACAAAGGTGTCGGTATGGTCGTCCAAAGTCACCGTAATTTCTGTTTGTCCGTCATGTGCTTCTGCTAACTCCCCTTCAGAGGAAGAAGTGAACAATTCGAATTGTATTTTATCACCATCAATGCCCTTTTCTTTTAAAGTAGCTGTAGCAGTTTCAATCATTTCTTCCGGACCACATAAATAAAAAGCACGGAAGCTAGTTTCAGGGTAATACTTTTTTAGGGTGTAATTAATCATCGATCGATCAATTCGTCCAAACTGACAGCCTTCTACTTGCGCCTGACTAAAGAAATAATGAAGGGTAAATCGATTTGGATAGTTCGTCTTTAAGAGTTCTAATTCGTCGTAAAACATGGTCTCTTCTTGGTTCTGATTTCCATAAAGAAGGGCAAAACTAGAATTCGGCTCGCTTTCCAAAACACTTTTAAGCATGGACATGATGGGAGTGATGCCACTCCCTGCCGCTATGGCCATATAGTGATTAGAATTGCCAGGGTTAATTGGCAATAAAAAATTCCCTTGGGGCTCCATTACTTTTAATGCATCTCCAGTTTTTAGGATATCGTTCGCAAAGACAGAAAAAGTTCCTCCTTCTACTTTTTTTACTCCAATGCGCCATTCGTTTGAATTTGAAGACGAACACAGTGAATAAGAACGTCTAAGCTCGACGCCATTTATAGTATGCGCGATGGTCAAGTATTGACCGGGCGTGAATTGAAATTTTTCCCGTATATCGGATGGAACTTCAAAGGATAAAGAAACTGCATTTGGAGTTTCAATTCGCTTGTCTGCAATTTTAAGACTGTGGAAAGCGCTCATAGATTTTTTTTGCAAAAATACGAAGGTAATTTGTTCTCGTCAAGTGATTGAGCGTTTGAACGGCCATTTTTCCCCGTAAAATCTGCGAGTTATAAAAAAGAAGCGTATTTTTACCCTCTTTAAGTATCTTTAAATACTAAAAACAAAGGAATTAAGTTACAGTACTATAAACTGAAAGAATTTTGAAGCGCATATATAATTTTACCGTTTTTCTTCTAGTCATCTTGCTTTTAGCAGCCTGTTCAAGGAAAAAGAGCACCTTTTTATCTCGAAACTATCATGCGGTTACTGCCGAATACAATGCTATTTATAATGGTGATTTGGCCCTAACCGGTGGAAAAGATGAACTTTCTTTAACCTACAACGATAATTTTTGGGAAATTTTGCCGGTGGAGCGATTCGAACTGAAAGAAGATTTGGTTAAGCCTAAAGAAGAAGGAAACGCCAACTTTAATCGTGCTGAAGAAAAAGCGGCAAAAGCAATTCAAAAACACTCTATTTACATCGATGGTAAGGAAAATAATCCTCAAATCGATGAGGCATATATGCTACTCGGAAAAGCGAGGTACTACGATCAACGGTTTGTGCCTGCGCAAGATGCATTTAATTTCATCCTAATTCGTTATCCTACAAGCAATAATGTGAACGAAGCTCGCATGTGGAAGGCCAAAACCAATATTCGCTTAGGAAATGAGGAAGGGGCCATTGATGAATTAAACCTGTTGATGGAACGCGAAGGCCTGGAAGATGAAGATAAAGCCGATGCGGCTGCTGTAATGGCTCAGGCTTATATTAATTTGGATACGCTGGAGGCGGCGCTTCCTATGATTAAATTGGCCTCTACTTATGTAAAAGACAACGAATTGAAAGGACGTTATGCTTTTATCAAAGGACAACTTTATAACCGATTAGAAGAGAAGGATAGTGCGAATATGGCTTTCCAAGAAGTAATAGAACTTAATAGGAAGTCACCTCGTTCTTATATGATCAATGCCCACATGGAAATTGCTCGTAATTTTGATTACGAGAAAGGAGACAAGGCAGTGTTCCTGGAGCACTTGATGGACATGGAGGCGAATCGAGAAAACAGACCCTTTTTGGACATCATTCAAAATCAAATAGGAGAGTATTACCGCAAGACGGAGAATATCGACACTGCGGTTATTTATTACAACAAATCCATTAAAAGCTTTAAGCAAGACAGGATTCTTCAAGCCGTGAATTATTCCACTTTGGCTGAAATAAATTTCGATAATGCGGAATATAAAATTGCTGGAAAATATTACGATAGCACCCTCACCTTTTTAGAAGAGAATTCTAGAGCCTGGAGACGCATGAAAAAGCGCTTGGATAACCTGGCCGATGTAATTAAATATGAAGACATCGCAACCAGAAACGATTCTATTTTACGATTTGTAGGCATGAGCGAAGCAGAACGCCTAGCCTTTTTCTTAAATTACACCAAGGACTTGAAGGAAAAAGCTCGAGAGGATTCTATTGCCAAAATTAAGTCGGATGAGCTTATTGCCAACAAGGAGTTTTATAAAAAGAATACTTCTACAAATAGTGAACAAGGAGGAACTTTTTATTTCTACAACAGTACCACCATCGCTTACGGACGGCAAGAGTTTCAGAAAATATGGGGAAATCGCACCTTGGAGGACGACTGGCGCATTTCTACAAAACAAAGTTCCATTAGCGAACAGACTACTACTCCCAAAGAAAAACCGGAGGTTGCTTTGAGCAAGAGTGAACTGTACGATCCTCAAACCTATATTTCAAGAATTCCTGAAGACCCCAAAGTAATTGATAGCATTTCCGGAGAGCGAAACTTTGCGTACTATCAATTAGGATTGATTTACAAAGAGAAATTCAGAGAATATAATTTGGCCACCAACCGATTGGAAAAGCTTTTGAGCTTTCAACCAGAAGAACGTTTGGTGCTCCCTTCAAAATACAACCTCTATAAAATTTATGATTTATTAGGGAATTCAGCAATGGCAGATAAGTGGAAGAATGATATTCTCACGAATAATCCTAATTCTCGTTATGCCGAAATTCTTAGAAATCCAAATTCGCAATTAGCGACGGATGAATCGAGTCCGGAATATAAATACAAACTGTTGTATGAAAAGTTCGAGGATTCCAAGTACGATGAGGTGATTGTTGCTTGCGACGACTATATGAACATTTATAACGGGAATGATATAGTCCCTAAATTAGAGATGTTAAAGGCAACTGCTCTGGGCAGAAGAGATGGTTTTGAAGCTTATAAAAAAGCAGTGAATTTTGTTGCCTTGAATTATCCGCAAGCATCGGAAGGAAAAGATGCGCAGAAAATTTATTCTACGGTATTGCCAACGCTTGCGATGAAGAAATTTGTGAATGAAGGGGATAGTTGGAAAGTACTTTACTCGTTTTCCAACGATGAATTAGAAACTGCCGAAAAACTAAAAGAAAAAATCACCAAAGCGATCGAACAATACCGTTATTTCAATATGTCGGTATCGCTCGACTATTACAATCCAACGACTAACTTTTTAATCATTCATGGTTTGAACACCAAATTAGGAGGTAAAGGATTTGCGGAAGTGTTGAAAGAAAATAAAGATTACAAGATTAAACGTCCTTATTTTGTAATGGCCACCCCTGATTATAAGGTCATTCAAATACATAAGAATCTAGAAGAATACTTTGAGTCCCAAAAAATTGCTGAAGAAGAAAACAATAATCCTCAAAAATAAGCGACTATGTTTTCAGATAAAAAAGACAAAATTAGTATGGAACCAACAGTAAGTCAAAACAGAATTAACGAAGGAACCCATCTCAAAGGGGATATCGTTTCCAGTGGGTTTTTTCGCATCGATGGACACATTGAAGGAAATATAAGCAAACCTTCCAAAGTAGTGCTCGGAAAGAGTGGTGTTATTAAAGGCAAGCTTATTTGTGAAGATGCCGATATTGAAGGTCGCTTTGAAGGGAATCTGAATGTTTCAGGTACTCTCAGCTTAAAGGCAACGGCTCATATTGAAGGAGAAGTTGTCGTTGGGAAGTTAGCTGTAGAGCCAGGAGCAACTTTTAATGCAACCTGTACCATGCACGGTTCTAAACGTGCAAACACACCTGCGGAAGAATCCGGCACTACAAATTTATTCGATCGTCAACAACGAATGAAGAGGTCCGAATCTGAACCTGAAGTTTCCTCGAAAGCCTAAGTCGGCTCCTCCATGGGCAAAGAAAATAACGCAATTAAACGTTGGGCTATATTATCCGGAATCGCTTTTCAAATGGGGGCGATTATCTATTTATTTGTTCAATTGGGGAAATGGCTCGACAAAGAATATTCCGATGGAGGGAGAACATTCCTCATTATTGCCACCTTAGCCGGGGTTGCTGTTTCCTTGTTTCTAGTGCTAAAACAAACCAATCAACTTAATTCAAAATAATGACTGCACAAAGTCTTCGATTTTTAGGACTCTTGCTTTTACTGCTTCTCTTTGTATTTGGGGTTCACCTGCTCTCGCTTAATGCGTTTAAATTATCGCTTTGGGCACACCAAATTGTGATTGCTTATGTGTTGAATTATATCATGGCCGGGATTGTTTTATTCTTAGTTCAACGAAATTTAAAAGCACAATCCGCTCAAACAGGCTTTATTTTTCTAATAGGAAGCACACTGAAGTTTGCTGTTTTCTTTTTAGTATTCTATCCGGGATACAAGGAAGATGGAACCATGCAAAGCATTGAATTTATTACCTTTTTTATACCCTATATCACTTGTTTGATTGCTGAAGTCATCTATCTTTCTAAACAGCTTAATAATCAGTAAACTGAGCCGATTTTTAGCGTCGAAAAAAAACAACTCATTTTCTTTTTGGTTTCTAACTAATAACTGTATTTTTGCACCGATTTTTAAGGACACTATTTTTTAGTTCGGTATGCAAAGAAAAACACTCGTTGGATTACTTACTTTTATCGTCGCAATTTCTGCATCGCTTCAAATGTTTGCAAGTGATACGAAACAAGGAGGCGAAACAAAAGAAGAACGCAAAAAAGAAGTTAGCGAATACGTAAAACATCACAACCTCGACACACACGATTTTGGGTTGTATTCATATACCGATGATCACGGTGATACCCATCATGTGGGATTCCCGCTTCCAATCATCTTATGGTCCGACGGACTTCATGTATTTTCATCCTCTAAATTTCATCACGGAGAAGATGTGGTCGAATCCAATGGTAAGTATTTTGCCATGGATACCCATACCTACAAAATCTATGAAACCGATGCCTCGGGAGAAATTCACTATGGAGAAGACGGTCATCATGTTGAAAACGCAAAGCCATTAGATTTCTCCATTACCAAGAGTGTCTTCATGATTTTTATTGTAGGATTCCTTTTGTTCTTTATTTTCAGAGGTCTTGCAAAAAGTTATGCTGCGAACGGAAGTATTCCTAAAGGCGTAGGTCGTTTTTTCGAACCTATCGTACTTTATATTCGCGACGACATTGCAATTCCGAATATTGGGGAAGCCAAATATAAAAAGTACATGCCGTATTTACTTACTGTGTTCTTCTTTGTGTGGTTTTTAAATATGTTCGGTTTAACGCCACTAGGAATTAATGTAACCGGAAATATTGCGATCACAACGGCATTGGCTTTAATCACCTTTTTGTTGACCAATCTTACCGGAACCAAAGATTATTGGTTACACATTTTCGATCCATTAGGAAGCAGTATGCCTTGGATCGCTAAAGTACCTTTGTATATTATCCTTATCCCAATTGAAGTGTTGGGGATTTTCATTAAGCCTTTCTCATTATTAATTCGTTTGTATGCAAACATGCAGGCGGGTCACATTGTATTGGGTAGCTTATTAGGACTTATTTATATTTTCCAAAATTGGATAGCAGGACCTTTGTCTTTCGGACTGTCCTTCGCCATTTCATTAATTGAATTATTGGTGGCATTGCTACAGGCATACATCTTTACGATGTTGTCGGCACTGTATTTTGGATTTGCAAGTGAAACGCACGAACATGCCGAAGCGCATGAAGGAGAAGTGCAACACTTGTAGTGAATGTTGAATGTTTAATTTTTAAATAGATATATTATGACAATTCCAACTATTGTAGGTGCAGGTTTAGCCGTAATCGGTGTAGGTATCGGTATCGGACAGATTGGTGGTAAAGCGATGGAAGCTATCGCTCGCCAACCTGAAGCTTACGGAAAAATTCAAACAGCGATGTTGATTGCAGCAGCGCTTATTGAAGGTATTGGTTTCGCCGCGATTTTCGCAGCTTAATTCAAACAAAATCTACACACCGCTGTAACGGTTGGTTATAGGGGTGTGTATTTTAAAATTAAAACAAGGTCCGCTAAGGACGTATAAATAAAGTTTCATTTAATAAATAACCTGTCCGCAGGCTATATATATGGAAAAATTAATTGGAGAATTTTCAGTAGGACTTTTTTTCTGGCAAACAGTGTTGTTTGTCCTTTTGTTGCTTTTGCTTCGAAAATATGCTTGGAAACCAATTCTTAATGCAGTAAACGAGCGTGAAGAAGGGATTAAAAATGCCCTTTTATCTGCGGAAAGTGCTAAAAGAGAAATGGAGAACCTTCAAGCAGACAATCAGAAATTGCTTCAAGAAGCGAGAGGTGAGCGTGATGCTATGTTGAAGGAAGCTCGTGAGATGAAGTCGAAGATGGTGAGTGATGCGAAAGAGGAAGCTAAATCTGAAGCCGATAAAATTATCGTTCAGGCGCAAGCAGCTATCGAAAGCGAGAAAAAAGCAGCCATTGCTGAATTAAAGAATCAAGTAGCGTCTCTATCCTTAGAGATTGCTGAAAAAGTAGTTAAAGCAGAACTTTCCAACAAAGACAAACAACTAAAACTAGTTGAGGATATGTTGGGAGATGCTACCTTAAATTAATACTATGATCGGAAGTAGAGCAGCCATTCGATACGCTAAAGCGGTTTTACAACAGGCAGGAGATTCTTCTCAGGCCAAAGCTGTTTTTGCTGATATGGAAACGGTAAAAACTACGATTGACGGCAATCGCGAGTTGAGAAGTGTTTTAAAAAGCCCGGTTGTAAAAACCGAAGATAAGCAGGCAATTTTATTGGACGTTTTTAACGGACAATCTGCAGACACCAAAGCCTTGATTACCCTATTGTCTGAAAACAAAAGAACTTCGTTGTTGGCGTCTGTAGCAGATAGCTACATGAAATTATACAATGAAGCTTTAGATATTAAAGTAGCTCATGTAACTACAGCTGTGCCTTTATCCGATGAACTTGAAAAACAAGTGTTGGCCAAGGTTGAAAGCATTACAGGCAGTAAGAGCGTTACTTTAGAAAATCATATTGATGAATCCATTATAGGTGGATTTATTCTTCGAATTGGAGATTTACAATACAATGCAAGTATTTCGAATCAATTCGGAAACCTTAAAAGAGAATTTAGTAAAAGTTTATAAAAACCATTGGTGTTAAACCAAAATTAGATACCTAAAAAAATGGCAGAAGTGAAACCCGCTGAAGTGTCAGCAATCTTAAAAAAGCAACTTTCAGGTTTTGAAGCATCAGCTTCCTTGGATGAAGTAGGAACTGTATTGACTGTGGGAGACGGTATTGCCCGTGTATATGGACTTTCAAATGTTCAATACGGGGAATTAGTTGAATTCGAAAACGGTCTGGAAGGAATCGTTTTGAACCTAGAAGAAGATAACGTTGGGGTGGTATTGTTAGGACCATTCACCGGAATTAAAGAAGGTGCTACCGTAAAACGTACACAGCGTATTGCTTCGATCAATGTGGGAGAAGGAATCGTTGGACGTGTGGTGAATACCCTAGGACAACCTATTGATGGTAAAGGTCCTATCGAAGGGAAAACCTACGAAATGCCTCTAGAGCGTAAAGCTCCCGGAGTAATTTTCCGTCAGCCGGTAAACGAGCCGTTACAAACAGGTATTAAATCAATCGACGCGATGATTCCAGTAGGAAGAGGTCAGCGAGAATTGGTTATTGGTGACCGTCAAACAGGGAAGACTACCGTTTGTATCGACACCATCTTGAATCAAAAAGAATTTTACGATGCCGGTGAACCCGTGTATTGTATCTATGTAGCGATTGGACAGAAAGCTTCAACCGTTGCAAACATTGCAAAAGTATTGGAAGATAAAGGAGCCTTAGCCTATACCACCATCGTGGCAGCGAATGCTTCAGATCCGGCACCGATGCAAGTATATGCTCCATTTGCAGGAGCAGCGATTGGTGAGTACTTCCGTGACTCTGGTCGTCCAGCCTTGATTATCTATGACGATTTATCAAAGCAAGCGGTGGCTTACCGTGAAGTATCTTTATTATTACGTCGCCCACCGGGACGTGAGGCATATCCTGGAGACGTTTTCTACCTTCACTCAAGATTGTTAGAGCGTTCTGCAAAAGTGATTGCCGATGATGAAATTGCAAAAAGAATGAACGACCTTCCTGAATCTTTGAAAGGTATCGTAAAAGGAGGAGGATCTTTAACGGCACTTCCAATTATCGAAACTCAAGCAGGAGACGTTTCAGCCTATATCCCAACCAACGTAATTTCGATTACCGACGGACAGATTTTCTTGGAAAGTGACTTGTTCAACTCTGGGGTTCGTCCGGCGATTAACGTAGGTATTTCGGTATCACGTGTAGGAGGTTCGGCACAGATCAAATCGATGAAAAAAGTTGCGGGTACGCTTAAATTAGACCAGGCACAGTACCGTGAACTAGAAGCGTTCGCAAAGTTTGGTAGTGATTTGGATGCTGCGACCATGAACGTAATCGAAAAAGGAAAGCGTAACGTGGAGATCTTGAAGCAAGCGCAAAACGATCCATTTACCGTAGAAAATCAGGTAGCCATTATTTATGCAGGTTCAAAGAACTTGTTGCGTAATGTGCCTGTTGAAAAGGTAAAAGAATTTGAAAGAGATTATTTGGAACTTTTGAACGCTAAACACAGAGATGTGTTGGATTCGTTGAAAGCTGGAAAATTAACCGATGAGGTAATCGACGTGCTTACTGCGACTGCAAAAGATTTATCCTCAAGATATTAAATAAAGATTCGCCCCCTATTTCGTTTCAGGAATAGGGAGTGAATTCCGCTAAACTCAAAGAGAGCTTATGGCTAACTTAAAGGAAATTAGAAATAGGATTTCATCGGTAGGTTCAACGATGCAGATTACCAGTGCCATGAAAATGGTTTCGGCTGCAAAGTTAAAGAAGGCCCAAGATGCCATCACGGCAATGCGTCCTTATTCAGAAACCTTAACAACCTTGCTCCAAAACTTAAGCGCGACTATGGACGGGGACGGCGGAAGTAAATATTCTGCTCAAAGAGAAGTTAAAAATGTTTTGGTCGTAGCAATTACCTCAAACCGAGGATTGGCAGGTGCTTTCAATAGTAACATTGTGAAAGAATGCAAGAGAAGCTTGGTTGAAATCTATGCCGGGAAGAATGTTTCATTTGTAACCCTTGGGAAAAAAGGAAACGACATCCTAAGAAAAAACCAAACCATCGTTGAAAATAACAATGCTATTTTTGATGATCTAAGTTTTGAAAATAACGCAGTAATTGCCGAGCAGTTAATGTCGTTATTTGCTGAAGGGAAATACGATAAGATTGTTTTGATTTACAATAAGTTTAAGAATGCGGCAACGCAAATTGTGATGCACGAGCAATTCTTGCCAATTGTTGCTGAAGCTAATGAAGAAGCAACTACTGGAATGTCTGCCGATTATATTTTCGAGCCTTCCAAAGAAGAAATTGTGGAAGAACTGATTCCAAAAAGTTTAAAAACACAATTGTTCAAAGCGCTTCGAGATAGTGTTGCGAGTGAACATGGAGCTCGAATGACCGCCATGCACAAGGCAACGGATAACGCAGGTGAATTGAAGAATAACTTAACACTTGAGTACAACAAAGCACGTCAAGCAGCCATTACCGGAGAAATTTTGGAAATTGTTGGTGGAGCGGAAGCTTTGGCCGGTTAATAGCCTAAAGAAATATAGAATCTCATTTGAAACCTCCCTGCGAACGGGAGGTTTTTTTATACCTTTATAGCAAGACTTTTATTTTATAAAATTAATGAAACAAGTACTGCAATTTTCCTTGATTTCCCTGATCGTTTTAACCCTAAGTAATTGCGCCGGAGGGAAGGATATCGCTCTGGAAAAAGACCCTCCTTTTTCTATTGAAAAGGCGTATTATCAGCATTGGGTTTCAGGAATTGAAGGGGGAGGTTCCGGGACAAATGTTCATATCGAACTTTCGGAAATTCAAAATCCTATTCAGGTTTTAGACATTTATTTTGGAGACAAGGGGACAGCGGCCATTCAGAAAAAAAATGAGATTGCTCAATACACAGGATTTTTTATCAATAGCAAACGTCAAGATGTGATTATGGATGAAAGCCCTATAAAGGAATCCGCAAATGTGCCAGAAAAAAAATCACCGTTTCCTCTAGATAAAGATGAGGCAATTATAAGCTACCAATGGAAAGGTCAAACGCACTATGTTAAAGTTGAAAATTTGATAGAAGAACCTATGATTGCTTATCCTGGAGCTAATATTCAGGATAAGAATTAAGCGAAATAAGTTTAAATACACATGACAATAAAAATTATTAATAAATCCAACCATGCCATTCCTTCTTATGAAACAGTAGCTTCAGCCGGGATGGATTTGCGTGCCAATATTTCAAGTCCAATTACATTATTACCCTTAGAGCGAGCCATTGTTAAAACGGGGCTCTACATCGAATTACCCATAGGGTATGAAGCTCAGGTTCGACCGCGTTCCGGTTTGGCTGCAAAAAAAGGAATTACCGTCCTAAATGCACCGGGAACAGTAGATGCCGATTATCGCGGGGAAATAGGAGTGATTCTTGTAAACCTTTCTAACGAACCTTTCACGATTGAAAATGGAGAACGGGTCGCACAATTGGTCATTGCAAAACACGAACGAGCCACCTGGGATGAAGTTGTCGCGCTTTCTGAAACTTCCCGAGGGGAAGGCGGGTTTGGTAGCACAGGCATGCAGTAAATGGTCTTGAATCTTAAAATATACAAATGAAAATTATCGTTCCTATGGCTGGTCGCGGATCGCGACTTCGCCCTCATACATTAACCATTCCGAAGCCCTTAATTCCCGTTGCCGGAGTACCTATTGTACATCGATTAGTACAGGACATCGCAAAAGTACTGGCAGAACCCATTGAAGAAATTGCATTTATCCTAGGGGATCCGGCGTTTTTTGGAGACGATGTTGTAGAAAGTTTGGAACATTTGGCACAAAGTCTAGGCGCAAAACCCAGCATCTACCGTCAATTAGACCCGAAAGGAACCGGTCATGCGATTATGTGTGCGGCACCGTCCCTTTCAGGCTCCGCGGTAATCGCTTATGCAGACACTTTGATAAGGGCCTCCTTCGAACTTGATAAGGTTGCCGATAGTGTTATTTGGACGAAGAAAGTACACAATCCGGAAGCCTATGGTGTTGTAAATTTAAACGCCAAGGGGGAGATTGTTGAGTTGGTGGAGAAGCCTCAGACTTTTGTGAGCGATGAAGCTGTGATTGGTATTTATTATTTTAAGGAAATAGGAGATCTTAAAAAGGAACTTCAATATGTATTGGATCATGACATTATCAATGGTGGTGAATACCAGATTAATGATGGAATAAAAAGAATGATGGCAGCCGGTAAAATATTCAAAACCGGAACCGTTTCAGAATGGATGGATTGTGGAAATAAGGCAGTTACCGTTGAAACCAACGCAAAAATGCTTCAGTTTTTACAAAAGGATCATTGCCAGCTCATCGCACGGAACCACACCAATCAAGGGTCAAAAATTATTGAGCCTTGTTTTATCGATGAAGGAGTGGTTCTTATCAATAGTGAAATTGGACCTTTTGTATCTATAGGGAAAGGCACAATTATTGAGAATAGCACCGTAAAAAATAGCATTATACAATCCCATTCGGTGATTAAAAATGCTACTTTAGACGATTCAATGTTAGGCAATTATGTTAAATATAATGGGACGTATACCAAGGTAAGTTTGGGGGACTACAGTGAGTTAGAATGAAACATTTCATCTTCATACTGCTTTTAACTTTTATGGTTTCTACACTAGGAACCAATACTTTGTATGCCCAAGAACCGGATGAGCCTGCAACTGATGATTTAGGAGATGTAAGCGATGCCTTTCAAGAGTATTTTTTTGAAGCTTTAAAGCAAAAAGGAATTGAAAATTACGAATTGGCATTAGAGGCATTAAAAAAAGCATTTAATGCAGCTCAGGATAACCCAAAAAACATCGCTGTGCTCGATTTTGAGAGCGGAAAAAACCTTATTCAACTAAAGCGCTATGATGAAGCTGAAACAGCCTTGTTGGCAGCGCTAAAGATTACAGGAGAACGAAGGGATGTCTTGGAAGTTATTTACGATTTATACTACCAACAAAAAGACTATGCTTCGGCAATTCCATGGGTTGAAAAATTGATGAAAGGTGATGATGATTATAAAGAAGATTTATCAAACCTATATTACCAAACAAAACAATATACAAGGGCCTTGGAGTTATTAGATGAACTAGATCAAAGCTGGGGAGAAAGTGTTTATCGCGACTCACTGCGCCGTCAAATCTATAAACTTACCGGAAATACTGAAGGGGCCATCGATAACTTGGAATCCAAAATTGATAAGAATCCAAGGAATGAGCAGGATTACCTCAATTTAATATTTCTGTACAGTGAAGAAGGAAATACAGAAAAAGCCTTTGAGCTCGCGCTGAAACTTCAGGAACAGATTCCGAATTCAGAAAAAGTTCATTTGGCGTTGTATAAGTTTTATTTAGAGGAATCCAACCTTTCTAAAGCACTAGAATCCATTGAAATTGTTTTAAAAAGTAATACGATTGAAAAGGAAGGAAAATTCAAGGTGCTGAGTGATTATATAAATTATGTGGCGAGTCACCCGGAAGAAGAAGGAACCTTGGAAAAGCTGGTTCCCTTCATAGAATCCGGCGAAGATGGTAAAATCTTTGAAAAATTCGGTTTGTATTTTATAAGCAAGAACAAACCGGATTTGGCCCTACAATTTTATGAGAAAGGAACAGTTTTAGATCCAGACAACTACAGCTTATTGAAAAACACCTTATTGCTCCAAATTGATACAAAAAAGTGGGAGGCAGCTGCCACGTTAAGTGAAGAACGACTAACCATATTTCCGGCGCAACCCTTGTTGTATTTATTGAATGGTGTCGCTAATAATGAATTGCAAAAAGCCGAAAAAGCGTTATCAAGTTTAGAAATGGGAGTGGATTTCTTATTGGATGACCCAAAAATGGAGCGTGATTTTTACTTGCAAATGGCCAAAGCGTATCAAATACTGGGCAAGCAAGGAAAAGTTGAAGAATACCAAAACAAAGCTGCAAAAATTCAAACCTCAAATCGACCATGAGACGTTTTATTTACCTCATCGTATTAAGTGTTAGTCTCGTATTTGTTTCGTGTAAAGGGACCAAGTCGGTTACGGGAATTGGAATTGAAAATGCCCTACCCATAAAAGAGGTAATCGCTTTTCATAAGAAGGCGAGTCCCGAATTCAACACATTAGCTTCTCGAGTTCAGGTGGTTTATGAAGATGGAAGTCGATCACAATCGATTACTGTAAGCCTCCGAATGGAAAAAGACCAAACCATTTGGATGAAAGCTTCCATTTTAGGGATTACTTTGGCCAAGGCCTTGATTACACCCGAAAAAGTAAGTTATTACGAAACTATTTCCAATACTTATTTTGAGGGGGATTTCGAATTACTTAGCGATTGGTTAGGAACCGAACTGGATTTTGAGAAAACACAGGCTATATTGCTCGGACAATCTATTTTCAGCATCAACAAGGATCAGTATAAAATGAGCGTTGTTCAAAGCAAATACAAATTGGAACCACGCAAGCAACCTTTAAATTTTATTCATTCAATCTTTCTGAATCCGGAGAACTATAAAATTGTTTCAGGGTCCCTATCACAGCCTAATGACGATCGATTGTTATCGCTTCGCTATGGAGATTACCAACAAGTGGAAGGAAGTTATTACCCTTCCGATATATTAATTGATGCGTCTCAAAAAGACGAAAAAACAAAAATTTCCGTCATCTATAAATCCATCGATGTGAATGCGCCGGTAAGTTTTCCATTTAGCATTCCAAGTGGGTTTGAACAAATTAGATTGTCGAAATGAGAAAGCACCTACTACTCGGGATTGTATTACTGTTATTAGCCTCCTTCCCTGTCATGGCGCAATCTAAAAAGCAACAGGAGTTGGAGGCTAAAAGGCAGGCCTTGATGGAGGAAATTGAAAAAATTAACTCCCTGCTCTTTAAAACAAAAGGCGAGAAAAAATCGGTACTTGCCGAAGTTGAAGACCTGGATCAGCGTATTGTTACACGTGAAAACCTTATTCGTGTAACCAACCAACAAGCCAATTTACTTACCCGCGAAATCAATTCAAATTTAACTACCATCGATCAGTTAAAGAATGAATTGGAAGTCTTGAAAAAGGATTATGCTTCGATGATTAAAAAATCCTATCAAAGTAAATCCAATCAGAGTAGAATCATGTTTTTATTGTCTTCGGAAGATTTTCTTCAGGCCTATAAACGAATTCAATACATGAAGCAATACACCCGTTTTCGTAAAAAACAAGGACTGGAAATTAGCGCCAAAACGGAAGAACTTCAAAAATTGAATGAAACCTTAATTCAGCAGAAAAAAGACAAACAAAAACTGGTTGAGGTAAATCGGAAGGAAAAAGAACAGCTCGATGTTGAAAAGAAATCGCAGCAAGCATTGATTGCAAGCCTGAAAAAGGAGGAAGGAAAGTTCGCTACACAGATTCGAGAGAAGCAAAAAGAAGCCACACGCATCGAAAAGGAAATAGACGCTCTTATTAAAGCTGCCATTGCCGAAGCCAATAAAAAAGCATCAGGTGCTACAAAAATTACTGCTTCCACCACAAGCTTCGACCTTACTCCTGAAGCAAAAGCCTTGGCTGCCGACTTTAAGAACAATAAAGGAAAATTGATTTGGCCGGTAGAGAAAGGGCGGGTGATTACTCCTTATGGAAAAAGACAACATCCTCAATTTCCAAATGTAACGCAAGACCACAATGGCGTCGAGATTATTACAGAAGGAGGATCAAAAGCACGAGCTGTTTTTAACGGAGAAGTGTTGCAAGTGCAGCAGCTTAAGGGGGCGAACAAAGCAGTGTATATTCGTCATGGTAATTATATCACCATTTACAATAACTTGGCAACAGTTTCGGTAAAAAAGGGAGATAAGGTAAAAACGAAAGACGAAATAGGAACCGTTTTTACGCACCCAAATACCGGACGGGCCGTGCTCAAGTTTTTTGTCTACCAAAACACCCAAAAAATGAACCCGGCCGATTGGGTTTATAAAATGTAAACGCAGATTAGGTAACGGTTTATTGGTCTTCGACCCCAAATTTCTTTAAAATTTCTTCGAGTAAGCACCATTGCGTGAATGAGGATTGCAACAGGTTGGCTCCCACAAATCCTGTAAACCATAACCAATGGATGTTTACATAAATGGCGAGTAGGGTGCTAACTAGAACAAATGTACCTGCTATGGCGTGTATAATTCGTGTTCTCATAGGGTTTAAATATAGCGTTCAATAGGAACCACAATCGCCTTCATAGGATTATCGGTTTCCAAGGATTCATTAAATGCTGCGACCAGCTTAAAAAAAACATCAATTTTTTCTTCTTCGGTAAACGAGAAGAACATGGCGCTTTCTGTTCCTCCCACTTCACTCGGGAACCAGCTGGAGTTCATTAAAAATGCGGGGGCTTCCTTAAAGCCATCGATGTCCGATTCGCTGAATCGGTCGATACGACTTTCTTTGAACAGTTTTCTAGCTTGCGCTTGAAGTTCGTCTACTACGGTGACAATTAATAGTTTCATTCTTTATGATTTTTACGTTCTATGAGATAATATACAAGTGGCACAACCAAGAGCGTTAATACCGTGGAAGCAATAGTTCCACCCATCAAACTAATGGCCAGTCCTTGAAAAATAGGGTCAAACAAAATAACAAAGGCGCCAATCACAACGGTTCCTGCAGTGAGAAGGATGGGCGTGGTTCGCACGGCACCTGCTTCAATTACGGCTTGTTTCAAAGGCACGCCTTCATTTAGACGCAGGTTTACAAAATCGATTAGCAATACCGAATTACGAACCATGATTCCTGCCAAGGCAATCATTCCTATAAAAGAGGTAGCGGTAAAAAATGCACCCAGCATCCAATGGCCGAGCACGATTCCAACCATCGACAATGGAATCGCCACCATCATTACCACCGGAGCTTTAAAATTCTGGAACCAACCGACAATAAGAATGTAAATAATCACAATCACACCGAGGAAAGCGATTCCTAAATCACGAAATACTTCCAAGGTAACTTGCCATTCACCATCCCATTTTACCGTATAATTATCTTCAAAATCGGGCTGTTTTATGTACAACTCTTCCATGGTGTATCCTTGCGGAAGGTCAATGGATTTTAGTTTATCAGTCATTCCAAGAATGGCATAAACAGGGCTCTCAAGATCCCCCGCCATGTCTGCCGTCACATAGACCACACGTTTTTGATTCTTGCGATAGATGCTTTTATCATTGGTGGTTTGATGTATGGTCACTAAATCACTTACCGGCACCATATTTCCTTGACTTCCTTTAATTTGAATCCCTGAAATGTCTTGTACGGTCGAACGCTCTTTCTCATCAAGCGTTAATTGAATCCCTACTTGTTTTGAAGAATTTTCATCAAAAAGCTGGGAAACGGGACGTGTACCTAGGGCCATGTTTAAGGTGTGGGTAATTTGTTGCGGCAAAACTCCATAGCGCATAGCTTTTTCACGATCGATCTCAAAATAGTAATCGACTTGTTCTCCCTCTACCATCCAGTCGACATCTACCACATCGTCGGTATTCTTCAAAATAGATTGGATTTCATTGGCAATCCTCATTTGCTCTTGGTAGTCGGGACCATACACCTCGCCCACAATGGTTGATAAAACAGGTGGTCCTGGCGGCACTTCCACTACTTTTACATTGGCTCCAAACTTCGCAGCAATTTCCTGAATTCTCGGGCGGTATTGCTTTGCTAAATCATGACTTTGCTTGCTGCGGTCATGCTTATCGATTAAATTTACTTGCACATCGGCCATATTGCTTCCGCCCCGCAAATCGTAATGTCTTACTAAACCATTGAAGGTGATGGGAGCAGAGGTTCCCACATAACTTTGATAATTTTTTACCATGGACTGGTTCGATAGGTATTGACCAATTTCTCGAGCCACTAGAGCGGTTCGCTCTAAGGTAGTTCCCTCGGGCATGTCGATCACGACCTGAAATTCATTCTTGTTGTCAAAAGGCAACATTTTAACGGTAACGGTCTTGGTAAAGAATAACCCAAGGGATGCGATAAGCAACAAAAAGGTAATTCCTAAGAAAATCCATCGTTTCTTGGGGCTCTCAATGAGTGGCTTTTCAAATCGCTCATAAATGCGATAGATAAAAGTATCTTCCAATGGCTTATGAACTTTTTCCGCTTTTCCTTTCTTTTCTTTCTCCCGAAGGAAAATGTATCCCAAGTATGGGGTAATGGTTAAAGCGACAAATAAAGACAGAAGCATGGCAATGGATGCTCCAATAGGCATAGGCGACATATAAGGCCCCATAAGCCCTGAAACGAAAGCCATAGGCAATACGGAGGCAATTACTGTAAACGTGGCTAAGATCGTCGGATTTCCCACCTCATTAATGGCATATAAGGCAGCTTGTTTGAACGGAAGCCTCTTCATCTTAAAATGTCGGTGCATGTTTTCGGCAATGATGATCGAGTCGTCTACCACAATACCCGTTACAAATACCAGCGCAAAAAGGGTGATTCGGTTCAGGGTGTAGTCCAACATATAGTAACTCAACAAGGTCAATGCAAAGGTTATTGGTACCGAAAGAAATACCACCAAACCACCGCGCCAACCCATAGCAAGCATTACCACCAAGGTCACGGCAAAGATTGCCCCAATAAGGTGCATCAGTAGTTCTGATACTTTTTGAGAGGCAGTTTCTCCATAATTTCGAGTGATTTCAACATGAACATCATCGGGGATTAGATTTTTTCTAAGATGTTCTACTTTACTCAAAATAACATCCGAGATCTTCATGGCATCTGCACCTTTTCGTTTAGCGATGGAAATAGTTACGGCCGGATATTCTGAAGGATAGCTCCCTACTTTTTCATCGGATTGACCAAACCCCAAGGAAACATAAGTTTGGGGTAATTCGGGACCATCAATTACAGAGGCAATTTGCTTCAAATAAATGGGTTGATTTTGTTGTACGCCAACCACAATATTTTCTACGTCTTCCTTGCTTTGCAGAAATCGTCCTGATTCAACCAAGAATTCTTGATCGTTCTTAATAAAGCTTCCAGCCGATAATTGTTGATTGTTGGCAGAGATCATTTGAGCAATAGAAAGAAAATCGACGCCACTGGCAGCCATTTTATCTTTGTCTAAAACTACTCTTAACTGACGGTCTCGCCCACCCAATTTATGAGTAGCGGCTACGTCGTTTATTTTTTCAATTTCATCGGTGAGCTCTTGAGCGATTTGTTTTAATTGAAAATCGTCGTAGTTCTCGCTCCAGAGTGTGAGTCCTAGAATAGGAACGTCGTCAATCGCACGCGTTTTTACCAAAGGAAAAGTAACTCCCTCAGGCATTTGATCCATGTGCTTATTTATTTCATTATAGAGTTTTACAAAGGATCTTTCAATGTCTTCTCCTACGTAGAACTGAACAATAACCATTCCTCGCTCTTTCATAGAAGTGGAGTACACATATTCAACACCCGGAATGTTTGAAATTAATTTTTCCAGGGGTTTTATTACCCTAGACTCAACTTCGGTAGGCGTTGCCCCGGGATATCCTACAAATATGTCGGCTATGGGAACATCAATTTGAGGCTCTTCTTCGCGGGGAATTAGGAAGGAGCTGTACACGCCAATCACCATGAAAACGATCATGAGTAATACGGTGAGTTTCGAACTTATAAATGCTTTGGCAATCTTGCCTGCTAATCCATCTTTCATAATACGTACTTCTTAATTATTGGACCTCGATGGGAGCTCCGTTATACAGTTTTGCCTCTGCGGAAACAATGTATCTTTCGTCTGAGGTGAGTCCGGATAATACTTCTACCTTATCTCCATAGGTCGCACCAATTCTAATCCAGCGCAATAGGGCCGTATTGCTTTCACTCACAGTATAAAGTCCTGTAAGCTGGCCTTGAGTTACTAATGCAGATTGAGGAATGGTGATCATGTTATTTCCACTACCTATTTTGGAAGATGGAAATTCTACCGTTGCATACATTCCGGATCGAATGTTTTCGTCTGCATTGGTTAAGGTGATGGTTGCTAAATACTGTCCCCCGGTATTTCGTGCTGAAGTACTTAGCTCTTTTACAACTCCTTTCAATGTAGTTCCGGTCGATTTAATTCGAACGCGAACAGTATCGGATGCATGGACGTTACTAATTTCATTTTCAGCAATGGAAACTTTAGCTTCAAAAGAAGTGGGGCCTTCCACCGAAATTAGCGGCATGCCTGGATTGGCCATCGCGCCTTCGTCGATGAATTTTTGGGTAACAACTCCATCAAATGGCGCTCGAATATTGCTGTAGGCAAATTGCGCATCCACTTCATTTTTCATTTGCTTGGCAGCTTCCAATCGAGCTTTTGACATTTCATAGCGAGCCGTCATATCGTCCATTTCTTTGCGGGTAGCACTTTGTGCTGCAAATAAGTTTTGAAACCGATGATAGTCTTTTTCTGCGTTGGTAAAGGCTGCATTTGCCTCGATGATGGCTGCTTGAGCTTGTGCTCGTTTCGCCGACAAATCTGCGTTATTTAGGCTCACCAATAATTGTCCTTTAAGGACCGATGCCCCTACATTTACATGGATTTTTTCCACAAAACCCATCATTCGTGTGCTCAGGGAAGCACTGTTGGCAGCTTCAATCTTACCACTGGCACTTATCCAAGATGAATTGTTTTTACCTTCCACAGAGGCAACTTTTACCGAAATGGGAGTTCCCTTTCGAACCTCTTTTTCTTGATGGTTTCCACAGGAAAAACTACTGAATGCGAGGGAAACAAAAATGCTGATGTATAGTATCTTTTTCATAGATTATTTACTTAAAAATTGAAGGTATAACTGAGCGTAGTTATACTGATAGATGGCGTTATAATATTCTAGTTGTTTTTGAGAAAATTGTGATTCTGCTAAAAGAAGATCGGAGGTTCGCTCCAGGCCTTCTTTGTATCGGTTGTTTCGAATGCGCAAGGATTCTTCAGATTGTTCTAAACCTAATTTGGCGAGATTCCAGGCATTATTAGCGTCTTGAACCATGCGGTTGGCTCGATTTACCTCTGCCTGACTTTCCATTTTATATTGAGCCAATTCAAATTTGGATTTTTCAAGGGAGGCTTTGCTTTTCGCGACCTTTCCAAATTTTTTAGAACCTTCAAATAAATTCCAACTCAATTGTGCTCCCACGATGTATCCGCTCGCATCGGCTTGAAAAATTTCATCATCGTAAAGTTCATAACTACCGAAAGCATTTAACCGTGGTAAGAAGGTCATTTTTTCGGCCTTGTACATTTTTTCGTAGGCTTTGGTTGATAGGTCTAAGGCGAGTATATCGGCGCGATTTTCTGAAAAATTACCAAGGTCATTTGCCAAGGGGATGATTGCTAAACTGTCGGAAGGCTGCCAGCGTTCAAAAGTGTGGTCATCAAATAATACCGACAAATAATTGGATGCATTCTGGACATTGCTTTCTGCGTAGCGCAATTGATTTTTTACATCATTGACGCGAAGTTCAACCGCTAAGAGATCCGATTTTTGAAGTAAGCCTTGCTCATACTTGTTTTGGGTGATCCGAAAAGTTTCGTCCAAGGCTTTTTGGGTTTTTTGCAATGTGGTTACTTGCGCCAAGGCTAGCTGCAATTGCATATACGCCTTTTTCGTTTCGAGAATGAGATAGTCTGTGGTTCGTTCTTGTTGTAATTGTGTTGCTTGGTATTTGGCTTTTGCCGCTCCACGTTGAAGAAAACCATCCAAATTCAAAAGCGGTTGCTGTACTTCGATTTTGGTTGCATAATTAGTCGTGCGGTCAGGATCGTTTAAAAGCGCCGGGTCAAAATCACTGATGGTGAGCACTTCCTGATTTAACTTCGAGCCGAAGGCCATTAAAGGGTTTGTTGTCGTAATTCCGGTATAGGATGCAGAGATGTTCGGCAAGAATACGGCTGCCGATTGCTGATACTCTGCTTTAGACACTGCTACTTGAGCTTCGATTACTTTGATTGAATTATTATGTTCGGTCGCTTTCAACACGGCTTCTTCCATGCTGAGGTATTGTGGTGTTTGAGCACCAAGAGCGACACTAAAGAATAAGACAATTCGTATAGGTATATAATTCATGGGATCTTTTAATTTTCAGCAAAGATAGCGGCGGGGTATCGTGGTAGTCAGTAACCTTTGTTACCGTTTGATATTGAAAAAACAAAGAGGTCCTATCTTGTAAACTTAAAATGGGAAGGAAAAGAGTAATAAAGTAAGTTAAAACGCAGAGAAACTTTAAGTGAGCTTATTTTCTTTGAAGATGAATAAAAAGTTCTTTCCCCGCTCTCGGTGAAATAGAATTATAAGCTAGAGCCATCACCTTTAT
>JAHEMY010000117.1 GCA_024643425.1 Flavobacteriaceae bacterium
CCTACGATACTCGATATTCGATTCTTCATTTCACGGGCGGCTTTATTAGTGAAAGTAAGTGCCAAAATATTAAAAGGGTCTACCCCTTTCGACATCAGGTACGCAATCCGGTAGGTAAGCACTCGCGTCTTTCCCGAACCGGCACCGGCAATTACAATCATGGCACCGTCTTTTTGTAATACGGGTGCCAACTGGGCATCATTGAGCTGTTCTAGATAAGCTTGCAAAATGGGTTTTTGGATTGAAATTTTTAAAGACGAAAAATAACGAAATTCAAACGAACAACTAAAGGCTTCTTTCAATTTTTATAAACAGATTCCGATCTTTATGAATTCTTTAAAAACAATTATCTTTAAGAAAAATTAGTCTTGATGAAGAATTTATTCGCTCCATATATTCTAATGCTATTGCCTTTTGGTTGTTTAGCACAAATGGATGAACGATTGGCTGCTGAAATTGAACAATTAGAGCCTCAGGTGATCGAATGGCGCCATTTCTTCCATCAAAATCCAGAACTTTCTAATCGGGAATTTAATACGGCCAAGAAAATTGAAGCGCACTTAAGATCCCTTGGACTCGAAGTTCAAACAGGACTCGCCAAAACCGGAGTAGTTGGAATATTAAAAGGTGATTTGCCTGGAAAAGTTGTGGCATTACGGGCCGACATCGATGCCTTACCGGTTACCGAACGCAACGACCTTCCTTTTAAAAGTAACGTACGCACAACCTTTTTAGAGGTAGAAACCGGAGTGATGCATGCCTGTGGACACGACGCGCATACGGCAATTTTAATGGGGGTTGCCGAAGTGCTTTCAAAACATAAAGACCAAATTAAAGGAACCGTAAAATTTATCTTTCAACCCGCAGAAGAAGGCCCACCTCCGGGTGAAGAAGGCGGTGCGAAACTCATGATCAAAGATGGGGTGTTAAAAAACCCTGATGTCGATGCGATCTTTGGGTTGCACATACGCTCCGATATCCCGGTGGGCACCATAAAATACAAAAGCGGAGGCACCATGGCTGCCGTAGAACGATTCGTGGTAAAGGTTCAAGGTAAAGGTGCACATGGGTCTCGACCATGGAAAGGCGTAGATCCTATTTTAATTTCTGCTAAAATTATTGATGGATTTCAGACCATCATTAGTCGGGAGGCTAAGTTAATTGATGATCCCGCTGTGATTACCGTTGGAAAAATAACCGCTGGGGTTCGATTTAATATTATTCCGGAAACGGCCGAAATGATTGGTACCGTGCGAACTTTGAACCCAGAAATGCGTGAACTCATTATGCGCCGAATGAACGAAATGGCCCGGGATATTGCAAAAGCGTATGGTGGCAGCGCTACCATCGAATGGGAAAATTTCACTGCAGTCACCATCAACGACCCAGACCTAACTGCGCAAATAGTTCCTAGCTTAGAACAGGTCGCTGGTAAAGAAAATGTGGTGGTTCGAAAGGCTACCACAGGTGGGGAAGATTTCTCTTTCTACCAAGAATTAGTTCCCGGTTTTTATTTTTTCCTAGGCGGAATGGACCCTAATGATCCCATGCAATATCCGCATCACACACCCAACTTCCGCGTAGAAGATGAAGGAATGCTTTTAGGAGTAAAAGCTTTGAGTCAGCTAGCCTTGGACTATTTAAATATAAATTCATAAAACATGATACAGTATCTATCTGAATTACCTTGGTGGGCTTGGGCACTTATTATTTTGGGCTTGGTAGCCTTTCGAGATATTTTTATCAATAAAAAACATACCATCAGTCATAACTTTCCTATCATCGGCCATATTCGTTATATGCTCGAGAATATTGGTCCCGAACTACGTCAGTACCTCGTTGCCAATAATCGTGAAGAACTGCCTTTCAATCGCATTGAACGGAGCTGGATCTATGCTTCTGCAAAAAAGGAAAATAACTATGAGGGCTTTGGAACCGACCGTGACATTTTTGCCCATCAACATATTTTCATCAATAATTCGATGATTCCCTACAAACTTGAGCCGGGGCACCCCAATCAAGCCGACCCTAATTTTATTCCCTGTGCCAAAGTGATGGGATTGCACAACAATCGTAGAAAACCTTATCGTCCAGGCTCCATTATTAATGTCTCTGCCATGAGTTTTGGATCTCTTTCGGCCAAAGCCGTCGAATCCCTCAATAAAGGTGTGAAGATTGCCCATGCCTATCACAATACCGGTGAGGGAGGACTTTCCCCCTATCACAGCCATGGAGGTGATGTTATTTTTCATTTTGGCACAGGATACTTTGGCGTTCGCGATGCGGAAGGAAATTTCTCCATGGAAAAACTCGTTCAATTGGTTGAAAAAAATCCATTTGTTCGCGCCATTGAAATAAAACTCTCTCAAGGAGCTAAACCAGGAAAAGGAGGTGTTTTACCTGGGGCCAAAATCACCAGAGAAATTGCCGACATCAGGGGGGTTGAAATAGGAAAAGATGTTTTATCTCCTCCAAATCATTCGGCTTTTTCAAACGTTCCTGAACTTCTTGAATTTATTGAGAAAATTGCCGATGCTACGGGGCTACCTGTTGGTATCAAAGCGGCCATCGGTAAAATAGAACAATGGGAAGAGTTAGCAGACCTTATGATATCCACCGGCAAAGGCCCGGATTTCATTACCGTGGATGGTGGTGAAGGCGGTACAGGAGCGGCTCCTCCAAGTTTTGCCGATCACGTTTCCCTACCCTGGGTTTACGGATTTAGTGAATTATACAAAGTATTTAAAAGAAGGCACCTCACAGAGCGCATTGTTTTTATAGGAAGTGGTCGTTTAGGGTTTCCAGCTAAAGCAGCCATGGCCTTTGCCATGGGAGCCGATTGCATCAACGTTGCCCGTGAAGCCATGATGAGTATTGGTTGCATACAAGCACAGATTTGCCATACCAACCGCTGTCCGAGTGGTGTAGCCACGCAAAGCAAGTGGCTTCAGAACGGAATTAATATTCCCTTAAAAAGTGAGCGTCTTGCACAATATTTCAAAACGTTTCGAAAAGAGTTTCTAGAAATCACTCATGCTTGCGGGTACGAACATCCTTGTCAGTTTAAGATGAAAGACGTAGACATAAACGTAGACGACACCAATCTATCAAAAGAATTAGACCGAACTTATTTTTATGAAAAGGATTATGTTCCTTTCGAGAATATGGCACAATTGCTAAATTGTGAATATCTTGGCGGGCATTACAATAATTCGTAGTTCGTTCGTTTTATAAAATTAAAAGAAGCTTAAAACATGGAAGATTTTGCCGTTGTTATTAATTATGTAGCCTATTTGTTACCCGCTATTGTGGTGGGTTTAGTCGCTTATTTTTTCTTTAAAGGACATACCGCCAATGAGGAAGGACGAAGACGGTACCTCATTCAGAAAGAAGCACAGAACAAGATTATTCCAACGCGTCTGCAAGCTTATGAGCGCCTCGCCCTGCTCTTGGAGCGAATCGACCCAAACAAGCTGTTAATTCGAGTAAAACCGTTCGATGATGGTATCGATAAGTACGAGCAGTATTTGATTAAAAATATCGAGCAAGAATTTGAGCATAATGTCACTCAGCAAATTTATGTTTCTCCCGAATGTTGGAACTTAGTAAATGCGGCCAAAAATGCAACCATACATCTTATCCGTCAGGCAGCGATGCATGAAAAAGACGGTACGGCCGATAACATGCGCGAATACTTGTTGCGAAATTTTATGGAAGAGATCACGCCATCTCAAAAGGCGTTGGCCTACATTAAGAAAGAAGTAAGTGAACTATTTTAAGCCTCTGGGCCTTTAATTTCATTCAATTGCGAATTTTTTAATTGGGCATAATGGAATCCACTCTCCCACCATTGCTCCATTTCCTTCTTATCAAACACCAATGAATTGGTCGTAAGCACCGTTGGCGTGTAATAAAAATTTAGGATGGCGTCGTGGTTCCCCGCAACAAATTTCCCAATGCGAATGTTCTGCTTTTCAATACGGTCGGTCATATACGCGTGCATATTGGTGATTAAGGCAAAAACATTTTTTGAAGGCATTCGATTGTAATAGGTCACTTCGGTCTCTAAAATAATAATGTCAACGCTGGTTGCCCCTCGATTAATGGCCTCTTCAATGGGCACCAAGCTTCCAAAACCGCCATCGGCATATTCGCACCCTTCCTTTTTCACTAAACTCATAAAGGGAGTATAATTGCACGAAATCCAAATCCAATCACAAAAATCCTTATAATCATAATCTTTTAGCGATTTGTATTCTACCTGATTCAAAGAAAGATTTGAAACAGTAACCACCACTTCCTTCGAACTTTGTTTTAATTGTTCAAAATCCTCTTGCGTAAAGGTTTTTTCAATAAGTGTGCGTAAATGAAAGCTCTCGCCAAAGGTCTTGCTGCGACGTAAAAAACTTAATAATACGTTGAAATGATTGATTCCTATCTCTTTTCCTCCCCACTTGTCTTTTTTTACCGTAAAGGGTTGATGATTGAAGATAGACTCTTGGCTCACCGAGGTATAAACCTTTTTGATCTTTTCAATATGATTTAGCGCTAAATGTGGAATAAGAAGGCTTCCCGTAGAAGTTCCAACGAATAAGTCGTAATGGTGCCCCATCTGTTCAATAAGGTATTGCGCAACCCCTCCGCCAAAAGCTCCTTTACTTCCTCCTCCCGAAATTACAAGTGCTCGCATTACCAGTCGTATTTACGTTTAAGATACGATTTTTCTTTTTCGTTGAGGTCGTTCATTAGTTGTAGAACTCTGTTTTGATTTTCTTCTTCAGTCACAAAATCACCCAACATTGCTCTTGCAGCATCTCTAAACCTCCAGTAATGGTGTGTACAGGCATTTATTAAATTATGAAGTACCTGATCCGTGATAAGTCCCATATTATAGAGCATTTCAAAGGCTTTCTCGCGAATTTCAAAACTGTACTCGGGAGCCGTATACGATTGCAATTCTTCTGCATAACGGGTTTTATCAGAATCCGGAATATCCTTTGTGTATAAGGCTAGAGCTAGCCATAACTGACGTACATTCTTATTTTGAAAACCATGGGTTGACTTTAACTGCTCCAAATACTTTTGACGTTCCGCGGGGAAATTGGTCCACAAGGCAAACAAGGCTGCTTCTTGTGTTAAGTAGGATGGGTCTGATAACAAGGATTCATAATCCTTTCGAAAGGATTCGGGAACTTCTTGTAACGACAACGCTACCGCTTGACGAATCATGGTATTATTGGTTTGCAATGCTAATTTGAAGAAGGGTTCTACTGCTGTAAACGGTTCATTCAACAATTGATAGACCGCCTCTTGTCCAATAAAATCGTTCTCACTTTGCAAAGCTACTTGCAATTGCGTTTTCTTATCCTCAAATGAAACAGATCGAAGTGACACAATTTCAAAATATTGACTCATAAAGGGCGAATTCATCAAGGATTGATAGGCTTCTTCATCGGGAAAGGCCGATTGGTCCAGCCAATTTGCACGCCATGTACTTAAATCGATATCGGTCACTTTTGACATTTCCGATAAGAAATCATCCGTAGTAACATTTTGAAACGCAAACCTGTTCAAATAATTTTTCACCCCTTCCTTAAATGGAATTGCTCCGACCAATTCTCGTAATCGGTGCAAGGCCCAAGCTCCTTTTTCATAGAATGTAAGCGACGAGGCCTCGGAATTGGTTAGGCGCTCCCCTTTTCCTTCATCACTTAAGGCTTTTAACTGCTCTGCACTGTTATAAAGTTTCCAGTAATAATAATCCGTTCCAAAGATTTCTTTTTCCGCCAACAATGCGTAAAACGTCGCGAAACCTTCATGCAACCAATGGTGTGTGCCCTCCGTTTCTGTAACCAAATTGCCAAACCACTGATGGGCCAATTCATGGGCGTTGATATTTACATAGTTTCGATCGATAAAACCAATGGAATCGATCATAAAAGCTTCTGAGAAAAAAGTGGCGGAGGTATTCTCCATGCCTGCATACAGAAAATCACGAATGGGGACTTCTTTGTAATTGCTCCATGGGTAAGGCACCCCGATTTCGTCCTCCATAAATTCAAAAATATTCTTGGTGTAACGATAGGTAGGCTCGACCTTTAAGGAATCTTTCGGCTCATAATAAAGCTGGATTGAAATTCGATCGCTCGTAGATAGCTCTTGTTTTTTAAAGTTCCCAATAGCCGCGGCAACCAGATAGCTTGACATTGGGTTTTTCATGTCAAATTTCCACAATTTTCGATTTTTTTCTTCTTTTACTGAAACCAAGGAACCATTGGAAATTACTGTTTTATCCTTTGAAGCCCAGAATGAAAGATCAAATTCAATTTTGTCGTTCATGGCGTCAACGCTTGGCAACCAATGCGACGTATATTTTCCTTGTCCTTGCGTCCACATCTGATTATTCCCAAAATAAAACGTCTGTTTTGGTTGTGCACTATAGGTGAAGAAGGCCGTATAAGTTCTGTTTGGTTGAAATTGATCGTACAACCAAATTTTATCGGCGGTAGCTTTTACAAGCATACTTTCGAGTGCCTTATTTTCAATGGTCATGTTTTTGGCATCCAAAGCGACGGAATCGGCAACTTGCGTTACGCTGAAGGTAACTTTTACGGTACCCAAAACCCGTAATTCGTCTTCCATAGGTTCTATGGTAGCTTCAATTTTCGATACATCCATCACCAACGGTTCCTGTGAAAAGGCACTGAAGCTCAATAACAGCCATAACAAAATACAATACCGCATGTGTAAATTTTCTAAATCTTAGACGAAAGTAACTATTAATCTTCAGAAAAAATAAATGGACCGAGCGAGCTTCAAATGATTTTGGTATTTTCGTTGGTATGAATCCCAATGTCCTTCAAACACCTATCGAATACCTTAAAGGGGTTGGTCCGAACAGGGCCGAGTTACTGAAAAAGGAGTTAGGCATTTTTACGTTTCAGGACCTGCTGCATCTTTTCCCGAACCGCTATCTGGACCGCACCAAATACTATCGCATCGCCGAGTTGGAAAAAACAAATGCCGAGGTGCAAATCGTTGGTCGAATCATCCATATTAAAATGATCGAGC
>JAHEMY010000118.1 GCA_024643425.1 Flavobacteriaceae bacterium
ATTCGAAGTATGGTCCGAAAGGATCCTAAACGCCAGCTAGAACCGAAACTTTTGGATCTCATAGAAAATGCTCCTTCCGAAACCGGTGTCTATTATATGCATCGAAAAGATGGCACCATTATTTATATTGGGAAAAGTCGAAACATTAAAAAACGGTTGGTTCAGCACTTCACCAGTGACAACCGAAAGTCTAAAAAAATTCAACTGGAAGTATCGGAAGTTACTTATGAACAAACCGGTAGCGAGCTTATTGCACTATTAAAGGAAAGCGAAGAAATAAAGCGCAACAAGCCTATTTATAATCGGGCGCTTCGTAAGAGTTTGTTCAACTATCAACTTTCCTCTTTTACCGATGAGCAAGGCTATATTAATTTGCGCATTGAAAAAGCAGATAGTCGTAAAAAGGCGGTTACGACATTTACAAACTATCAGCAGGCCAAATCCTCAATGTACCGGATAACCGAATCCCATCAACTTTGTCAAAAGCTTACCGGACTATACGAAACAAAAAGCAGTTGTTTTCTATATGGCATCAAAGAATGTTATGGTGCTTGTATTCAAAAAGAACCGGTTGAAGAATACAACGATCGCGTGAATGCTTTTCTTGAACAAAATAGCTATGCCAACAAAAATATGCTCATCATTGATCAAGGGCGAGATATTGATGAGCGATCTGCGGTTTTAATTGAAAATGGAAAATACATAGGCTTTGGATACTACAACCTCAACTATCAAATAAACAATTCTGAAGTACTTAAATCCATCATCAACCCAATGCAAAACAACCGAGATTCTCAACATATCATACAATCGTACCTTCGGAAGAATAAGGTGCTGAAAATTGTAAATTTGTCTTCAGATACGGTAGATTGAAGAAACTTACTTACATTTATTAGATAAAAAATAATCCTTTGGTAGAACCTAAGGCAGACTGGCGCCGAAAAATACATGACATCATTTACGAAGCAGACACTCCTAAAGGGAAGCTGTTTGACTTGGTTTTGCTTGCCTTGATTTTACTGAGTGTTATTTTTGTAATGGTAGAGAGTGTGCGAGGATTGCCTCCTCGAGTTTACGATTACCTGTACGTGGGAGAGTGGATTATCACCATTTTCTTTTCAATAGAATACATTTTAAGAATCATTTCTGTCCGTAAACCCTTCGGCTATATTTTTAGCTTTTATGGAATTATAGATTTTTTATCAACCATTCCACTGTATCTTTCCTTTATCCTTGTGGGAAGTAATTATTTACTCACGGTTAGAGCGCTTCGCCTGCTAAGAGTTTTTAGAATTTTAAAAATTACCCGCTATGTGGGTGAATCGAACAAATTGCGAAAAGCTCTAGCCGATAGCAGGCCGAAAATATTCGTGTTCCTTTTTGCTGTCTTTATTGTTGCTATTATTGCGGGCACCTTGATGTACCTAATTGAAGGGGAAGAAAACGGTTTTACAAGCATCCCTAGAAGTATTTATTGGTGTATTGTCACCCTCACTACGGTGGGCTTTGGAGACATTGCTCCTGCGACACCACTAGGACAATTATTAGCCACTTTGATCATGATTTTGGGGTATGGAATTATCGCTGTACCCACCGGAATTGTCAGTGCCGAATATTCACGGAGCAAAGACTACGTTCATGTAAATACACAATCCTGTACTAATTGTAACGCTACCAAACATCGTGACGATGCAAAATACTGTCATAATTGTGGAGAAATATTAAATCCCGAGAAGACGTAATAGGTGGAATTCCCTCAAAAACCTTTACTTATCTGTGTTGTAGGTCCAACGGCCATAGGCAAAACTTCCTATGCCATAGCCCTCGCAAAGGCATTTAACAGCGAGATTATTTCATCCGACTCCAGGCAATTTTTTAAGGAAATGACCATAGGAACCGCGGTTCCTTCCACGGAAGAATTAGCTCAAGTACCCCACCACTTTATTCAATCAAAAAGCATCTACGATTCCTATTCAGTGGGAGATTTTGAACGAGAAGCGTTAGCGCTTCTTGAAATATTATTCAAGAAAAACAACATTGTAATTATGGCGGGCGGATCCGGTTTGTATATGGATGCTGTCTTATATGGTTTGGACGAATTCCCCGAAGTTGACCAGCGCCACCGTGAAGATTTAAACAACCTATTGCTTGAAGAAGGCATCGAAGTCTTACAAGAAGAATTAAAAAGGGTGGACCCACAATATGCTAATGAAGTAGATCTTCAAAATCCTCAACGCGTAATTCGGGCATTGGAAGTGTATCGAAGTTCAGGAAAACTATTCTCATCCTTCCGGAAAAGAGGAAAAGTTGAGCGAGAATTTAATAGCTTAATTATTGGATTGAACGCAGATCGTGAAATTATTTACGATCGAATTAACCAACGAGTCGATCAGATGATGGCTAACGGTTTGGTGGATGAAGCAAAAGTCCTTTTACCTCATAAATCGTTGAATGCATTACAAACGGTAGGGTATCGGGAATTGTTTGAACATTTTGAGGGAAAAATTTCTTTAGAAGAAGCTATTGAAGAAATAAAAAAGAATACCCGACGGTTTGCCAAGCGTCAAGGAACTTGGTTTCGAAAAAACCCGCAAATCCAATGGTTTTCGCACGATTCAACGGTAGAAACCATTCTCGATTATATAAAAAATGCCCACACCCAATAAATTGAGGCAGGCATTATGCACATAATGGTCTTAAATATTATTGGTCTACTTCACTTTTTACAACCAATCTGAATCCTTCACCGTGAATATTGATAATTTCAACATCATCATCCTTACTTAGATACTTTCTAAGTTTAGCAATATAGACATCCATACTTCGCGATGTAAAGTAATTATCATCTCGCCAAATTTTCGTTAGTGCTAACTCACGTGGCATTAAATCGTTTTTATGCAAGGCCAGCAAGCGCAGTAAGTCGTTCTCCTTAGGAGATAATTTTATGGGAGCATCGTTTTTGTATGTAAGAAAGCGCAATTTTGAATTTAGCTGGAAATTACCCACTACAAATTCGAATTGCTTACTATCGGCTAAAGAGTCGGTTGCCTTTCTTTGAATGATGGCTTTAATTTTCATGAGGAGTACTTCGCTATCGAATGGCTTATTCAAATAGTCGTCGGCTCCTACTTTATAACCTTTCAGCACATCTTCCTTCATGGCTTTTGCCGTAAGAAAGATAATAGGTACTTCTTGGTTTTTTTCTCTTATTTCTTTTGCGAGTGTAAATCCGTCTTTATAGGGCATCATCACGTCAAGAATGCAAAGATCGTAATCGTCTTTTTTAAACTTCTCAAACCCCTCCATTCCATTCTTGGCATGGGTTACGTTGTAATCGTTCATGTTAAGATAATCTTTGAGTACAGTCCCAAAGTTTGGATCATCTTCTACTAGCAAAATCTTCTTGTTCTGTGTTTCCATTTTTAAGATATTAAGTGCATTTTGATGGTAAAGGTACTTCCCTTACCCTTTTCACTATCTACGTATATTTCGGCATTATGGTCGTCTAATATTCTTTTAACGTAGGCTAGACCCAGTCCGTGACCTTTCACATTATGGATATCGCCGGTATGTTCACGATAAAATTTTTCAAATATTTTTTTCTGTACTCCTTTGGACATTCCCATCCCTTGGTCCTGAATTTTCAGTAAGATACTGTTCTTTACATTTTCTGTATAGATATCAATTTTAGGAGCTTCTTCCGAGTATTTAATGGCATTATCTAACATATTTACCACCACATTCGTTAGATGCAGATCGTTTGCCAAAACCGAGCTCTTGATTGCTTCGAGATGCGGGATTATATAGCCTCCCCGATCTTCCACAATTAAACTTACATGCGTTATGGCATCTTCAATGATGTCATGAAGTTCCACCCTTGATTTTGGAAGATCCAATTCATTTTTTTCAAGCTTCGAAATTCTTAATACATTTTCGACTTGGGCATGCATTCTCCTGTTTTCATCACGTATCATTTTCAAGTATCGATCAATAAACTCTTTATTGTCGGCTACCTTTGGATTTTTCATGGCATCTAAAGCCAAATTAATCGTGGCAATAGGTGTTTTAAACTCATGCGTCATATTATTAATGAAATCGGTCTTAATTTGCGAAATCTGACGTTGCTTAAAAAGTTGTGTTAAGGCATTTGAATAAGCCAAAATGATAACTCCTGTAAAAGCCAAAGACAACAAGGCCATTCCTATAATTGAATTTAAAATCTCCTTGTTCTTTTCTGAGAAGTTTACATAGAGTTGATAATTGGTATTAAATGTATCGTTTACAAACAACGGCACTCTATATGTGCTTTCGGGGTCCAATTCAAACCCTCTTGAGCGAATTTTCGTAGCCAGTTCGTTACTATACACCGCGTATTCAAATTTAGATTTTATTCCTCTTTCACGAGCTTCCTCCTGAATTAGCCGATTTATTTCATCGCTACTCACCCTATTGTGAACGGGGGTTCTTGAAGTTATATTGCTAACGGCTTCTTCAAATTGTTTCCGTTCAAAATCTCTTAAACGATCAAAATCTACTTGCGTTTGAGTAACTTCTCCTTGCCCATCCAAACCACTAATAATTCTTGTGGTCTTTTTTTGATTGGTGATTTTCTTAAACTCTATACTATCAATATCACTATCAAACAAATATGAAGACAACTTATAATCTTCTTCTATGATACCGTCAGAGAAAATTACCGTTTCATTTTTATCTTCATTTACAATGCGATAGATAAGTTCTGTTACGTTCACATTTTTAGGCACTTTCACACTATCCACCAAATCGCTATACAAGCGATAATATTCTTCTGTTTCACGTAACTGAACCTCTCTGGCTACTTCAATAAGTACCTGCCGTACGCTAAAGGTAAATTGATCTTCCTTCGTCTGAAAAGAATTATTAATCCAGTACCCTTGAACAAAAATTATTCCCAACAAGGACAATGACATTGAGCCAATAAGAAGCGCAAAAAGCTTTTTGTTCATATTCAAAATTAAGATTTTAACATTTAGGCCTTAGGGCATTTAACCAAATGTTAACAAAAGGAAACTAAACTTAATACGAATCTTCCCGAAGCAATAAATAGTGAATATCTTCAACTTGCTTTTTCGTTTCTTCCAAATTAATATTTTCAATCACAAAATCGGCGAGTGGAATTTTTTCATCATCCCTCCACTGGCTATCGATTCTTGCCTTAATTGCCTCCAAATTACTTTGGTCTCTCGATTGAATTCGATTGATTCGAATGGATTCCGGAGCTGTAATTAAAATGTTTTTGTCACACAACTTGTAGCCCCCATTTTCAAACAAAACCGCTGCCTCCTTGATACAGTAAAAACCTTTCTGTTTTGCGACCCATTTATTAAAATGTCCTTGAACGCGAGGGTGTACTATTTGATTTACTTCGTTTAATAAATCTTGATTAGCAAATACTTTATTTGCCACAAATTGTCGATTTAACGTTCCATCTTTATAAGCCTCAGACCCCAATAGCTGAGTTAGCTTCCTTTTAATTACGGCCGATTGGTTCATTAACTTTTTTGCCTCAGTATCTGCAATATAGATAGGTACGCCAAATGCCTTAAACATTTTAGCCACCGTAGTTTTACCGCTGCCTATCCCTCCCGTTAGACCAATGACTCTCAACTTACTTAAAGATTAAATATTCGACCTTCTTCGTTTCCAATTCGACCCTAAAAATTCCTTTGGGTTCGTAAACCAGTTTGGGTATCATTAAATTTCCCTCTGTGATTTTCTCAGAAAAATCACAAACCAACCTAAAGTTAGACGCATTAATGTTATTGAAATTACTAATCGATACTTCAAAGTTCACGGTAATCTCATTCGGAATTAATTTCACTGAAAGGCTATCCGGTAGGTTGATCAGGTCGATGGGGATCACTAAACTCTTTTGGGTGAACTCTTCAACATTCAATTGAAAACTCACTTCCTTGGGCTCTAAAATTATTTGGTGCTTCTCCGGTAGTCTCAACTTTATACTTTTAGAAATTGATTGCTCTAAGTCTCGAAGTAATAATTTTTCGGTAAATACCGTATCAATTTTTGCAGTAACCTCTGAAGGCCCAATAATTATAGTTGAATCAGGACTAATTTGCAACCCTTCCAACGCTCTAAAACCATCTTTATAGGTAATAACGCCATCCAAGACAACAGGCACTTTTTTCCTAATTGTTTTGTCTAAGTATACCACCAACTCCTTCGTTGAAAAGTTTCCAACGCTGCTAACATCCAGTTGATCCTTCACAAGGGCCTCTATTTCAGTGGGAGCTATGTGAATTTGATTGTTAGCATCGACGCGATATTTTGATAAATCTATGCTCAAGCGCGCATCTTTTAATGCATAGATTAAAATTTCAAAACCATTGGAGACGACAGAAATTTTCATCTCTTTCTGATTTTTTTCTGAAAGGATTGCCGAAGAAGGAACATTTATATACTGAAGATCTACCGTTACTAACGACCTAGTTTCTTTCGAAAACTTTGTGAGGAACCAAAAAATAATTGCCAAGACCAGAAAGAAAAGGAAGGTTTTGATCTTGGGATTTTTTTGCTTGTTATCTGAGGCTCTCACATCCTAAATTTACTTAAAAAATAAACCGGGATAAACTTCTTCCGGGTTTTTCTTTAACAAACCAATCTGTATTGTTGATTCTATAAATGCCCAACCGTAGCCAAAAAACTGAATAAACACAGCCACGATGGCCATCGATCCAATCATGATGCTTTTATTTTTTAAACTGGCATCGAGAAATACAGAAAGTAAATATATAAGTAAGGGAAGTACAAAATAAGACGCTATAAAAATTCCTGCGAACAAACTCACACACGTAAACAAAATAAAGAACGTAGGAAACCAGAATGTGATTTTGGCAGAAGAGGGGTGCCAAGTATTTAAAATAGGCCGAACCCTACCAAACTTCTGCACTTGGGTATAAAACTTCCCCCACGAGATTCTTCTCTTATGATAGACAAAAGCATTTGGGATAAATGTTGTTTCCAACCCTGCCTTTACTATTCGTTGAGAAAGATCCGGATCTTCTCCGGG
>JAHEMY010000026.1 GCA_024643425.1 Flavobacteriaceae bacterium
GGATTGCTACTTACAACTATCACTCCCCAAGGCCGATCTGCTCGAGTTATATATTCTATGATCCTTTTTGCCTCTATCGGGTCAAATTGATCTAAGGGTTCATTCATTATAAGTAGTTTAGGTGCCTTCAACAGGGCCCTACCTAAAACAAGCTTTCTAGAAATAGTGTGCGACAATTGTTTTCCCTCAGGAAAAACTACCGTTTCTAATCCCTGAGGCAATCCCTTCACAAAAGACGCTAATCCCACAATGTGCAACATTTCGTTGATGTCTTCTGAACGGATGGCCTGATTCCCAAAAGTGAGATTTTCTAAAATAGTTCCCTCAAACGGAGTTTCTTCTGCAATAGAAAGGCCTAATTGAGCCCGGTATTTATTTAATGGCAACGTGGTATTTCTTCGATCATTGATAAATATCGAACCACTCGTAGGTTCTAAAATACCTGCCAAAAGATTTAATAAAGTGGACTTCCCGGACCCGTTTGCCCCTTTCAACAAAATTCGATCTCCCTGATGAATGGACATTGTAATATTCTTAAGTAAAATATTATTATCTACTTCGAAACACACCTCTTTCCACTCGACATGCAGTTGTTTTTCAAAGGACACATCATCGCTTCCGGTCTGTCTTTCAAGGTCTTTGTCCAGCACCTGACCAATTTTTTCCAGCGATGTAAGCACATCATAAAAGGACTCCAATCCAACAATTAACTTTTCAACAGAGTTAATTATTAAGAGAATAATAATTTCCGCAGCAACGAATTGCCCAATGTTCATTTGCTGATTTAACACCAACAACCCTCCTATGATTAACAGACCCGCAGTTACAAGCAGCTTAAAAACAATCATCTTGGAGAATTGATACGCCAAAACTTTAAAATGACGTTCCCTAGCATCGATGTAAGAACTAACCAAGCGATCGTTCTTTTGCAACGCTAACCGCGTATTTCCTGAAAGTTTAAAACTAATAAGCGATCGTGCTACTTCCTGAATCCAATGCGCTACTTTGTATTTGTCTTTAGATTCTTCCAAACTAGTCGCCAATCCTTTTTGTGCGGAAAATTTGAACAAAACGTAAATGAGGAGCAATAGTAAAAATCCAAAAAGAATAAAAAACGGGTGGTAAAAAGACAGAAGCAGCAACCCTAAGAATATTTGCAGCAACGCAGCTGGAAAATCTACCAATAACTTCGATATTCCTTTTTGAACGATTAAAATATCAAAAAAGCGGTTGGCTAATTCTGGAGGGTAATACGAATGCAGTTCAGACATTTTCATCTTGGGAAATCGAAAAGCAAACTCGAAAGAGGCTCTTGTGAACAATTTCTGCTGAATATTCTCAATAATTCGGAGCTGGAATAACTGAAGCAGCCCCACGAATACAACTCCTAAAGAAACTAGAACAACCAAAACAATCCAGGAAGAACTTATTTGTGCACCCTGAATAAGGTTAATGATTGCCTGAATTCCCAAAGGAAGTGATAAGCTCACTAATCCCGCGAAAACAGCATAAAACAATACTTGAAGCATATCCTGCCGCTCCATTTTTAAGAGAAGGATCAAACGCCTCCAAGATTTTAAAAACGTTGGGTTCATTCAGTAACATTTAAACAGTTAAACACTAAACTTTTAAAGAAGGTGGTTGCTGATAGTTTCTTATCGCAATCGGTAATGGTTGGAAAATGATCCTTCAGGAATTGCTGATGAAAAACTCCTTCAACCACGGTACTTGCCAAACTCAGTGAGAACGGATAAGAAGGATTTAATTCCTCAATCATTTCCTTTAATCGAATCACAAGTCTTTTATATACCGTGAAGTACCCCTCTTTATTCTCAGAATCTACCTCTTTCGTTAAGTAGGATTTCGAGTATTCTTTAATCATTATATTATGCAAAGAGACTTCATTGATGTGGGAAAAGTTCTTATCCTGAAAAATCTCACCGGACAATACCTCCAAGGCCTTAACCAATTTCTCTTTGGGTTCTGAAATATGATTGGTAAAAAAGACCAATTTGTATTCGGTCCAGCCCCAATACCAGGATGCTAAGTATAAAAGAAGCATGTGCTTATTCTCGAAATAGCGATAAATAGAACTTTCATTCGAACCAATGCGTTCTCCTAACTTCTTAAAAGTAAAAGACTCAAATCCCAATTCATGAATCAAAGAAATACTCTCCCCAACTATTTTTTTTCCCAAGTCGGACGATTCGGGATCCTTAATTGAAAGCCCATCCGGAACCACAATTTTTAGAGATTGTAATAAATATTTCATACTTAATATATTTCATCACAAATATAATAGTATTACTATCATATTAGTGAGTATTAATATTGTTTTAACAAAATAGTTATTATTTTCCTATGCGCGCATAACAATAAGTTGTATCTTTGACACTCCAATTCATTCTTATGAAAGAAAAAACAATCGACTATTTCCTTCGGGCGACATGGATGGCTGTCTCTAAGTTTTACACGGAGGAAGCCGGAAAGAAAGAAAGCACGATGGCCACAGGATTTGCGCTTATAAGTATCGATCCGGAAGAAGGTGCTCCTTCCACTTCCCTAGGACCTAAAATGGGAATGGAAGCAACAAGTCTTTCGCGTACACTAAAAAATATGGAGGACAAAGGATTGATTGAACGACGTCCCAATCCGGCCGATGGTCGAGGGGTACTAATCTACCTCACTCCATTCGGAAAAGAAATGCGCGAATTTTCAAAAGGTGTCGTACTGCGATTTGACGAATATGTGAAGCAACAAATACCGGAGGAAGATCTAAAAACATTTAAGCGCGTCGCCAATTCCATCATGGATATGGTACAATCAAAAAGTATATACAATTCAGATAAATAACGATAAAATGCCTAAAAGAATCATTAATAAAGTGGCCGTAATTGGTTCGGGAATCATGGGAAGTGGTATCGCTTGTCATTTTGCCAATATTGGAGTCGAAGTCTTACTACTAGATATCGCCCCAAGAGAGCTCACCGATGCTGAAAGTGCTAAAGGACTCACCCTAAACGATAAAGTAGTGAGAAATCGTTTGGTAAACGATGCCCTGGCGAAATCCATTAAAAGCAACCCTGCTCCCCTCTACCATAAAAAGTTTGCGAGTCGAATTTCTACAGGAAATCTAGAAGATGATATTGCGAAAGTAAAAGAGGTCGATTGGATTATTGAAGTGGTTGTTGAACGCCTCGACATCAAACAAAAAGTATTTGAAAACCTTGAGAAACACAGAACTCCGGGTACCTTGATAACATCAAATACCTCGGGAATCCCCATTCACTTTATGAGTGAAGGGCGCAGTGAAGATTTCCAACAACATTTTTGTGGAACCCACTTCTTTAACCCGCCACGCTATTTAAAGCTCTTCGAAATTATTCCGGGACCTAAAACAAATGCTGAAGTACTGGAATTTCTCAATTCATACGGGGAACAATACCTTGGAAAAACAAGCGTCATTGCAAAAGACACTCCTGCCTTTATTGGAAACCGAATCGGGATTTTTGGAATTCAAAGTTTATTCCATCTAGTAAAAGACATGAACCTTACTGTAGAGGAAGTCGACAAACTCACCGGTCCGGTGATTGGTCGTCCGAAATCGGCTACCTTCCGAACTGTCGACGTGGTAGGACTTGATACTTTGGTACATGTTGCTAATGGCATCTACGAAAATTGCCCGAAAGACGAAGCCCACGGACTCTTTAAATTACCCGATTTTGTTCAAACCTTAATGGACAATAAGTGGCTCGGAAGCAAAAGCGGACAAGGGTTTTATAAAAAGGTTCGCAAAGAGGATGGGGGCAGTGAAATTCTAACCTTAGATCTAAATACGCTGGATTACCGCGCTGCAAAGAGAGCCTCTTTCGCCACCTTGGAATTGACCAAAACGGTCGATAAGGTCGTAGACCGATTCCCTATTCTAATCAGCGGAAAAGACAAAGCAGGTGATTTCTACCGAAAGAATTTCGGAGCTATGTTTGCATACGTAACTCACCGCATTCCTGAAATCACCGACGAACTATATAAGATCGACGCAGCCATGAAAGCCGGTTTTGGCTGGGAACACGGGCCCTTTGAAATTTGGGATGCCATAGGTTTGGACAAAGGATTGGAACTTGTTCATTCCGTAGATAAGAAGACGGCCGCGTGGGTACAGGAAATGAAAGAAGCCGGTATCTCTTCCTTCTATACCGTGAAGGATGGTGCCACCTATTTCTACGACATTCCGCAGAAAAAACACATCAAAGTTCCCGGACAAGATGCCTTCATTATATTAAATAATATCCGAGCATCGAAGGAAGTTTATAAAAACTCCGGAGTGATTGTAGAAGATCTAGGAGATGGTATCCTGAACTGCGAATTCCAAAGCAAGATGAACAGTATTGGTGGGGATGTCCTTACCGGAATAAACAAAGCCATTGATCTGGCGGAAAAAGAATACGACGGACTGGTAATTGGAAACCAAGGAACCAACTTTTCTGTAGGTGCTAATATTGGCATGATCTTTATGATGGCGGTCGAACAAGAGTACGACGAATTGAACATGGCCATCAAATTCTTCCAAGATACCGTGATGCGATTGCGCTACTCCTCTATTCCTACTGTGGTTGCTCCACATGGGATGACCCTGGGAGGCGGATGTGAAATGACACTTCATGCAGACCGAGTAGTGGCTGCGGCAGAAAGTTATATTGGTTTGGTTGAATTTGGGGTTGGGGTGATCCCCGGCGGAGGTGGAAGCAAGGAGATGGCCTTAAGAGCTTCCGATAGCTTTATGAAGGATGACGTTGAATTGAACCGTCTTCAAGAATATTTCTTGACCATTGGAATGGCCAAAGTTTCAACTTCAGCCTATGAAGCCTACGATACGGACCTATTGAAGCATGGAAAGGACATTGTTGTGGTGAATAAAGACCGCCAAATTGCAACTGCCAAAGCGGTTGCGCGATTAATGGCCGATCAAGGATACACCCAACCGGTGCGAAGAAAAGATGTAAAAGTGCTTGGAAAACAAGCCTTGGGAATGTTCCTCGTTGGAACCGATTCTATGGAGGCGAGTCATTACATCAGCGAACACGACCAGAAAATTGCAAACAAACTGGCCTATGTCATGGCTGGGGGTGACCTTTCAGAACCTACCTTAGTAACGGAACAATACCTCTTAGATCTTGAACGTGAAGCCTTCCTAAGTTTATGTGGAGAACGCAAAACATTGGAACGATTGCAACATATGATTCAAAAGGGAAAACCTTTAAGAAACTAATGTTTCTTAAACGACATAAGACTTTAGGACTTAAGACATAGGAAATAAAATGGCATCGAAACATAATTTTAGAAAATTAGAAATCTGGAAATTGAGTATTTCAATAACTAAAGAAATCTATGCTATCACTAAAACATTTCCGAAATCTGAAACCTATGGATTGACAAATCAATTGCAAAGAGCGGCCGTTTCAATTCCTTCTAATATTTCAGAAGGCACAGCACGAGGCACGGATAAACACTTTGTTCAATTTTTAGAAGCTGCATTAGGTTCTGCATATGAAATTGAAAGTCAATTAATAATCGCTTTAGAAATAGAGTTAATTTCAGAAAAGCGTTTTAAATCAATAGAAAACGAAATACACAAATTACAAGGTATGATAGCTAAGTTCATGGACAATTTAAAATAGTCCTATGTCGTAAGTCGCCTTATCAAAAGTCATAACAAATGAAAACAGCATACATCGTAAAAGCATACAGAACAGCGGTAGGAAAGGCTCCAAGAGGATTATTCCGATTTAAACGAGCCGATGAGCTTGCCGCGGAGACCATTCAATACATGATGAAAGAATTGCCCAACTTGGACAAATCTCGAATCGACGACGTGATTGTGGGAAATGCCATGCCCGAAGGGTCCCAAGGATTAAATATGGCGCGATTTATTTCCCTCATTGGATTGGATTCTGTGGATGTGCCGGGGGTTACCGTGAATCGTTTCTGTGCCTCAGGAATTGAAACCATCGCCATGGCGACTGCTAAAATTCAAGCTGGAATGGCCCATTGCATCTTGGCAGGAGGAGCAGAAAGCATGAGCGCCGTTCCTATGTCGGGATTTAAACCTGAACTGAACTACGATATCGTAAAATCCGGACATGAAGATTATTACTGGGGAATGGGGAATACCGCCGAGGCAGTTGCCAACCAGTTTAAAGTATCACGGGAAGACCAAGATGCTTTTGCTTTCCAATCCCATCAAAAAGCAATCAAAGCGCAAAAAGAAGATCGCTTCAAGGATCAGATTGTCCCTATTGGAGTGGAGCACACCTTCGTGAATGAAAATGGCAAAAAGGAAACAAAGAATTATACGGTTACTAAAGATGAAGGTCCGCGCGCCGACACTTCCCTCGAAGTTCTAGCAAAACTGCGCCCTGTATTTGCCACCAACGGTAGTGTAACGGCAGGAAATTCTTCGCAAATGAGTGATGGAGCCGCTTTTGTGATGATCATGAGTGAAGAAATGGTGAAAGAATTGAACTTAGAACCTATTGCTCGTTTGGTAAACTTTGCAGCAGCCGGAGTTGAACCACGTATTATGGGAATTGGTCCGGTAAAGGCCATTCCAAAAGCCCTAAAACAAGCAGGACTCACACAACAGGATATCGAGCTTATTGAATTAAATGAGGCCTTTGCTTCGCAATCCCTTGCGGTGATTCGAGAACTCAACCTCAACCCCGATATTATCAACGTAAATGGAGGAGCCATTGCCCTTGGCCACCCCCTTGGTTGCACAGGATCTAAATTATCGGTGCAATTGTTTGATGAAATGAGAAAACGCGAAATGAAAGGAAAATACGGCATGGTGACCATGTGCGTGGGTACCGGTCAAGGCGCAGCTGGAATATTTGAATTTTTGAATTAAAAAAAACACCTATGAATACTGAAAACATAAACAAAGAGATCCTTCGCGGCGGTCAATTCTTGGTAAAAGAAACGCCTTGTGAAGATGTGTTCACACCGGAAGATTTTTCGGAAGAACAACGAATGATGAAAGAAGCCGTGATCGAATTTAACGATCGTGAAATTATTCCTAACAAACCAAGGTTTGAAGCTAAAGATTATGCGCTTACCGAGGCTTGTATGAAAAAAGCAGGTGACCTAGGGTTTTTAAGTGTTGCAGTGCCTGAAGAGTACGGCGGACTGGGAATGGGCTTTGTTTCTACAATGCTTACTTGCGATTACATTTCGAGTGGAACCGGATCTTTTAGTACCGCTTTTGGTGCACATACCGGAATTGGAACCATGCCCATCACCTTATATGGTACCGAAGCTCAAAAACAAAAGTATGTTCCCAAATTAGCTACCGGCGAATGGTTTGGCGCGTATTGCCTTACCGAACCCGGAGCAGGGAGTGACGCAAATAGCGGAAAAACAAAGGCGGTTTTAAGTGAGGATGGTACTCATTATAAAATTACCGGTCAGAAAATGTGGATCTCCAATGCCGGGTTTTGTCAGTTGTTTATCGTCTTCGCACGTATTGAAAACGATAAGAACATTACCGGGTTTATTGTAGAAAATGACCCGAAGAATGGTATTTCTTTAGGTGAGGAAGAACATAAATTAGGGATTCGAGCCTCCTCTACCCGTCAGGTGTTTTTTAACGATACGGTAGTTCCTGTCGAAAATATGCTCTCGGAACGTGGTAACGGATTCAAGATTGCCATGAATGCGCTGAATGTGGGTCGTATCAAATTAGCAGCCGCCTGTTTAGATTCCCAACGTCGAATTACGACAGCGGCCGTTCAATATGCCAACGAGCGCAAGCAATTTAACACTCCTATTGCACAGTTTGGCGCCATAAAGTTGAAGATTGCAGAAATGGCAGCCTCGGCCTATGCGGGGGAATCTGCTTCTTACCGTGCTGCGAAAAACATTGAAGATCGTATTGCCATCCGACTTGAAAGTGGAAATACCCACCAAGAGGCTGAATTGAAAGGGGTTGAAGAATATGCGATTGAATGTTCTATTCTGAAAGTGGCCGTTTCTGAGGATGTTCAAAATTGTTCGGACGAAGGAATACAAATCTTTGGAGGAATGGGCTTTAGTGAAGATACTCCTATGGAAGCCGCTTGGAGAGACGCACGAATCGCTCGAATCTATGAAGGAACCAACGAAATAAACCGCATGCTCTCTGTGGGTATGTTGGTAAAGAAAGCGATGAAAGGACATGTTGATTTGTTAGGTCCTGCGCAGGCAGTGGCGAATGAACTCATGGGAATTCCTTCTTTTGAAACTCCGGATTACAGTGAAGTGCTTTCCGAAGAAAAAGCCATGATTGCTAAATTGAAGAAAGTATTTTTAATGGTAGCAGGTGCCGCGGTACAGAAATTCGGACCGGATTTGGACGAACACCAACAACTGTTATTGGCATCAAGCGATATTCTTATCGAAATCTATATGGCTGAAAGTGCTATTCTTAGAACTGAAAAGAACATCAAACGCTTTGGGATTGAGAAGCAACAGGAACAACTGGCCATGGCTAAATTATACTTATACAATGCGGTGTCCATTGTTGAAAAGAATGGAAAAGAAAGTATCATTTCATTTGCGGAAGGAGATGAGCAACGTATGTTGTTAATGGGCTTGAAGCGATTTGTCAAGTATACCAATTACCCTGATATTGTTGATTTGAGAAAGTGCATTGCCGACAAGGTAATCGCAGAGAATAAATATCCTTTTTAAAGGACTGATTTTTTATCAAAGAAAAGGCCTCATGAAAATGGGGTCTTTTTATTTTACATCAAATTGATAAGCGATTTCATTTCGATACGTTTCGCCCGGCAATAAAACCGACGAAGGAAAATGCGGGTGGTTGGGTGCATCGGGAAAATTCTGACATTCAAAACAAATGGCGGGGAAGCGATTGAATGTCTCATGATTGCGAACTTTCAATTCGGAAAAATCTTGCGGTGTGAACACCACCAATGCCGGTTGGTTGGTAAACACCTTCATTTGTATTCCCGACTCAGCATTGTAAAGAGAAGCTTTTAATTTTTCTGCTTCTAAAACGAATGGAGTATCAAGTCCATAATGACCCTCAAAATGAAGTGGGATTTCCGTGGTATAATCCAAGGGTGTGTGATGAACATCAATAAGTTTTCCTGTGGGAACCAATCGTTCATCTACTTGCAGCACATGATTCGCATTGATATAAAGTTCATTCCCCTCGGTACTGCCCCTGCCTTTCAAATTAAAATATACATGATTCGTTACGTTAAGAACCGTAGGAGCATCGGTTTTAGCGGTGTAGGTTATTTTTATAGCATTCTCGGTGAGTTCATATTTTGCCTTCAGCTTAATGTTTCCGGGATACCCATTCGACCCTGCTTTATCTTCAATGGAAAATATTACGAATGGATGTGCTCCTCCACCTTGGTCTTCCACATCCCAGAGTATCTTATCAATCGAATTTACACCTCCATGAAGTTGCACTCCTTCGTGATTAGTAATAGAAATAAATTGGTTATTTAAATGGAAACCTCCTTTTGAAATACGCCCGGCGTAACGACCAATGGTAGCTCCCAAATAAAAATTATAGTTTTGGTACGTGGCTTTGGTATAATCTTCGGCAGTTGGCATTCCTATTACCACATCGGTGAGATTGCCATGTCGATTAGGAACTTCAAGGCGCATCAAAGTGGCACCATAATTGGTGAGTGTAGCCCTGAGTCCGGAAGCATTTTGAAGTACTATTTCAATAGGTGATTCAATAATTTTTGTGCTATCTTTAAAGTTCGATTTTCTAATATAAAAATATTAAAACGATTTATGGCTTTTCGTCCTAGCCTCTATTTCCTTTTTTTTCTTTTCATAGGTTCCTTCACATATGCTCAAGGAGCGTCTGAAGTGTATCTAATGGATCTAAATTTTAATGAAGATAATTTTGAAATTAAGAACTTCAGAAATATTTCAAACAATAAAGGCTACAATAACCAACCCTACTTTTCCAGCAACAACGAACTCTTGTATGCTAGGAATAATAAGGGACAAACCGATATCGCACATTATACTATTGACACTGATTCTTTTGAATGGGTGAACAAAAGTACCCCAGGTGGAGAATATTCTCCTCAAAGCATTCCTAATTCAACCGATATCGCTGCAGTTCGATTGGACCCCGATGGGAAACAGCGTTTATATCGGTACGATTCAAAAGGGAATACGGTCGAAATGTACGCCGACTTGGAAGTAGCCTACTTTACTTTTTCAACTAAAAATACCCTCGTGGCTTCTGTATTAAGCAACGGGTCCTTAGACCTCAAGGTTGCGCATAACGACAGTCAAGTGTATACCATTTTAAAGCAAAGTGGACGCTCTATTCATCGAATTCCCGGAACAGAAGCTATTAGTTATTCGGCCTTGAATGAGGAAAAAAACATGGATATCTACCAATTGGATCTGGAATCGTTAGAAAGCTTTTTTATTTGTCAGTTACCCATCGGCATCCAAGATTATGCATGGTGGGAAGACTATAAAATCTTTATAGGCAGTGGCAACAAATTATACGTTTACGACCTTTACGGCTCGGGCGATTGGCAAGAGGTGGTAGATTTGTCTTCATACAACATTGAAAATATTACTAGAATCGCCATCAGTCCCGATACAAAACATTTGGCCTTAGTGGCAGAACCCAAAAATTAATTCATGAGAACATTCTTTCTTTTTCTTATCCTAACTACATCAACAATAGTTGCCCAAACCGATGCTCGAATCTTTGAGATTATCGACGCGGTTTCTGAAGATCGAATTGAGCAAGACATTACAACCTTGGCAAATTTTGGAACTCGCCACACACTAAGTGATACGGTGTCCAATACGCGAGGCATTGGGGCCGCGAGACGGTGGATTAAAAAAGAGTTTGAAACCATTTCAAAGGGTTGTAAAAATTGTTTAGAGGTGTTCTATCAAAAGACTTTTGTGACCGCTGAAGAAAACAACCGAATCCCGCAAGATGTTTGGGTGGTGAATGTCGCTGCCATTCAACGAGGGACGAAATACCCGAACCGCTATATTATTATGAGCGGCGATATCGATTCGCGAATTACCGATCCCAATAATTATACCGACGATGCTCCGGGAGCCAACGATAATGCTAGTGGAATGGCAGGAACCATTGAGGCCGCCAGGGTTTTATCGAAGTACCAATTTGAAAATAGCATCATCTATTTAGGATTAAGTGGTGAAGAGCAGGGCTTATTTGGCGGACAAGGATTCGCAGCCTATGCCAAAGAACAAGGCATGGAAATTATCGGCGTCTTTAATAATGACATGATCGGAAATACCACCGGAGTTGATGGTGTAGTGAGCAACCGCGACTTCCGAATTTTTTCGGAACCCGTACCGCCTACAGAAACCGAAAGAGAGCGAACCATGAGACGATATTACGGAGGAGAGGTCGATGGAATTTCTCGTCAGCTAGCCCGTTATGTGCATAAAACCACCAAAACCTATATGCCGGAAATGAACCCCATGATGGTCTATCGTTTGGATCGTTTTGGTCGCGGAGGGCATCACAGGCCCTTCAATGATGCAGGATTTGCGGGCATCCGAATTATGGAAGCTCATGAAAATTACACCCAGCAACACCAAGATATTCGCATTGAAGAGGGGATTGAATACGGCGATCGATTAAAATTCGTTGACTTCGGTTATGCCCAGAAACTCACCGCAGTGAATGCCATAAATCTTGCTAGCCTTGCATGGGCCCCTCCTGCCCCAAAAAATGTTTCCATCGGGGGAATTGTAGAACCTTCGGCACGTTTTAAATGGGACGCGGTTGAAGGAGCTGTAGGGTATAAAATTTATTGGCGCGACACGACTTCCCCTACCTGGGATCATGAACGCTACGTTGGGAATGTTACCGAATTTACCCTGGAAGGCATCGTAATCGATAACTATTTCTTTGGTGTAGCCGCTATAGGGGCTAACGGACATGAAAGCGTGGTCGTATTTCCTAATCAAATATTTAGATAAGCATTATGAAAAAAGCAGGTTTCTTACTTCTTCTTTGTCTTTTAAGTATATCCATTAAGGCTCAAACGTTTACCCATCAAGATAGCCTGCGCGGAAGCATCACTCCGGAACGGGCATGGTGGGATTTAAAACATTATACCTTGGATGTACAAGTAAATCCGGAGTTACGCTCGCTTAAAGGAACGAACACAGTTACTTACGAAGTGTTGGAGCCCGGTAAAGTGCTTCAGATCGACCTTCAAGCACCGATGGTTTTAGAAAAAGCCATCCAAAATGGCAAGGAACTCCAAATTACTTCAGAAGGGAATGCGCATTTCATTCATCTTAAAAAAGCACATAAAAAAGGAACGGAACATTCGGTAAAACTTATTTTTTCAGGAATCCCTACCGTGGCAAAGAACCCACCTTGGGACGGAGGATTTACATGGAGCAAAGACTCGAATGGATTGCCATTCATTGCAAATTCGAACCAAGGGATTGGCGCTAGTATATGGTGGCCTAACAAGGATCATCCTTACGATGAACCCGACCGTGGCATCGACCTCACTATTGAAGTACCCAAAGACCTTGTAGCAGTTGGAAATGGCCGATTGGTGAAAGTGAGCGACCATCAAAAAACAAAAGTGTACCATTGGAAAGTAGTGAACCCAATTAATAATTATGGCGTGAACGTGAACATTGGGAATTATGCCAACTTTTCTGAAACCTACAAAGGGCTCAAAGGTGAGCTAAAAATGGACTATTGGGTGTTGAAGGAAAATCTGGAAAAGGCGAAGGAACATTTTAAACAAGCTCCCATGATGATGGAAGCCTTTGAACATTGGTTTGGGCCTTATCCCTTCTATGAAGACAGTTTTAAACTAGTAGAAGCGCCCTATTTAGGAATGGAGCACCAAAGCAGTGTGACCTACGGGAATAAATACATGAACGGATACTTAGGTAGGGACCTCAGCCAAAGTGGTTGGGGTCTGAAATTTGACTTCCTCATTATCCATGAATCGGGGCATGAGTGGTTTGCCAACAACATTACCAACAGTGATGTTGCCGATATGTGGATTCATGAAGGGTTCACAGCCTATTCAGAAAATCTATTTCTCAATTATTTCTATGGAAAAGAGGCCTCGAGGGAATATGTGATTGGTACGAAAAAGATCATACAGAACGACCGACCGGTGATAGGTTCCTACGATGTGAATCATGAAGGAAGTTCTGATATGTATTATAAGGGTTCTAATATCTTGCATACGCTTCGCCAGCTTATTGAGGATGATGAAAAATGGCGCAGTATTCTAGTGGGCCTCAACAAAGATTTTTACCATCAGACAATAAGTAGCGCTCAGTTAGAAAAATACATTAGTGATAAATCGGGCATTGACCTCAGCGAGTTTTGGCAGCAGTATTTGCGCACAACCATGATTCCTAAATTAGAGTACTCCACTGACGGAAAGGAATTAAAATTCAGGTATACCAACATAGTCGATAAATTTGACATGCCTGTGATCATGACGGTTAATGGCAAGGAAGAGTGGATTTTCCCTACCGCTGATTGGAAAACAAAAAGTTTTGATACCACCATCGATACAGCCGTATTAAAAACTGACTTTTTGGTCAATTCAAAAGCACTGTAACACCATGGAGCGGCCCCTACTCTATTTTCCACGAGACATAGAATGGCGGGAATGGTTACACGATAACCACCAAACTCATTCCCAAGGGGTCCATTTAATTTTTTACAAATTGGAGACAAACATCCCAACCATGCGCTGGGAAGAAGCTGTTCGGGTAGCCATTTGCTATGGTTGGATCGATAGTACCGTAAAGAGTTTGAATCATGGAAAACGCCAACAATATTTTTGTCCGCGAAACCCTAAAAGCACCTGGAGTGCTTTAAATAAAAAGTATGTACATGAATTACATGCCGAAGGTTTGATACACGAAAGTGGCTGGGAACTGATTGAATTGGCAAAAAAGACGGGAACCTGGAGCGCTATGGATGATGTAGAAAATTTAGTGATTCCTACCGATTTACAACAAGCTTTTTCGAAACATCCAATGGCCTTTGAAAATTATAAAAACTTTACACCCGGCTACCAAAAAGGATACTTAAGTTGGCTGTTTCAGGCGAAAAGAGAAGCAACGCGCATAAAACGTATCGATGAAATTATCAAATTCTGTGAACAAGGAATAAAGACCCGCAGTAATTTTGGCTAAACGAAACCGTAAACTTTTGGTAATCCCCGGTGCTTTCTATTTCACAAAAATATTGTATTTTAAGGGTTTACTAAACTAATTTATCATGATTAAAGAAAAATATCAAAGTGTACTCGATTTAGGTGAAAAACTAAACATCCAAAATGGCGATGTAAAAGTAGAGGGCAATCAGCTTCAAGTATGGGGAACTGCTGCTACGCAGTACGACAAAAATCTCCTGTGGGATGAAATTAAGCGTGTAGGGGGTGAAAACCCGAGCGATATTATGGCCGACATCAAAGTAGCCGACACCAGTGTTTTTGCGCGTCATACTGTGAAAAGTGGTGAATCCTTGAGCAAAATTGCGAAGCATTATTATGGCAATGCCATGAAATACAATGCCATTTTTGAAGCCAACCGAGATATCCTAAAAGATCCGAATATGATCCATCCGGGTCAGGATTTAAAAATTCCGAATCTCTAAAGATTTTCTAACAAACTTTCAGGCTGTTTATTGGCAGTCGATTTATGGATCTTATTCCTGAAATTTCAACGTGGCTCTTCCTAGGGTTATTTCTTCTGGGCACCGCCACGTTTACTATTTCTACCATTAGTGGTGGCGGAGGAGCCATGATGCAAATCCCCATTTTAAATTTCCTCGTTGGAACTGCTCAAAGTGCACCTATAATAAATCTGGGAGCCTTTATTAGCCGACCCGCGCGCATTGCCCTTTTCTGGAAATACATTAATTGGAAAGTGTTTTGGTACTATGTTCCCGCTGCAATGATTGGTGCCGTGTTGGCTGCTTGGCTCTTTTCGGAAGTGAAGATTTATTGGATTCAATTCTTTGTAGCGCTCTTTCTTATTAGTACCTTTTTTCAATACCGCTTTGGAAAAAAGGACCGCTCCTTTGACGTCCAGTTATGGTATTTTATTCCCTTGGGTTTTATTATTTCCATCGTTGGTACTTTCACAGGAGGGATGGGTCCTATTCTAAATCCCTTTTTGATGAATGCCGGCATCGACAAAGAAGAATTGGTGGCTACCAAAGCAGCACAATCCTTTTTCTTAGGCATCTCTCAAATTAGTGGCTATGCGTTCTTCGGACTCCTGAATGCCAATTTATGGTGGTACGGCATCGCCTTGGGCCTCGGGGCATCCCTTGGAAATTATTTTGGAAAGAAGCTCTTGCTCAAAATGAGTAAAAAGTCGTTTCGCCAATGGGTGATTGCCGCCATGGTGATTAGCGGGATCGTTATTTTGGTAAGAACACTGCCTGAGCTTCTATAAGCCACTTATATAACCCCCATAAACATCTTTAAAATGCAGCCCATCGCCCAAGTGATGACGACTAAGCTTTTTATGTTCTGCCAATGCCCACAACACAAACTCCTTGAAAAAGTCTCTATCCTCCAAAGTGATATCAGGAACATAGGTATCTAGCAGTACTTCTAGCGGATGTACTTCTTTCAGTTTTTCGTGGTATTCGGTGTTGTTATATGAATCCAGTAATTCGAAACCGCTTTGTTCAAAAAACCAAGCAATTAGTTCGTCGTAAGGGTCTGCATCACTATCTTTTCTAAGTTTTTCTATCTTGGGAAAATAGTTTGAAAACTGACTTTTTATCGCACTGGAAATAAGCATTTCGGCTACTTGCGCAGCTCCCTCCTGCTCTCCTTCATAGACCAATTCGACTTTTCCGGTGATGGCAGGAATAATTCCCATAAAGTCGCCCAAGCGGACAGCAGTTTCTTCATCGCCCGATTGCAAGGCTCTTCGTTCGGCGGTACTAAGTAAATTCTCTAAGGCTGAAATACTCAAGCGCGCACTTACCCCACTTTTAGCATCAATAAATTCGCTCTCACGTGCTTCAAAACTTATTTGCTCCAAGATGTCTTTGGCCAGTTCAGGGATATAGACATGCTGTTTTTGTTCGGCGGCCGCCATTGTTTCTTGTTCGGTAATGGTCCGGGCAATTTCCAAGGTGTCCGGGTAATGAGTAAGAATCTGCGATCCAATTCGGTCCTTTAATGGTGTAACGATACTCCCTCGGTTGGTATAATCCTCCGGGTTTGCCGTAAATACGAATTGAATGTCCAAGGGAAGTCGCAACTTAAACCCTCGTATTTGCACATCTCCTTCTTGTAAGATATTAAATAAGGCTACCTGAATACGCGCTTGTAAATCGGGTAACTCGTTGATTACAAAGATGCATCGATTCGCGCGTGGGATCATTCCAAAGTGAATTACGCGGTCGTCGGCGTAAGTAAGCTTCAAATTAGCCGCCTTGATGGGGTCGACATCGCCAATTAAATCGGCGACTGTTACATCGGGAGTGGCTAGCTTTTCGGCAAAGCGATCGTTGCGATGCAACCATTCGATGGGGGTCTGGTCCCCTTTTTCAGCCATGAGTTCTTTGGCATATCGGGATATTGGACGGAAAGGATCGTCGTTTATTTCACTTCCTGCCACTACAGGTATGTATTCATCTAAAAGCGCAACCATCTGACGTGCAAGTCGCGTCTTCGCTTGTCCGCGTAAGCCTAATAAGTTGATATTATGTTTTGAAAGGATGGCTCTTTCCAGCTCGGGGATTACAGAATATTCGTATCCGTGAATTCCTTCAAAAGTTGGCTTTTTCTCTTTTAGTTTTTGAAGCAAGTTGTTGCGAAGTTCTTCCTTCACCGATTTATAGGTGTATCCTGCCTCTTTTAATGCTCCAAACGTTGTTATTTTCTCTGTATTCATTGCTTATCGAATTCTTTTTCTTCTGTTTTGTTCGTAATCGGTAAAAATCATTTCCCCTAGTCCCTTTAAACCTGTATAGAATGCCTTTCCTTGATTGGCCTCTGTAAAATGATCCACAAACTGCATGAGGTAGGGATCTTCAGCAATCATAAAGGTGGTAATAGGAATGTGCAGCTTTCGCGCTTGACGTGCCATCATATAACACTTGTTCACAATGTGGGGATCCAGCCCCACACTGTTTTTATAGTAACGCCCGTCGGGTAACTGCAAGCAGCTCGGTTTCCCGTCGGTGATCATGAAAATTTGTTTGTTGGTGTTTCGTTTTCGGCGCAGCATATCCATGGCTAATTGCAAGCCTGCCACCGTATTGGTATGGTACGGCCCTACATTTAAATAAGGCAGGTCTTTGATCTCGATAGGCCAGGCATCGTTTCCAAACACTAAGATGTCTAAGGTATCTTTTGGGTAGCGTGTGGTAATTAACTCGGACAGTGCCATTGCCACCTTTTTAGCCGGGGTGATACGATCTTCACCATACAAAATCATGCTGTGACTTATATCGATCATGAGTACAGTGCTCATTTGCGCTTTGTACATGGTCTCCTCTACCACCAAGTCGTTCTCTGTAAGATTGAAATCACCTAGTCCGTGATTGATCTGTGCATTTCGCAGACTTTCGGTGATGGAAATCTGTTCGAGGGCATCCCCAAATTGGTAGTTTCTGAACTCACCCGCCTGCTCGTCGCCTGTTCCGGTGTACTTTGTTTTATGATTTCCTCCGGCACTGCGCTTCAGCTTGCCGAAAATCTGTTCCAATGCACGCTTGCGCAGAGAACGCTCCAACTTTTCTGTTATTTTAAGATCTCCCTTCCCTTCTCCGCTTCCGTCAGGTTTTATTTCTTCACGTAAGAAGCCTTTTTGTTTTAGGTCTTCAATAAAGTCGTCGATGGTATAATCCTTTGTGGTAAGCTTATACTCTTCATCCAACTGCCGCAACCAATCGATCGCCTCATCAAAATCGCCTGAAGTATGCGTGATGAGTTCCTGGAATATTTCGAAAAGTTTCTCAAAGGGAGTTTGGTCCTTGGGAATGTGTTTCGTAAACACAAAACCCGAAGCACGATCTTTCTTTTTCATAGTCTAAAAATACAACAATCACCTGAAAAATTGAAAGCCTTAACATCCTTTTAGGATTCTATTTTTTTTGAATTATTACCTTTGGGCACCTGAATTTATTTACCCAACAAATCCGCCCATTTAGGGCATTTATTATGAAATTTTATCCCCTATCCCTACTCTTCATCCTACTTGGATGGAGCCTAAGTGCACAAACCCTTTCTACCGACATTTTAAAAGACATGAAACCCCGGAATATTGGTCCGGGTGGTATGTCGGGTCGTGTAACCGCCATCGATGTGGTTACTGATAATCCCGACATTATCTATGCGGGAACCGCTTCCGGAGGACTTTGGAAAACCACCGGTGGTGGCATTAAATGGGAACCAATTTTTGACAAGGAAGTAACCGGTTCCATTGGTGCGGTGGCGATTCAGCAAAGCAACCCCTCTGTGATTTGGGTGGGCACCGGAGAAGGAAATCCGCGCAACAGTTTAAATGGAGGTTACGGAGTGTATAAATCTCTTAACGGTGGTAGAACGTGGCAGTTGATGGGTCTTGAAAAAACAAGGCACATACACAGAATCATTATCGATCCTACCGATCCAAATACGGTCTATGTGGGTGCCATAGGTTCTCCTTGGGGGGAACATCCCGAACGTGGAGTTTTTAAAACCACCGACGGAGGGAAGACATGGAATAAGATATTATTTGCCAACAATAAAACCGGGGTGGCCGATATGGTAATGGATCCCTTCAATCCGAACAAAATTATGGTGGCCCTATGGGAGCACAAACGAGACCCTTGGTTCTTTAATTCGGGAGGAGAAGGAAGCGGATTGTACATTACCCACGATGGCGGTGCCACTTGGGAAAAGAGAACCGATGCCGATGGACTTCCTGAAGGTAATTTAGGTCGTATTGGAATTGCCATTTCCCGTACCAATCCGAATGTGGTTTATGCCCTTATTGAGTCCAAGAAAAATGCCTTGTATAAAAGTGAAGATGGTGGATTTAAATGGAAAAAAATAAACGATAAAAATGATATTGGAAACCGACCTTTCTATTATTCGGAAATCTATGTAGACCCCCAAAATGAAAATAGGGTTTATTCAATCTATACCTATGTGAACGTTTCACAAGACGGTGGAAAGAATTTTGAACAACTCATGCCCGCTTATAGTTCTGACCGTGGTGTACACCCGGATCACCATGCTTGGTGGATTCATCCTAATAACGGAAAGTTTATGATTGATGGGAACGATGGCGGTCTGAACATTACAAAAGATGGCGGAAAGACCTGGCGCTTTATTGGAAACTTACCCGTAGCGCAGTTCTACCATATTGCGGTAGATAATGAATATCCTTATAATGTGTACGGAGGGATGCAAGACAACGGAAGCTGGCGCGGACCTGCTTATGTGTGGAGGTATCAAGGAATTCGGAATTCCTACTGGCAAGAGATTTCCTTCGGGGATGGATTTGATGTCGTTCCCGACCCAAAAGATTCACACTATGGTTGGAGCATGAGCCAAGGAGGAAGCGTGATGCGTTACGATTACCTCACCGGAAATAATTATTCGGTACGACCTACCCATCCCGACCCAAACGTAAAACTGCGCTTTAATTGGAACAGCGCCATCAATATCGATCCGTTTGATGCTAACACCCTTTATTTTGGGAGTCAGTTTGTGCATAAGAGTACCGATGAAGGACTCACTTGGGACATTATCTCCCCGGATCTTACCACTAACGATCCGGAAAAACAAAAGCAACACAATAGTGGCGGACTTACCATCGATGCGACCGGAGCAGAGAATTACACGACCATCTTAGTGATTGAACCTTCTCCTCTGGAACAAAATATGTTGTGGGTGGGTACCGACGACGGAAAGGTTCAGGTCACGCGTAACGGTGGACAAACTTGGAAGGATGTTTCCATGAATCTAAAAGGACTTCCGACCGGTAGTTGGATCACACAAATTAAGGCTTCCAACAAGAATAAAGGAGAGGCATTACTGGTGGCCAACGATTACCGTCGTTTTAATTATACCCCCTACGCTTTTAGAACCAAAGATTACGGAGCAACTTGGCAACGCATTGTTTCTGAAAAGGACACCGAAAGCTATGCACTTTGTATTGTAGAAGACCCAATTGAAAAGAACTTACTGTTTTTAGGAACCGATGATGGCCTTTATGTATCCTTGGATGCAGGGGTTCGATGGACGAAATGGAACCACCATTTCCCGAGTGTTTCGGTGAAAGATTTGGTGATTCATCCAAGAGAACACGATTTAGTGATTGGTACCTTCGGACGGGCTGCTTGGGTTTTAGATGATCTCCGTCCTTTGCGGGCGATTGCCAAAAATAATTCGGTGTTAAATGAAACTGTGCAGTTGTTTGATCCCCCTACCGCCTATCAGGTTTCGTACCACCAACCGGCAGGAATTCGATTTGGGGGAGATGCAGAATACAACGGTGAAAACAGACCCTCCGGTGCCAGATTGCGTTACTATTTTAAAAAGGATGCAAGTACTACAGAAGATGCGAAAGCCGATGCTAACAAAGAAGAAGATTCAGAAGAGGTCGAAAAAGTTGAAGGCCCGAGTAAAGATTCGTTGTATCTGCGCTTCTACGACAATAACCGATTGATTCGAACTTTGAAACGAAAAATACCGGACAGTAGCGGGATTTATGAATGGCGTTGGTCGATGGATGAAGCGGGCGCCGACCGGCCTTCAAGAACGCTTCGGAAGCGCAAGAATGAACGTGGGGGTGTTTCAGTAAAACCCGGAACCTATAAAGTAACACTTCAATATTTATCCGATAGCACCACCACAACAATCAAGGTGGAGTCTGATCCGCGCGTTGAAGTTTCACCGAAGGGTATTGAAGATCGCTATCGCGTGAGAAAAATGTTGGAAAGCATGTATCAAACTGCAGCCGATGCCGTGGACCAACTGTTAGTGAGTAAAAAGACCATCAACGACCTCAACCAACGCTTGAAGGAACAAGACGATGCGAAGCACAAAGATTTTATCAAAGAAGGAAAAGAGCGCATAAAACAAATCGATTCGATTGTGGATGTATTCTTAGGAACCGTGGATGAGCGTCAGGGGTACAAAAGCAGACTCGATGTTCCGGTATCAAGTAGAATCTCTACTGCCCTATCCTACAGCAACAGTAGGCCGAATGGAATTACCGCCACGGAAGAACGGCTTATCCAACAGGCAAAGGATGCGCTGAAAGAAGCCTTACAACAAACCAATGCTTTCTTTAGTAACGAATGGCCTGCTTACGAACAAAAAGCCAAAACCATCGAGTTTAGTCCTTTTAAAGAAATTAAAACCTTTACCTTCGATTAATGAAGTTACAAACACTATTATTATTCCTCCTCTGTTTCATGGCGCTTGGGTCGTTAAAGGCACAAGAAACCGGTGAAGATAAATTAGGTACTTGGTTGATGTATTTTGGGACGCACCGCATTTCGGATCCCTTCAGCATTCATACTGAAGTACAATACCGTACCTACGAGTTTGGAAGTAATTTTAATCAGCTCCTATTGCGAACCGGATTGAACTATCACTTTGCCGATAATGCCATGGCGACCCTTGGTTATGGAAACATTCCCTCGGATGGAACGTTTTTAGATCCGGAGGGAGAAAAGAACAGCAAGGAACATCGTATTTATGAGCAATTAGCGTTTAAAAACAGTTTAGGCAAGGTCGATTTTAGTCATCGGTATCGACTAGAACAACGATTTTTGGAATCGGCTACGGGCGTGAAAGACACCCAGCACCGCATGCGCTATTTGTTGCGATTGACTTATCCTCTGAATGCGCAGTGGTTTTTAACGGCGTACGATGAAATATTTATCAACCTTCAAGAGCCCCTTTTTGGACAAAATAGATTGTATGCTGCCTTAGGATATAAAGTTAATTCGAGCATATCGCTTGAGATGGGGTATTTGAAAAATCATTTTACCGGAGCCAATTTTGATCGTTTTCAACTAGGTGTTTGGTGGCGAACCGATTGGAGAAAGGAAAATTCTGAAAATAAGAATGGTTAAACTTGCCGCTTTATGGAAAAGCAAGTAATTTTAGTTCATTAAATAAAATTTGAATCTTATGAAAAAAATGAAAATAGCAATCTTCTTCCTAGGGGCACTAAGTATTGTAGCCTGTAAGAATGAAGTGAAAAATGAAGCTGCTGAAGAAGTAGTGGCCGAAACCGAAGAAATGGCACCCGAGACCACACCGGAGCCGCTAAAAGAACTTATGATTAATCTGGAAGCAAAGAGCGGCAGTGAGGTTATAGGTCAGATTTATGCGGTTCAAAGAGACGGCAAAGTGATGTTGGAAGGTAAAATGGCCGGTTTAAACCCTGGAATGCATGCCATCCACATTCATGAAAAAGCCGATTGCTCTGCAGACGATGCTACGTCAAGTGGTGGGCATTGGAATCCAACCTTTGAGGATCATGGAAAATGGGGAGATGCTGCCGGTTACCACAAAGGAGATATTGGGAATTTTGAAGCCAGTTCCGAAGGTATTGGGTTCATTATTTTTGAAACCGATGAATGGTGTATAGGCTGCGGCGATGAAAAAAGAGACATTATGGGGAAAGCGATAATTGTTCACGAAGGTGTGGATGATTATATTTCGCAACCTAGCGGAAATGCAGGGTCTCGTATTGCCTGCGCAGGGATTATCGAATAATTTAAATGGCACATATTTAATAGGCACTCTTCGGGGTGCTTTTTTTTTGAATTTTACTTTGCTAACGGCTCAAATTAATATCTTTGACCTACCTAATCAATACGAATTACAATGCAACGAGTACTTCTGATTTTCATTCTAGCCTTCACGGTATTAGGGTGTAAAAATCAAAACCCTGAAACGACTTCGGAAACGACCGAAGAGACCCAACCAACGGGCATCGAAAATCGCGCTTACCAATGGAGTGAAATGGCGATTCTTGGAACGGCCAATGACACCGACCGATTTAAACCAAGGCCCACTATTACCTCGCGCTATTTGGGACTTATTTTTGTGTCTATGTTTGACGCTTGGTCGCGCTATGACGAAAAGGCCCTTCCTGTCTATTTAAAAGATGTGGAGCGACGACCTGTAACAGAACAAAGTTTATCGAATAAGGAAATTGCCATAAGTTACGCTGCCTATCGCACACTTAGTGAATACTATTATACCGATCAAGCGATTTGGGCTGACTTTATGACGAAGCTAGGTTTAGACCCTACCAACGAAACGCTGGATCCTTCTACTCCGGAAGGAATTGGGAATCTTGCGGCTAAAATGGTGATCGAAAACCGGAAAGGTGATGGTGCCAACCAATACGGAGAAGAAGAAGGAAGCAATGGAGAAGCTTATTTCAACTATGTAGGTTATGAGCCCATCAATTCGCCGGACAATAATGTGGATATCGATCGTTGGCAACCCAAGTATTTCTCGGACGGAAAAGGTGGGAAATTTGCACCTCAATGCCTTACTCCTTTTTGGGATAAGGTAAAGCCTATTGCGTTGGCATCGGGGGATCAGTTTAGACCGGGACCTCCGCCAAAAGTAGGTTCGGAACAAATGAAACAAGAAGTGCAAGAAGTGATAGAACTGCAAGCCAATCTTACCGATGAACAAAAAGCCTTGGTAGAGTTTATGCGCGACGGACCCCAATCGGTACAACAAGCAGGACACTGGCTAAAATTTGCACAGGCGGTTTCTCGCAGAGATTCGCATACGTTGGATGAGGATGTGAAGATGTTTTTCTACAACCAGGTGGTGGCAATGGATGCTTTTATTGCCTCGTGGGATTCGAAAATGTTCTACGACTCGGCCAGACCCTATGCTTTGGTACATGAATACTACCAAAAACAAATTATAGAAGCTTGGGGTGGTGTTGGAAAAGGCATGGTGAAAATGGACGGATCGCAATGGCGTCCTTATAGTCCTGATGTGTTTTTATGTCCCCCCTTCCCTAGTTATACTTCGGGACACAGCACCATTAGTGGTGGATGTGCAGAAGCTTTGAAGTTATGGACAGGTAGTGACGAATTTGGAGAAAAAGTTGAATTGGTGGCCGGTGCCTTAACAGAGCCGGAGCACTTAGGAGATACCGTTACTTTAGAATTCCCCACCTTCACTAAAACAGCTGAAATGGCCGGGATGTCCAGAGTATTGGGTGGATACCACATACAAGCGGATAACGTTGCCGGTTTGCAGCTAGGACGCGATGTGGCCCATGAAGCTTGGAAGTTTTATCAAAAACATATTGGAGCAACGGAATAATTGGCCTTTGTCATCCTGACGAAAGTCAGGATCTCTTTATAGACCCCATTAAAGGTTTTATAAGATCCTGCCCCGAGTGCTCGGGGCAGGATCACAAAGTGTTTGATGCTTATAGGTCTAGTATTACCTCTTCAGTTCCTCTGCGTACTTTCTTAAACTCTGAAAAGATATCGTCTTTATGGCGGTAACCTACCGGCAACACCAATACCGATTTTAAGCCTTTGTCATGCAGTTGGAGCAATTGGTCGTACTTCTCCGGTTCGAAGCCTTCCATAGGACAAGAATCGATCTCCTCTACTGCACAGACCGTTAATAAATTTCCTAAGGCAAGATAGGCTTGCTTGATCATCCATGCTTCAATTTCCTCCGATGTTTTTTCAGAAAAGGATTCCAATAAAAACGATTCGAAGGGCTCCAGGATATTCCTTGGGGTTTTACGCACGTCTACGATTCGGTCAAAATAGGCTTTGATGTATTCGGGACTTAATTTCTTTTCGATGCAAATTACCAGCACATGGGACGCGTCTTGCACTTGCTTTTGATTCATGCTCATGGGCACCAACTGTTCCTTCACTTTAGGATCTTGAATGACCAGCATTTTTAGAGGCTGCAAGCCATAGGAAGTTGCCGTAAGGTTGAAGGATTCCTTTAAGACTGCTAACTTTTCGGGAGACAATGCTTTTGTGGCATCAAACTTCTTACAAGCATAGCGCCAATATAATTTATTGATTATTTCGGATTTCATAGGTTTCATTTAGGGTACAAAAGTACGGTGGTGTTTGAATATTACACTATTGACTAGATTGTTTTGCTTGATAGGCTGAAAGCCTTTTCTTATAATTCAAAAAACCACAGCTTGATCGCCAATATAGTCACCATAATGATCAGGAATGTACGCACAAACCCATCCCCTTTTCTCACTGAAAGTCGGCTAGAGATCCAAGCTCCCGTGGCATTTCCTAAAGCCAGGATGAGTCCGATTTTGAAATTTACCTTATCACTAAGGATGAATACCACCAAGGCAGCCAAAGAATAAATAAAAACCACGAACACCTTTGTCGCATTGGTTCGCACCAACGACATGTGGTGCACGTAATGTAGGTACAGGATAATGAGAAAGCCTATTCCTGCATTGATGAACCCTCCGTAAATGCCAAGGAAAAAGAAAACAATCATTCCTAACCACAGGTACTTTCCTTGTAGTCGTTCGTTGAGGTGGTCGATGCTAATTTTAGGTTTCAACACAATAATTCCAATAACCACGACCATGACAATGGCCAGTATCTTACTGAATATCGCCTCGTTAATATCGACAGCGAGTTTTGCCCCGATGATCGCCCCCACCAGGGCCGACAGACCGATGTAGGTATTAAACGGAAAGGTTGAAACGCCTTTACTGCGAAAGCCCAGGGTTGCCATTAGCGTTTGAATGACGATGGCGACGCGATTAGTACCATTGGCTAAGGAAGGCGGGAGTCCCATGAATATTAAAATAGGCAATGATAAGAGGGATCCACCCCCGGCAATGGTGTTGATAAAACCAACCACAAAGCCCACTAAAATTAATAAAGGATACGAGTACCATTCTTCCATGGGACAAAAGTACTTTTTATTAGGCCCTTATCCGAAAAAATTTGAAATGTGCTATGCTTTTTTTGAAAAAGCATATTATATTTGCACCCTCCTACGCACTTATGGTGCTTCGGTGGGCAAGCCCGCTGAAAATTAAATACAATGTAGGGGCTTTGAAAAGGGGCTATCAGGATAATATGCTGATAAGTTAAAGCGTTAAAAGCGCCTCCTAATACGCATACCACTGGAGAAATGGCAGAGTGGTCGAATGCGGCAGTCTTGAAAACTGTTGAGGGTCACACCTCCGGGGGTTCGAATCCCTCTTTCTCCGCAAAAGAAACCCGCAACAAACGTTGCGGGTTTTTTGTTTCCAGACGTGAGCGAAGCTTGCTTCAGCGACGTAGGTGGAAACAAAAAATACGACACGCGAAGCGTGTTGGGTTTCTTTTGCAGGATCCCCCCTCACGGGATCACGAGCGAAGCGAGTAATCCGGATGGAGTGAGACGTGAGCTTGCCTGCCAAAGGCAGGCGGTGAACAGTGAGCGGTGAGCTTGCCTGCCTTTGGCAGGCGGTGAGCAGGAAAATGTTGTGTGTTATGGGTTATGGGTTAAGGGTAAGGCGTTAAAGGCGACTTAGGATGTAGGACGTAGGACGTAGGACTAGATTGGTGAACAGTGAGCGGGAAAATGTTGTGTGTAGTGGGTTATGGGTTAAGGGTAAGGCGTTAAAGGCGACTTAGGACGTAGGACGTAGGACGTAGGACTCGATTTGTGAGCGGTGAGCTTGCCTGCCTTTGGCAGGCGGTGAGCAGGAAAATGTTGTGGGTTATGGGTTAAGCGTGAGGCCTAAAGAGTGAGGCGTGAGAGGGCTTGCCAAAGGCAGGCGGTAAGCAGGAAAATGTTGTGTATTATGGGTTATGGGTTAATCGTGAGGTCTAAAGGGTAAGGCTAAATATGTAGACTAAATGATGTCACTTCGAGTGAATCGCTGTAAGCGATTTGTATCGAGAAGCAGACTAGTCAGGGTTCTCGATACATTTTTACTCACTCCATTCGTAAAAACACTCGAACTGACAACCCTCAGCACAGAACACACAACACACAACACACAACAGAGAACCGACAACCGTGAATATACATTGGGAGTTTTTATTATCTTTACTGTGACTCCCCGTTAACTTTACAGATTTAACATGATAAGTGTATCGCTACAACGGGAGGAGCATCGGGGTGTTTCCTGTATTTTTATTCATTTTCCATTTCATTTTCAGTTTAAAGAGCATTTAAAGTCGTTTCCGGGGATTCGATGGAGTAAGAGTCATCGAGCTTTTTACCTCCCCTACTCGCTTGCTTTGATGCGGCAATTGGAAACTCATATTCTTTCCTGGGAGGAAGTTAGACTGGTACATTCAGGTTCGGAAGACCCTGCCCTGCATACCGCTAGGGCTCAAAAACGGGCTCCGCTGCCCAAGGATAAGGATGAACTTTTGAGGTATTTCGAAAATTATCTTGCGGGGAAGCGCTACAGC
>JAHEMY010000119.1 GCA_024643425.1 Flavobacteriaceae bacterium
GCTACCAATAAAATGGTACAACGAGGTGAAGCGGTTGGTGTTGTTGCAGCACAATCGATTGGAGAACCTGGAACACAGTTAACCTTGCGTACGTTCCACGTGGGAGGTATCGCCGGAAACATTTCTGAAGAGAATAAACTAACCGTTAAATTTGATGGTCGTGTTGAAATCGAAGATTTGAAAACGGTAAAAGGTGAAGATTCAGAAGGAAAAGCGGTAGACATTGTAATTTCAAGAACGTCTGAAGCCAAATTGGTTGACGATAAAACTGGAATCACGTTGAGCACTAATAACATTCCTTACGGTTCTGCATTGCATGTGAAGGATGGAGACCATGTGAAAAAAGGTGATGTAATTTGCCAGTGGGATCCTTACAACGGTGTAATTATTTCTGAATTTGCCGGAAAGATTAAATATGAGAACATTGATCAAGGGGTTACCTATCAAGTTGAAATCGACGAACAAACCGGTTTCCAAGAAAAAGTAATTTCTGAATCAAGAGATAAGAGAAGAATTCCTACACTTCAAATTGTAGATTCAAAAGGAGAAATTATCCGTTCTTACAACTTACCAGTTGGGGCTCACTTAATGGTGGACAACGATGAGAAGATTAAAGTTGGAAAGGTCTTGGTTAAAATTCCTCGTAAGTCTGCAAAAGCAGGGGATATTACCGGAGGTCTACCTAGAGTAACAGAATTATTTGAAGCTCGTAATCCTTCGAACCCTGCAGTAGTAAGTGAGATTGACGGTGTAGTTTCTTTTGGAAAAATCAAACGAGGTAATCGTGAGATTATCGTAGAATCGAAACTTGGAGAAATTAAAAAATACTTAGTAAAACTTTCTAATCAGATCCTAGTTCAGGAGAACGATTACGTTCGTGCGGGTATGCCATTATCTGATGGATCGATTACTCCGGATGACATCTTAAATATTAAAGGACCTTCAGCGGTTCAGCAATATTTGGTGAATGAAGTTCAGGAAGTTTACCGACTTCAGGGTGTGAAGATTAACGATAAGCACTTCGAGGTGGTAGTTCGTCAAATGATGCGTAAAGTGCGTATCGTAGATCCGGGAGATACCTTGTTCTTAGAAGATCAATTGGTGCATAAAGACGACTTCATCGAAGAAAACGATAAGATTTTCGGAATGAAGGTGGTTGATAATGCCGGTGACTCTGAAAACTTAAAAGAAGGTCAGATTATTAGCTCACGTGATTTAAGAGATGAGAACTCACTTCTGAGAAGAGAAGATAAAGCGCTTGTAGAAGCTCGTGACGCTGTTGCGGCTACTGCTACGCCAATTCTTCAAGGAATTACGAGAGCATCACTTCAGACCAAGTCGTTTATCTCGGCTGCTTCCTTCCAGGAAACTACGAAGGTATTAAATGAAGCTGCGGTAAGTGGTAAGGTTGATGATCTAGAAGGATTGAAAGAGAACGTAATTGTAGGACATAGAATTCCAGCCGGTACCGGTATGAGAAGGTATGACACTATCATTGTGGGCTCTAAAGAAGAGCTTGAGGAAATGACTCGGGCGAAACAGGAAGTAAATTTCAATTAATATAATAATCAATACTTGCGCTCCCAATCGGAGCGCAAGTTATTTTAATACTAAGGTAATGGCAGAAGATAAGAAACCGAAGCAAGGACAAATCAATATAGAACTTGAGGAATCAGTGGCTCAAGGAATTTACAGCAATCTGGCAATTATCAATCATTCACAATCTGAGTTTGTGGTTGACTTTGTTACCATTATGCCTGGAGTGCCTAAGAGCAAGGTAAAATCGCGCATCGTTCTAACGCCTCAACATGCCAAGCGATTCTTAAAAGCATTAAACGACAATGTAGCTCGTTTTGAAGCAGCGCATGGCGAAATTAAAGATTATCAGCAAGCGCCAATGCCCATAAATTTTGGGCCAACGGGTGAAGCATAACCCTAGATTTTTTTCCTGTTTATAAATTTAACACTCATAAAATGAGTGGGTTAATTTTATTTTGTAAATTAAGCTTAATTATTTGCAATGTCTATCCCCGGCAAATAATGAAATGCCCCCATCTCTAATCCAAAAGAATGTCTTTTAGACCTTAGGCTAGAGGAAACCTTTTTTAAATTATGGTTGTTTTAGTGTGTTGCTTTTTAGGTAATTGGCTAATAATTAATAGGTTAATTAGGTACTTCAACGAGTTTTTGGAACTTGTTATCGAATTGTAAGATAATTATTACAAGATTTATTGAAATTGCTTTAAGTTTAACCTAACACATTCATAATGTGAAAGTTAAAATTATATGTATTGGGGACAAAAAATATGGGGCAGTTTTAGTTTAAATGGTTTTAGCTATTTAGGGATATCTTCGATGTTCTTTTTTTTACTATTTCCTTATGCGGGATCTTCTCAAGTTGGCATAAATACAAGTGACCCACAAGAAAAACTTCATATTGCTGGGACTACTGGAACCCTTCGGGTTGAGAGTTTAAATGCGGCAAACAATCCATTCAATAGTGGTGATACAGATGGAAACGGGAATATGGATGACAATACAGTTCCATTGTATGTTGACGAGCATGGTGATTTTAAACTTCAATTGGAAGTTCTTGAAAATTCTGGAGCCGAAGATTATCTAATCCCTTATGTAAATCAGACACTTACTTTAAGTACAAATAATACATCTGGATGTATTGATAAACTTATAGAGACGTATGTCTTTCCGCCGATAAGCAGGCCTACACTTCTTCAAGTGAAATATAATATAAGCCATAAAATTTATTTGGATAATCAGAATAATTCCCTAGCAGATGGATTAGCTCGACGGGTAGATAATTTTATTCGAATTACACCAGACCCCGATCCTACTGATGGAATCACCGACAGAGAATATGGGCCTAGTTCTCGAACGTATACCAGTGCTTCTGCCAATAGTGTTCAAGGACCTTTCTTTAATGGGCATACTACTTATGTCAGATTAATTCCCGCACCAAATACAACAGAAAACTATACACTCGAACTTTGGGGTCGGGTCTGTTCGGACTTGAATAGCTCGGGAGGTTCACTTCAAACTAGGGTGTTTTTTACATATGATGCGGATTTCTTGTTCCTTAAGTTACATTAAATAGATGAAGAGAATTTTAACATATTTGGTTTTTATTTGGGGTGTAATGGCTTTGGGTCAAGTGGGTATTGGGACGGTAGATCCTCAACAAACCTTACATATTGCTGGTCAAAATTCTACCATCCGTATTGAAAGCTTAAATTCAACGAATTCAACACTCAACGATGGAACCAAATTGGTTCCTGCTTATGTAGATGGTGATGGTGATATTTCACTTTTTGGTTCGGGAAATTCCGGTAATGGGCCCATTAACTTTTTATACTCAGATCCAAATTTTATACAAGATGATCCTTATGGACACGGTTTAGGTTTTGAAACAGGAATCGTGCTCAATAATGACACTAACGTTACTTCAATAATAGCGACTTTAGGCACGATTTCTTTTAGTTCGCCTCGAGATGCGCTGCTTGAAATAAGGTATGGGATAACCACATATGTAGCAGGTAGTGATTTGACGATGAATCCTACCACTTGGTTAGAGCCAACAGAAGGTGAAGCTATTCAGACAAAGATTTATTTTTACATCGACTATGACAGTAACGGTTCTGGGCCTGAACTGAGTGAGTATTATGGCTTGAATGGTGTTTACTATGAATCTCTCTTAGGAGGCCTAGCGGGTTACCCATACATCAATGGTCAAGGCTATTTGGAAATTCCTGCTGGGAATCATACCCTTTATTTTATGGGAAGCGTAAAGGATGGTGTGGGTATTTATACAAGTGTAGGATTTGGAGGGGACAATGATTATTTAAAAATTAGGATATTCGAATAATATGAAAAATTTATTTTTATTATCGCTGCTACTAATTTGGTGTATGATTTCATATGGCCAGGTTGGCATAAACACGAATAGTCCTCAACAAACTGTGCATGTGGCGGGCCAATATGATAATGTTCGTGTAGAAGGGTTAAATCATGCGAATAATGATGATAACCTTGGACCTGGAAGTTCAACTCGAGTGTTTGTAAACGAGCTAGGCAACCTCGTTTTGGGTACCGTTTTAGATCAGGGTCCGTTGATTATTGATTCCGGAAACTATTTGGAAGACCAGGAAACACCGGAGAACGTTGTCAATCAAGTGGGGCACGGGTCAGGGTATACTGCTGTCGCTTCTCCAATTGATTGGAGTCAGTATGTATTTACTTTGGAGACTACAGCAATAGTAGAAGTAAATTATTCGGTTTCATGGAATATTTATGATAATACGCCTAGCGAGAATAAAAGAATTGATGACAATCGGGCCAGAGTTGTACATACAGGCGTTTACTTTATGAAAATTCATCCGGATGATTTGGGATGCAATTCCCCTTATTGTGGGCAACCGGAATCCATTCAAACTTGTGACCCCAATGATTTTACAAGTAATTGCTATGTTGTTAAGGATGCCGATGGTGAAAATATTAATGGCGGTCCGTGGTGTATTTTGACATCAGGTCAGCAAAATTGTAATAAAGAAGCAGGTTTGGTTGGATTGAATGGTCAGTATTATGCCAATTCAAGTCAGAATTCAGGAGCATATAAAGATATGAGAACTGCTGGAGCCGATTACGTCAAGCTTCCCCCTGGGCAATATCTTGCTTTGTTTGCCTGTAAATTAGAAGTAGAAAGTACACAAGGCTATGGAAGCTGTAAACTTTGGTTAGGACCAGGGAAAGATGAGGTTCAAATCAGACTTTATTACGTCAACTAACCCACCTTCTCAAATTCACTCACAAAATGAAACCGAATGTTCGGGTATTTCTGTTGGGTCATTTGTAAGGTAAACGCCGAATCTGCAAAAAAGACCAGTTGCCCCTTTTTATCTTTCGCTAAGAATTTTGCCTTCACTCGCTGAAAATCTTTAAATTCTTCACTTTTGGAATCTTTTGGCTCTACCCAGCACGCCTTATGCACGTTTAATGATTCGTAAGAACACTTGGCTCCATATTCATGTTCTAGTCGGTACTGAATTACCTCAAACTGAAGTGCGCCAACCGTTCCAATGACTTTCCTATTATTTAGCTGTAAAGTAAATAATTGTGCAACTCCTTCGTCCATCAATTGGTCGATTCCCTTTTCAAGTTGTTTACTCTTCATTGGATCGGCATTATTGATGTACTTAAAATGCTCCGGAGAAAAACTAGGAATTCCTTTGTACTGCATTTCTTCACCTTCAGTAAGCGTATCGCCAATTTTGAAATTACCGGTATCGTGCAGGCCAACAATATCCCCGGGATAAGAAATGTCTACAATTTCCTTTTTTTCAGCAAAGAAGGCATTGGGACTTGAGAATTTCATTTTCTTGCCATTTCTTACATGGAGGTAAGGAGTATTTCTTTCGAAGGTACCGGAAACTATTTTAACGAACGCCAAGCGATCTCGGTGCTTCGGATCCATATTGGCATGAATTTTAAAAACAAAACCTGAAAATTCCTTTTCATCGGGTACCACAACTCTAGTGTCACTTTGCTTTGGTCGGGGTTTTGGAGCAATTTTAATAAAACAATCCAACAATTCACGCACGCCAAAATTATTCAAGGCCGAACCAAAAAATACAGGCTGAAGATTGCCCTCCAAGTATTCGTCTCGATTAAAATCGGGGTATACTTCATAGACTAATTCCAGTTCCTCGCGTAACTTTTCAGCAGCTTTTGCACCTACTACGCTGTCGAGTTCAGAGGAAAATACATCTTCAATTTCTATGGTATCTTCAATGTTCTTGCGACTATCGCCACTAAAAAGATTTACATTCTTTTCCCAAATATTATAAATCCCCTTAAAATCGTATCCCATCCCTATGGGAAAAGAGAGGGGTGTAACGCGTAGCTGAAGTTTTTGTTCAATTTCATCCAGAAGGTCAAAGGCGTCCTTTCCTTCGCGATCTAACTTATTAATGAAAACAATCACCGGGATTTTTCGCATCCTACAAACTTCTACCAGTTTTTCGGTTTGTTCCTCAACCCCTTTGGCGACATCAATCACCACAATAACACTGTCAACTGCCGTGAGTGTCCGAAAGGTATCTTCAGCGAAATCCTTGTGGCCGGGAGTGTCTAAAATATTGATTTTAATGTCTTTATATTCAAAAGCCAAGACCGAAGTAGCTACAGAAATCCCTCGCTGACGTTCAATTTCCATGAAGTCGCTGGTCGCTCCTTTTTTTATTTTATTGCTTTTAACGGCACCCGCTTCTTGGATGGCACCTCCGAAAAGAAGTAATTTTTCGGTTAAGGTAGTTTTACCGGCATCGGGGTGGGAAATAATACCAAAGGTTTTCCGTCTGGCGATTTCTTTGGTTAAGGACATACGTACAAAAATTTAAGGGGCAAAGATACGTTTTTCAATTGCGATTTAAGACCCTATTTCCTAAGGTTTTCTTAATAGTAATTTCCTACACTGATATTGGTGCATTTCTCAGTGAAATAGATATATACGGGTAAATACGTAGATATTTTTCCTACAAAAAAGAAGCCTTAATCTACCAAATTAGTGTAGTTTAACGAGTATTTTAAACACTTTGACTAATAGTAGGTTAAAATTAATTCTGACCAGAAATTTCCTACGTATCTTTGAATAAACAATCAACCAAAAACCAAAAGTTGAGTCGTGCCCCCGATTCCACATTTTGAATGTTTTAGAAAACCATTTAATAGAAATTTACGTAGATAGTTTCCTAAAACTTCAAAACTCTTATCCCCAAATCATTTTACGGTTGAAAAAAATCCTATCGTGGGATGATAAAATATAAATTAGAAAATGTGGCCTTATGAACAATATTACATTTAATAATCTTTTTACAAAGATTCGATTTCTAGTTTACCTCACTGTATTATTAGTGGCTGGCGTAGTTAGTGCTCAGGTAGCTCCGGTGACTTCACCCGCGGGTGGAATGCACATCGATGGAAATTTAAGGGCTAAT
>JAHEMY010000120.1:0-6391 GCA_024643425.1 Flavobacteriaceae bacterium
CTTCAAAGAAGCACTCACGAAGGCTCTTATTTTTTATGCCTACATGAATAGGCTCTATATGATTGGAATCAATCAAAATGAACAAGTACAAAATCTTATTATTGAAGAATTAAATAAAAGAGAAAAGGCTTAGGATTTAGTTCATCAAAACTATTCTCTTCACTGATAAAAACAACACCAATTAATCCCGAATTTAACTATGATTAGCCTCTTTATCGTAATTTTATGAAGATTTGATTATCTCCTCTGAAAAAATACTTTCCACGATTGAAACTAAAAACTTATGATTGGCGTAGCAATTCTTTTTATCGTTCTCGGAATTTTAATAAAAAATGGCAAGATGTATTGGCTCATTGCCGGGTATAATACCATGTCAAAAGAAGAGAAAGAAAAATACGATATTGTGGGAATTGCCCGTGTTTTTCGGAATGTAATGTTTGGGATGGCATTTATCATGATAACTGGCTATTTGATTGCAAAATTGACTGACAATCCAGCGATACAGAATTATGCTTTTTGGGTTTCAATGATTGTTGGTATACCATTTTTACTAATTGAATCGAATTCGAAAAAATATAAAGACAATCAAAAATAATCGAACAAAATAGTAAATGGAATAAACCTTGACTCAATTCATGTTCTAATCAAGGCAACTGATTGTCGTGGAGATTGAAAAAATATTAAAATTCATTGTATACCTTGCCATTCATTTAAACATCAATCATTGGATCGACCCCAACAAGTTCCCGCCACCGGATTTTATTCCTCCTTTCCCTTTATATTTAATTTCAGCCTGCTAATAGCTTTTTTAAGTGTACCTCATTGCCTTATTGGGCAACCACTCCAGGAAAAACAAGATACCCTCGTGAAACACCAGTTGAACCTCCGTCACGACAATGATTTTTTCACGCTCACAGATCGGTATTACTCGTCGGGTTTGTTTGTGAACTATAGGCATCTTTTAAAAAATGGCCTGCTGAAGGGAGGCAATGAACAGCTCGCCTTTTCCATCGGTCAGGAGGTCTACACTCCTTCAGATATTAAAACAACCGATATTTCTGAACAAGACAGACCCTACGTTGGTTTTCTTGCCTTTCAAGGAGGATGGTCTTATGTTAAAAAGAATCATGGGGTTGATGTAAGTTTATTACTAGGTGTTGCCGGGAAGGCATCGGGTGCAGGAGGATTTCAACGCTGGTATCACAATGCCATTGTAATTTCGGATCCCCCCATTTGGGTAGGAGAAATGGAAAATAGCATGCATGTTAATGCATATGCCTCTTACCGACGAGAATGGCAACTAGCGCCCAATCCTTTTAGCGTTACAATCGTGGCCCAACCTGCCGTTGCCTTTGGTTCCAGGGATGTTTATGCACAAAACGATCTTATCGCCTATTTCGGACGAAAAAATCCTATTCAGAGCAGTATCGGCTTCAACCGAATTGGTTCCACCCAGCGGGAAATTTTCTTTTCACTTCGAGCTGGTTTTCGCTATGTAGGGCGTAATGCGCTTTTGGAAGGAAATGGCAGTGACGACACTTCCGTCTTATTGGTACCCGCCAATAAAGAAATCATTTACGGAGGTTTTGACGTACATCACCGATTTAGTAAAAACGAATACTGGTTTGGATATCGCATTCAATCTGCGGAAGCAAGTACCACCGAGAGTCATAGGTACATCATCCTGGCCTATGCTAGAAATTTTTAACGTGAGACGTGAGCTTGCCTGCCTCTGGCAGGACGTGAGACGTGAGACGTGAGACGTGAGACGTGAGACGTGAGACGTGAGACGTGAGACGTGAGACGAAAATATTAATTTCTTTAATAAGGATGCTCTTATTAAAGAAATTTCGTTCTTCATGATAAAGTTCCCCTATTCCAAAATATCCTATCTTTATTTAAATTGATTTGAATGATAAAATTCTTTAGACGAATCCGCCAAAACCTTATGGAAAACAACAAAACCGGTAGCTATCTCAAATACGCCATAGGAGAAATTGTGCTCGTGGTGATTGGTATTTTAATAGCCTTACAGATTAATACCTGGAATGAAAACCGAATCAATAATAAAAAGTTGAAAAGCTATTTAATCGAAATTGTCAAAGATTTTAAAAACGATTCACTCAGTATAAATAATGAAATAAACACTGCTAAAATGCGTATTATGCAGCGAAAATCGTTCTTGGCCTTAGAAGATTACAACACCCTAACCATCGATAGTTTGGAAAAAAGTCTTGAAACATTTTATTCAAAAATTCCCTTTAGCAAATCTACTTTTGAAAAAATAGAAAATTCCGGAATTACAACTTATGGTGAATATGAATCCTTAATCGAAGATTTTAAAATCTACTATAATTTTATCATTCCTAATATTTTGAGCTTTGAAGGAACCCATAATCGCGCGGTGGATTTAGAAGATAATTATTGGAGGTATACGCAAAAATTCTATGAATTTAGCTACGATGATGAATTGGTTACGCATCAAAACAAAGAAGAAGCGAAACAGCAATTAATACAATTATTACAAGCACCCACCGCGCGTAATATCTTAAAAATAGATTATCGCAGAAATAAAAATACCATTCAAAGACTCATCGATTTAAATGAAATTGTATTAGCATTAATAGAACGTACCGAAGCAAAAATTCATGATTAAACTCTTCGGGAAAATCCGCTACGAGCTCATGGAAAAAAATAAAACAGGTAAGCCTGCCTGGCCGGTAGGCAGGTATTTGAAATATGCGGTTGATGAAATTGTACTCATAGTGATCGGAATTTTGATTGCATTGAAAATCAATAATTGGAATGCTCTTAGAAAAACAAAGTTATTGAATAGCAATTATTGACTTCCCTGCTTCAAGAGTTTGAAACCAACGTGGTACTGCTGGATGAAACAATTGAAACGAACATCAAAATTCAGGTAAACTAATACTTTAAATAAATAAACCTTATTAATTGTAAAATAAAATATTATGAAAATTTTAATGATACCTCTACTGTTCACGCTTGTACTCATAACGAGTTGTTCAAATAATCAAAAAAGGAACCTAAGTACTCCTGAAAAGAGTTCCTATTGGGATTATACCAACAGCAATGACCAAGCAACCGGGGGCGTTAAGATGATACCCATTGAAACCGAAAAAGGCACCTTTAATGTTTATACCAAACGCATGGGCAACAATCCTAAAATGCGCGTCTTGCTACTACATGGAGGTCCCGGAGGAACTCATGAACAATTTGGAAATTTTGAAGGCTATTTGCCCAATGAGGAAATTGAATACATCTATTACGATCAACTTGACTCCTACTACAGCGACAAACCAAACGACACCTTACTTTGGACTACAGAACATTTTGTGGAAGAAGTCGAGCAAGTGCGAAAGGCACTCAACCTCAACAAAGATAATTTCTTCCTGCTTGGTCAATCCTGGGGTGGAATACTGGCAATGGAATACGCATTAAAATACCAAGATCATTTAAAAGGGCTTATCGTTTCGAATATGGTGGCCAGTGTTCCTGAATACAACAAATATGCACAAGAGGTGTTAGGGCCGCAATTACCGGAGGACGTTTTGAAAGAAATCAAAGTTATGGAAGCCGCAAAAGATTATGCCAATCCGAGGTACGAAGAACTCTTGATGGAGCATTTTTATACAGAACACATTATGCGCAAACCGCTTCAAGAGTGGCCAAAAGATGTCCTACTATTGTTTGAGCACCTCAACCCGGAAATTTACGTTTATATGCAAGGCCCCAGTGAATTTGGCATCACGGGTGATGCCTCTTTAAGAGATTGGGATGTGTCCCATCGATTGAAAGAAATTAACGTTCCAACCTTAATGCTGGGCGGAAAACACGACACTATGGACCCTAGCTATATGGAGTGGATGGCAACAGAAGTGCAAAAGGGACGAAGTGTTACCACGAATGGTAGTCATTTATCGCAATTTGACGACCCGGAGACTTACTTCAAAGGGTTGATAACGTTCATCAAGGATGTAGATTCGGGGAACTTCAAATAAACGAACCACTTGTGATAAAATTCTTCAGAAAAATCCGCTACGAGCTCATGGAAAAAAATAAAACCAGCAGGTATTTAAAATATGCCATAGGGGAAATTGTGCTTGTGGTAATTGGTATTCTGATTGCACTGAGTATTAATACTTGGCACGAAAATAATAAAAGCAAGAAAGAAGCTAGTTTTCAATTATCAAAACTAAGGGACAATTTAAAATCGGATAAAGCACAACTAAAAACAGCGATAGCAAATGACAGCCTATTTATTGAAAACCTGGTGCTTTGTGTGAAGGTCCTATCAAATGAGGTAGTTGTAACGAAAGAAGAATTTTATGATAGTTTCCAATATTTATCCGAATTAATAACTTTTAATCCAATAAAAGGAACTTTCGAAGGTCTCATGTCATCCGGAAAGATTGAATTAATAAACAATCAAAAATTATTGGATGCTTTATTCTCTTATTATAATGCTAGTGAATATAAAGGATGGGATAGTTCTTCAAGAGATTACAGTCGAAATGTTATTATACCCTATTTGCTAGGTTTCGACCATATTACTAATGGTGATAAGAAAGATTTCATTCAATTTGATATTTCAAAATTTACCATTCCGAGTAAGTCGATAGAAGATTATAAAAACGATTTATTTTTACTTAACGGACTTCGCTTTAAAATTCAATTGTTTGAAGGTCAAAAAACAGCCTATAAAGAACTAATTAAGGTGATTGATGCGCTTATCGAAAGTATTGATATTGAATTAATGAAATAAGGCAGACTAATAAAGTGTATTGTGAAAGGTATCAGAAAACCCTATCATTCTATAAAAGAACCTGCTAAATTTATTATTGAACCAATAAAAATGAATGTCGATTAACGAATTTTGTACGTAATAATAGAAACAATTATAACGTATTCTCTATAAACGAATTAATACATTACTATGCTCTATTTAAGCTGAACAAGAGTTACTCCCTACGGTTTTTTCCTAGGAAATTAAAGGTATTGACTATTCCCGATCTAACCCCTTTCATAATATATTTGATGAACTCTCTGTTTGCATCTCGCTCGGCATAAATAGTAGCTTTAAGTGTTTTGCCCTTTTTATTGGGGTTGGATTGTTTAACCACCGCATTGGCAATCCAGGACATGGTTTTATTCTTTTCTTTATTTTGTCTTAAAAGTTCTACTTCCAAATTCGAATACAACATAATGAGTTCCCCCTCCATGTGATGAGAATTACCTCTAGCTTGAAAGCTAAGCCCATCAAGCCGCCCTTCACCAAAGCGAATATTCATGGCAGGAACTAAGGTCGGGTTCATGGATGCTAGATCTGAACTACCGCTTGTGCGCCCGTGCATATAAAAGGCATCCTTCCCATAGGGAAATTCAAAATCCATATCTAATTCAATGGCCCCGAGTAAATACGATTGCAAACTTATTTCCAGAGGTTCGTCTGATTCAAGTGCCCAAGTAGCAGAACGGATATTGCGAATTTCTCCTTTCAACCCGGTGAGATAGGTTTCCAAATGCCTGTTCGAATCAGGTAACTTTTCATAATATGAGAGTTTTGGACCATTGAATCTTAGTGTGTCTATCGACTGCTTAATTCCAAGATCTTCTAGCATTTTATTAGGAAGTGGAATGTTCAAGTTAGGATCAATCGGGTGGCTACGATCTCTAAAAAGATCCATTTGAAGACTGTCGACTTCAAGTTTCTGTAGTTTCAACGCCCCAGTGCTAATAATGCGGTGCAGTCCTAAACCTTCAACATGAAGTGCATTCAACTCTAGGCTAATTCGATCGTAGTTCTTACCTGCATTTCTTCTCGCAAAGGAGTCCACCGAAATATGCGGCGCTATTCGCAATTTATCGATATCAAGCGATTCATTTTTATGCACGTATACAAGGCTGTCAAAAACTATTGAATAAAGCCCATTGTCGAGCAAAAATTGCTGCTCTCCCATTAGGAAAACCATATCATTGAGTTCGGGAGTGAATGTATGAGAATCCTCCTCCTCGTATTTTCTAAATCCAATTCCTTTGATATGAATATCCTTACTCCTGTAGCTGGATAGGGTGTCTCCATCTTGAGCATCGAGCTCATGAAGATTCATGTCTCTTACGATAAAATGGTTAAGGCTGATATTCTTTATTCCCGGTAATTTAATGGAATCCATTAGGGATTTTAACTCCTTCTCACTTTTTAATTCTTTGGTGGTGTCCGGTTTGATCAATGCAAGATTCACTGAAGCCAGGTCAATTTGAAAGATTTCCAAAGATTCTTCCCAAATGAAATTGATTAGGTTGACATCTTTAATATGCGCCCTCCCAATCTCCATTTTCTGTAACATGGGCATATTCAGTTTCTGGTCCG
>JAHEMY010000120.1:6401-7001 GCA_024643425.1 Flavobacteriaceae bacterium
TCTCTATTAAAAATGTTCAGGTTTAGTTCTTTGTAGGAAACACCATAAGTGGAAGTATCCTGCTGAAAACGCATTTTATTTTGTAGGTAATGGTCCAAAACGGATTCCAAAACGGGATTGACTCCTACGAGCAGCACCAAAAATCCGAACAATATGATTATTAATCGACGTATACGTTTGCGCTTCATGCGTTTAATTTAAAATCTTCTTGAAGATACTTTTTTAATTCTGTCTCTAAAAGGCACTTCCGCAATTTTTTTAAAGACTGCAAATTCGCTAATGTTCTGGGATAGCCTATTGGAACTAAGCTTTAAAATTATTCCGGCAATAAATTATTGCGTCTTATAGAAAATCCGCTAGGAATTTTTTAGATAATATTTATTAAATTTAAGACTTTAAACACGCAACAAGGCTAATACAGTATGGTTTTGTTCCAAAAAGATTTGCTAAAAACTTAAATGCTATGAAAAATTTTTACACATTATGTTTTTTACTTTTTGCTATCCATTGTGCGAGCTTCGCTCAAAATGACACCCTTATTCTCAATAATCGCAATATCATTGTGGGAGATTTAAAAAGTATGGAGCGAGGTGTTTTAAC
>JAHEMY010000027.1 GCA_024643425.1 Flavobacteriaceae bacterium
CTGTTGGGTTTTACAACGACTATAGCAACCTTTTAGGAAGTGATTTAGCAGCAACAGGCGGGACAGGTTCACTGGATCAATTCAATGCAGGTGAGGCTATTGTACAAGGGCTGGAAATGCTTTTGAACTACACATTTTTTGAAAACAATGCCAATTTTCAAATTCCTTTGACCCTTGGATATACTTACACCGACACTCAATTTCAAAACAGTTTCGATAGTTCAGATGGTATATGGGGAACCATCGAAGACGGTGACGAAATACCTTATATCGCAAAGCATCAGTTAAATACCTCCATCGGTGTTGAGTTTTCAAAATTCTCCCTGAATGTAAACGGCCGCTTCAATGGTGCTTTCAGAACTATGGCGGGGGTTGGCAGTATCCCTGAAAATGAAAAAGTGGATTCAAGCATTGTGATCGATATGGCCGCTCGATATAGAATAACCAAATTCCTATCGGTGAATGGAAATATCATCAACCTGTTGAACAATACGTATGCAGTCTCCAGAGTACCGGCAGGATTGCGACCAGGCCACCCCTTTGGGGCGTATGCCGGACTAGAGTTCACATTCTAGAAATTATATAATATAAAAAAAGCAGGTGCAAATGCACCTGCTTTTTTTATATTGAAAATCCTTCCTACTTCGAGGAAACTTCCAAGTCAGCCTTATAAGACATTCGAACTAAAACAGCCCATTGAATCAATAATTCTCTTTGCTCCTCGGTAATATCCCCATGAATCCAAGTGTAAGAATCTAAAGGCATTTCCCCTTCTTCAACTTCCTCGATAAGTTCCTCCAACTTATGGTCTTTCTTTTTAACTGAATAGTTCTCCCATTCAGAAACATTGAAATGCTTCTTGCCATCCTTCACATGATCGTCTAACCAGTAGGAAACGGGTGCTATTTTTGAATACCAAGGGTATTCTGTTTGGTTGCTATGACAATCGTAACAATTTGATTTCAATAGTGCTGCCAATGCTTCTGAGGGTTTGGTTTCATTTTCAAAAGCCGCGACGCTTTCATAACCGCCTTGATTCTTATCCGGTTGAATAAACTGCATAACAATCAATGCCACCAGCGCGACTAACAATGTTGTTTTAATTATTTTTTTCATCATTTTAATGTTTTAAAATATTCAATCAGTGCACTTCTAATATCGTGGGCCGGTTCATCTGAAGAAGGAAAATATTCTGCTATAAGTCCGTTAACCCCGGTTTTTAAAATAGGTATGTCTAATCCTTTCAGTAAAAAATCGGTACACGCTATTTTATATGTTCGAAGGGGGTCGATTAGCTTACCGCCTACCTCCCATTGTCCTTCCGAATTTTCTGAAATATTATATCGTTGCAAATACGCTCCCTCTCCAAAATGACTCTTGCCATAGTCCAACACCTCTTTCAATAAGGTTCCTTTAATATCGATTTTTACCACCGGCCCCCCAAAGGGCAATACCCGAAACATATCTAAACTGGTCACCTCTCCTACCAATACATCGTCCAGTCGAATGGAACCGCCATTCACTATGGCACCATCTACCGGAGTCTTGAACGAAAGTGCCATCGCCTCTGCAAGCATTGCTCCTAAATTAGTTTGGGTACTACGATTTGCTTTATCGGTTCCATCCAAGGGTACTTCTGCATGATAAATTACTTCATACGGATCGTCAACTACCTGCTTGATTTGAGCGTCTAAGATAGCCCCCCAACGATCTACAATGGCCTTTACCGAAGGCTTTTCGGCTATGCGATCATCGATTACTACCAATTCTGAATCAATTGACAATGCATCCTTTTTCTTATCATAGGTACCGCTGTGCACATAAATGGTTTTTGCATTCGCATCGGCTTTTGCTATTTTGGCATTTCCGCTTTCCACCATCATGCTGTTGTGTTCATGTCCTCCCATAATAAAGGCTATCTCAGGGTAGGCTTTCGCGATTTCAATGTCTTGATCAATTTTCACATGGGTAAGTCCCATAATCAAATCTACCTGTTCCATTTGAAGACGAGCATACGAACTTCCGGCTTCAATCATCACATCTCCATAATACACAAAGTCCCTGGGATTCGCATTTAAAGTCACCGAAAAGAAGCCAATCGAGGCTTCCGTACCATCGGTATCCTTAAGATCCAACGTGTAGGTCTCTGGAATATAAATGGTGTCACCTCCACGCAAAAAATAAAAAGACCTAGGACCATCAGCCCCTTGCTGAAATACATTTGCTGTAGTCCAGTAAAAGTTCGATTCGTTAAGACGCTGCTGAAGATCGCTCTCCCCGATATCAAATTCATGGTTTCCAAAAGTGGCCAACTCAAAGTCCATCGCATTCATCACATCGATCATTTGTTTTCCATGGATGCGTTTCCCTTCATATTTGATGGTTCCTAACAGGGACGGATTCAAAAAATCACCCGCCATGAACAAATACGTATTGGGTTCAGCTTTTTTTAGGGAATCTACCACATGGGCCACACGCGCCAAGCCACCTACTTTTCCACCTCCGGTTGGAGCAATTTCATATACATCGTTCAGCTGCACTAATTTAAAAGTAATTACTCCATCGTCCTTTACTTTCGAAGGCAGCTTTTTTCCCGGACCGCATGAAAAGATAAGAAGTAAGATGACAATTCCAAGAAGGTGCTTTTTCATGATTAGTGGTACTTTAAAAATATTTTAGAAGCCTCGTTATGGGCACTTTCAAAAGATAACGGATTTATATTGGAATCTATTTTCTTAGTCGTAAAGTAGCTCAATAATTTCTCGGTAGGCATATTCCCGGTTAATTCATCTTTCGCCATAGGACAACCTCCAAACCCTTGTATGGCTCCGTCAAATCTCCGGCAGCCCGCATTAAATGCTGCATCAACCTTTTCAAACCAAGTGTCGGGAGTGGTGTGCAAATGCGCACCAAATTCCATGTTTGGATATTTCGGAATTAAATGGGAAAAAAGGTATTCGATTACTTCAGGAGTAGAAGTTCCAACGGTATCGCTTAATGATAAAATACGAACTCCCATATCGGCCAAGGTTTCGGCCCATTTCCCTACGATATCTTCATTCCAAGGGTCTCCATAAGGATTTCCAAATCCCATCGATAAATAAGTCACGACTTCTTTTCCATGCATGGATGCCAATTCCAAAATTTCTTTTAAAATGTCGATGGATTGCGCAATGGTTTTATGGGTATTTCGCATTTGAAAATTTTCCGAAATCGAAAAGGGGTACCCTAAATAGTGAATTTCTTTGTGCAGCACCGCATCGGCAGCTCCCCGAGTATTTGCCACAATTGCTAATAATTTACTTTCAGTATCGGAAAGATCCAATTGCTTTAATACTTCCACCGTGTCTTGCATTTGAGGAATCGCCTTCGGAGACACAAAACTTCCAACGTCAATGGTATCAAACCCGCAGCGCAATAAAGACTGTATATATTGTACTTTAGATTCTGTAGGAATCCAATCTTTTATACCCTGCATGGCATCTCTGGGACACTCTATAATTTTCACATGTTGCATTACCGTAAAGATATAAATTCCCTAGGTTGCGAAAAGAATTTTTTAGCCTGAAAAACGGTTCAATTATGGGATGAGAATGTAAGCCGCTATGCCAAGAAATACCAAAATTTGGAGCCACTTAAGAATTTGACCCGTATTTCGATGCTGAAGCATATAGGACGATATACTCCCCGCGAGCAGTGCCAAACCTCCAAAAATAAGAAACGATACTGCCATAAAAGTAATCCCTAATATGTAAAACTGACCTACCGTTGATCCTTCTGGATTCCATAGAAAGGAAGGAAAGAATGCAAGAAAGAATAATAAAACCTTAGGATTGATTAAATTCATAATCACCCCGGTTTTGTACAATTCGAGATATGATTTTCTTGGTGCATTTCCGGATAAATCTATATTTCCTGAACTTTTAAAAACTTTAAAGGCCAAATAAATTAAATAAATCGCCCCAATTACTTTTATCACCATGATTGCCATTTCTGAAGCAGCAATTAATGCCGAAACACCAAAGGCCAACAAGGTGGTATGCACAATACATCCGGAGATTAAGCCTGCCGTAGTAGCCAGACCACTTTTTGATCCGTTCACCAACGACTGGGTAAGCACATAAATATTATCCGGCCCGGGAGATAATGCAAGGAGCATGGTGAAAAATGAAAAACTAAGTAATTGCTCCCACATAAGGTTTATTTCAACAGTGCCTTATTGATGTCTTTTATAAGTTGCGGCCCTTCATAAATAAATCCGGTGTAGAGTTGTACGAGACTGGCTCCGGCTTCGAGTTTTTCCAGCGCATCTTCGACGGAATGAATTCCTCCGACTCCAATAATTGGGAATGCGCGGTTGCTTTTTTCCGATAGAAATCGGATCACTTCGGTGGATCTCTTAGTAAGTGGTTTTCCGCTAAGCCCCCCCTGTTCCTCTTTGTTTTCTGAAGTAAGGCCTTCTCTGGAGATTGTTGTATTCGTAGCGATGATTCCATCAATTTTTGTCTCTTCAACAATCCCGATGATATCCATTAACTGCTCGTTGGTCAAATCCGGAGCGATTTTCAGTAAAATTGGTTTTGGACTGCTTTTTAGGCTATTTGACTTCTTCAAACCTAGCAGCAATTTTGTGAGCGGTTCTTTATCCTGAAGCGCCCTTAAATTGGGAGTGTTGGGGGAACTTACATTCACCACAAAATAATCGACATGGTCGAACAAGGCTTCAAAACAAATTTGATAGTCGTTTTCCGCCTCTTCATTAGGGGTGACTTTATTTTTTCCTATGTTCCCTCCAATGAGTACCCCTTTATTTTTACGTAAACGCGTAATCGCACCCTCTACACCACCATTATTAAATCCCATGCGATTAATGATAGCCTGATCGCTTTTTAGTCGAAATAACCGCTTTTTAGGATTCCCTGGCTGGGATTTAGGGGTTAGGGTTCCTATTTCTATAAATCCAAAACCAAAATTCGACAATTCTTGAAACAGTTTTGCATCCTTGTCAAATCCTGCTGCTAAGCCTACGGGATTTGGAAACCGCAATCCGAAAACTTCGCGTTCCAAGCGTTTGTCTTTTACTACATATAGGGCCCGAAACAAGCTACCCAAGCCAAGTTTATGGGTCCATTTTATTACTTTAAACGTAAAGTGATGGACGGCTTCAGGATCGAAGAGGAAAAATATAGGACGTAATAAAAATTTGTACATAGGTTCAAAATTGGAACAAAAATACTATTAAAAGGCTTACTTTTTAAAGGGTTATTCCTTTAATTTGTATAGAAAAACAATTCCTATGATTTCCAAAGAAAACCTCATTAAACGTTTCGTTAGCTATGTTACTGTTGATACGGAAAGCGATCCTAATTCAGAGTCAACACCAAGTACTGAAAAACAATGGAATTTGGCCAATGCCCTTGTTGAAGAATTGAAGCGTATTGGAATGTCGGAAGTGACCATCGATGAAAACGCATACATCATGGCTACACTTCCCGGCAATGTGGAACATAAGGTTCCTACCATAGGATTTATCTCCCACTTTGACACTTCACCCGATTTCACCGGAGCGAATGTTAAGCCACAAATTGTAGAAAACTATGATGGTGGAGATATTGTCTTGAATAAAGATCAAAATATTATTTTATCTCCAACCGACTTTGACGATTTGTTGATGTATAAGGGGAATACCCTAATTACAACCGATGGCACCACTTTACTGGGCGCTGATGATAAAGCCGGAATTGCCGAAATTATCTCGGCCATGGAATATTTAGTGAATCATCCTGAAATTAAACACGGACCTATCCGTGTGGGATTCACTCCTGATGAAGAAATTGGTCGTGGGGCGCATAAATTTGATGTGGAAAAGTTTGGTGCCGATTGGGCTTATACCATGGATGGAAGCCAGGTGGGCGAATTGGAATATGAAAATTTCAATGCTGCAGGTGCTGTGGTTTCTGTAAAAGGGAAAATTGTTCATCCAGGATATGCCAAAGGAAAAATGGTGAATAGCATGTACATGGCTACGGATTACATCAATTCGCTGCCAAGAATGGAAACCCCTGAACATACCGATGGAAGACAAGGCTTTTTCCATTTACATCATATGGAAGGTACTGTGGATGGTACGAAGCTTCATTATATCATACGAGATCACGATCGAAAGCACTTTGATGCACGTAAAAAAATGATGATTCACTTAGCCGATGAGTTAAATGCACAATATGGGTTAGAACGTATTTCCGTAGAGATAAAAGATCAATATTTTAATATGCGCGAAAAGATTGAACCTGTTATGCACATTGTCGATATTGCTGAAAAGGCCATGATTGATGCCGGAATTAAACCCCTCATTAAACCTATTCGCGGAGGGACCGACGGCTCTCAATTAAGTTTCATGGGACTTCCCTGTCCTAATATCTTCGCGGGTGGACATAATTTCCATGGTCGTTTTGAATACGTTCCTGTAGAGAGTATGCAAAAAGCCATTGAAGTAATTGTGAATATTGTAAAATTAGTGGGGGCAAAATCATAAAGTATTGAACCTGATAACATAAAAAAAGCCTCCAAAATTTGGAGGCTTTTTTATATTATTTGCTTAGTAGAAATGTTACTTGGCTGGAGCATTCATTTTGTTGCTCATTTCCATTGAAATGGCAGAACGCTCGTACTTCATCTTTCCGGCTCCACATTCGATAATACAAGTACCATCTTCATTTAGATCCAGAATTTTGCCATGCAACCCACTTTTGGTAATTACTTTATCTCCCTTTTTTAATTCGGCAGCAAACTTCTTTTCTTGTTTGGCGCGCTTCATTTGTGGTCTGATCATAAAAAGATACACCACCAAGAACATTAAAATTAGGGGAGCAAAGCTCTGTAAATTCTCCATTAAGTTATTTCTTAGTTTACGTTAAGTGGAGATCCAGCTGCAGCTCCGTCTTTAGGATTCACAAAAGCTTTGATGCTAATGGTTTCTTTCCCTGTTTCAGTATTTGCAGTGATAGTAACTGTTTTACTAACTTGGTTTTTTCCACTTCCGTTGAACTTTACCAATAACTCTCCTGACTCACCTGGAGCAATTGGAGTTTTAGGATAAGAAGGAACTGTACATCCACAGCTACTTTTTGCATCCACGATCACTAGATCAGCTTCACCGGTGTTTGTAAATGTAAATTTGTGCTCTTGTGGAGTTCCTTGTTCGATGGTTCCAAAATCAAAAACACTTTCGTCAAATGACATTTTAGGATACTTTCCAGCTTCAGCATCACGCTCAGCAGCAGCAGCTACGTTTTCTTCGCTTACTTTTTCAGCGGCATTATCTTTACAAGAAGTAAAGGTAAAAGCGGCAATTACGGCTACAAGAAAAATTGATTTTTTCATAGTATTTATTTAAAAATTTAAAAAATTAAGTTAATAGATTAAAGCGGGGCTAATGTAAATATTTTTTTGCTTTTATGTAAGCCCACGCCCAACTTTATTCAATTTACCCTCGGTGGTAAACTCTTTCACTACGTTGTCTAAGATCCCATTGATGAAGATGCTACTTTTTGGAGTAGAGTATTCTTTGGCAATTTCGAGGTACTCATTAATGGTCACGCGAATTGGAATTGATGGGAAATATAGGAATTCTGCAATCCCCAATTTAAGGATGATCATGTCTAGGTGCGCAATACGTTCTTTATCCCAATTTGGCGTCTTCCCGTCTATTTCTAACGCAATTTTGTCATCATTCAATATTACTTTTCGTAACAGTTGAAGACTAAACTCACGATCGTCTTGATCCTTGTATATTTCTGAATTAAAAATATTCTTGGCTTTTTTCTGAGTGAGTTTCCCCAACATTTTAAGAAGTGATGTATTCACCAACGGAAAATCGTCGATCCAAGTTAGTCGATGGTCCTCTAAATAATCGTACAGTTTATCGTTTGGGGCAATCACTTCCTTATACAACCGAACAACGAATGCTTTATCATCTTCAAAACTGTGAACTGCCTGCTCCAAATAAGCATCATACCACTCATTTTTCTTCAATTCATTGAATAATAGGCTCACATACTCATCGTCCGACTTCCAGTTGTTTAGCTTCTTGTTTTTTAAGTAAGTGGCAAGGTCTTCGTGCTCTGCGATAAGCGCGATAACCTTATTATCCAAAAAGGCTTTGCTCGGATTCTTTTCTAAATCCGTTGCCAAGAATTTCTTCTGTGATTTCTGAAGGTAGTTGGACGCGTGGTCTCTCAATGCCACCAATAATTGAAGTAACAGCGCATTAAGGTCTTGCATTTGCGCAATGCTGTAGTTTAAAAATTTCTCTTGCTTTTCAAGGTCACTGTCTTCCGATTGATAAAAGGCATACAGGGATTGCAAAACTTTTACTCGAATATGTCTTCTTGTAAGCATATGATAAAGAACTTTTTAGTAAAACAAACGCACAAGTAGAAACTTGTGCGTTGCAAATATAATGATAAATAAAATGCTATTGCTCTTTTTTACGAGCATCAATTCGAGCCTGAGCAATTTCAAAAGCAGCTTGGTGCGCGGTAATATTTTGCGCATCTGCTTTTCCTAATATCTCCAAGGTTGTATTGTATATATTTTCGGTCTTACGAATAATTTCCTGCTTTCCGTAATTTTCTAATTCCGCATAGACATTGATAATACCTCCGGCATTGATCAAGAAGTCCGGAGCATAGGTAATCCCTTTTTCACGAAGCATAAACCCGTGTTTATTTTCGTCGGCCAACTGATTATTCGCTGCACCTGCAATTACTTTTGCAGTTAGTTGCCCAATGGTATCATCATTAATGGTAGCTCCCAATGCGCAAGGTGCATAGATGTCCATTTGCTCACTGTAGATGTTGTTTCCTTCATAGATAGTAACATTGTATTTATCGCGAATTTCTTCTAATCGATCTCGATTGATATCGGTAATTACTACCTCAGCTCCTTCATTGGATAAATGTTCCACCAAAGCTTCACCTACATTTCCAATGCCCTGAACATAGATTTTTTTATCTTCAAGCATGTCACTACCAAAAGTGTACTTGGCTGCAGCCTTCATTCCCATAAACACACCGTAGGCAGTGATTGGGGAAGGATTTCCGGCTCCACCTTTTTCTTCAGAGATTCCGGTTACATAAGGTGTTACTGTGCGTACCAAGTCCATATCGCTAGTCGCCATTCCTACATCTTCCGCAGTGATATATTTTCCAGCCAATGAGTGCACAAATTGACCGAAGCGAATCATTAATTCAGGAGTTTTCTTTGTTTTAGCATCTCCAAAAATAACTGCCTTACCCCCTCCTAGATTCAATCCTGTAATGGCCGATTTGTAGGTCATTCCTCTGGAAAGACGCAATACATCGTTCAAAGCGTCCCATTCGGTAGCATAATCCCACATCCGTGTACCCCCTAATGCAGGTCCTAAAACCGTGTTGTGGATACCTATTATTGCACGCAAACCTGTATCTTTGTCGTTGCAAAAAACGATTTGCTCGTGATCGTTAAACGAAAGTTGTCCAAAAACAGGAGCGATTTTTTTCAGCTCATTTGAACTAACTATTTCTGTTGTCATTATGAATTTGTTAAAAAGAACGTGCAAAATTACCTCATAACTAAATATCCCACAAAGAAAATATCTTAAAATTAATAATCTGTTAATAAGTTTTAAGGCCGCATGAAAGAATTAAAATACGTTCACAAATACTTTTTTAAATACCGAGGAAGGCTGTTGGTAGGTCTTTTAATTACAGCCATAGCCACCATTTTTAGAATTGTGGTTCCGGCCACCATTGGAAATTCCATCGATACGGTAAAAGCAAATTTGAATGGCGATTTATCTCAAGAATTGTTAAAATCACAACTCCTCTTCAATATTTTACTCATTATTGGCGCTGCAGTGCTCTCGGGGTTCTTTACCTTCCTCATGCGCCAGACCATTATTGTAGTTTCTCGCTATGTAGAATTTGATTTGAAAAACGAAGTCTTTCAGCAATACGAGCGGTTATCCTTAAGTTTCTATAAACAAAATCGCACGGGAGACTTGATGAACCGAATTAGCGAAGATGTATCCAAAGTTCGCATGTATGCCGGTCCGGCGCTTATGTATAGCACCACCACTGTTACCCTTTTCGTGGTGGCCATTAGTTATATGATTTATACAGCACCTTTGCTTACCTTATATGCCGTTGCCCCCTTACCTATTTTATCGATTGGAATTTACAAGCTAAGCATTGCCATTCATAAGCGAAGTACCATTGTTCAACAATACCTTTCAAAACTAACCACCTTTACGCAAGAGAGCTTTAGCGGAATCTCGGTGATTAAAGCCTACGGCATTGAGGGTCGAACAAACGCTCAATTCGAAGAACTTTCAAATACAAGCAAAGACAAAAACATCGACCTCACTAAAGTGAATGCCTTATTTTTTCCATTGATGGTCTTACTCATCGGTCTAAGTAACATTTTGGTGGTGTATGTTGGTGGTAAACAATACATCGATGGAATTATCGAGTTTGGAACCATCGTCGAATTTTTAATCTATGTGAATATGCTTACCTGGCCGGTTGCCATTGTTGGTTGGGTTTCTTCCATGGTGCAACAAGCCGAAGCTTCGCAGGCGCGGATTAATGAGTTTTTAAAACAGGAACCAGAAATAAAAAACACACATACAGAACCATCGACCATCGATGGAGCACTTTCTTTTAGGGAAGTAACTTTTGTTTATCCCGACACCCAAATTAAAGCCTTGGACCAAGTAAGTTTTTCTGTGCAACCAGGAGAAACTTTAGCCATTATTGGGAATACGGGTTCAGGAAAATCGACCATCTTAGAATTAATTGGACGCTTGTACGATGTAACCGACGGCTCATATACGATTGGCGGACAAGAAGCAAAGGAGTTAAATTTAAACGATTTGAGAAATGCCATTGGATACGTTCCCCAGGATGCCTTTTTATTCAGTGATACCATTCGCAACAACATAAAATTTGGAAAAGACGATGCCACCGATGATGAAGTAATCGCAGCTGCAAAGAATGCTGCCGTTCATAAAAATATTGCCGAATTTCAAAAAGGCTATGACACCATTTTGGGCGAACGTGGAATTTCGTTGAGCGGCGGACAAAAACAACGCGTTTCTATAGCTAGAGCCATCATTAAAGATCCAAAAATATTGCTGTTTGACGACTGCCTAAGTGCTGTCGATACAGAAACTGAGGAACAGATCCTGAAAAATCTTTTTAGAATTTCGAAGAACAAAACCACCATTATTGTGAGTCATCGGGTCTCCTCGGTGAAAAACGCCAATAGAATTATCGTTTTAGAGGACGGAAAAATCATCCAGCAAGGCGCTCATAATGAGTTAGTAAACCAACAGGGGTATTACCAAGAGTTATACAACAAACAACTTCTGGAAAAAGAAATATAAAGTTTCTTTTGGTTATTAGGTTTTTTTTTGGATTTTTGGCTGAACGATAAGCAAAAATTAACCTAATATGAGTCAGCAATATACGATGGATAAAGAAGAAATTTATTCTAAGGTGATGAGAGCAGGTAGACGTACTTATTTTTTTGACGTACGTGAAACCAAAGCGGGAGACTATTACTTAACCATTACCGAAAGTAAAAAGTTCACAAACGAAGACGGATCTTTTCATTACAAAAAGCACAAAATTTACTTATACAAAGAAGACTTTGCCGATTTCAAAGAAAACCTTGACGAGATGATTCAGTATGTTTTGGAAGAAAAAGGTGAAGAGGTAATAAGCGAACGTCATCAAAAAGATTTTAAACGTGAAGATGAGGATGATTCCACTCAAGATGAAGATTCAACCAGTACTTCAAGTTTTACAGATGTCGATTTTGACGATATTTAATCGAAAACATCAATAAATAAAGAAACCGTCCTGAAAAGTGACGGTTTTTTTATGCGAAAACATTGCGCATTGAGTAGAACAAAATTCATCAATGCTACCTCTTAATTTTTTAAGCCGTTGTAAACCCATACCTTTGCCGCTTTTTCAAAGCGATTGTCATGGTACAGAAGATTTTCAGAAATTTCACATTCAACCCTAAAAACGATATACTTTCCGGGCTTACCGTGGCGCTTGCCTTGGTCCCTGAAGCCGTAGCTTTTGCCTTCGTTGCGGGCATTGATCCTTTGGTTGGACTTTACGGAGCTTTTATGATGGGGCTTATCACGTCACTGTTCGGAGGTCGCCCAGGAATGATTAGTGGAGCGACCGGAGCCATGGCCGTGGTAATGGTTCACCTTATTCAAAAAGGAAATGAAGTGGGGATGGCGCTTGAGCAGCCCGTTGAAATGCTTGGACTGCAATGGCTTTTTATTACGCTATTGTTTGTTGGATTTATTCAGATATTGGCAGGAGTCCTGCGCTTAGGAAAGTTTGTTCGACTCATCCCGCACCCGGTGATGATGGGATTCGTGAATGGTCTAGCCATTGTAATTTTTCTTTCTCAATTAGGGATGTTTAAACACAATGTAAATGGGGAGATGGAATGGCTCACCGGAACTACCCTTACCATCATGCTTGGGCTTATAGGGTTAACCATGGGAATCATGTACTTTCTTCCCAAACTCACAAAAAAAATTCCTGCAGCGCTAACCGCTATCATCGTGGTTGCGTGTATTACCATCTTTGGAAATCTCGATGTAAGTACCGTAGGTTCTTTTATCAAAGAAGGGGGTGGCCAAGGTTTAGAAGGATCCCTTCCTTCTTTTCAGTGGGGAATTTTTGAAATCTCTGAAACTTTAAACGGACATTGGGAACTTATTTTTTCAACCGCTTTTATTTTAGCTGCAGTTGGGCTTATTGAGTCTTTAATGACACTCAACCTTATCGACGAACTTACCGAAACTCGAGGAAGCGGAAACCGCGAGTGCGTGGCACAGGGTGGAGCAAATATATTAAACGGCCTTTTTGGAGGCATGGGTGGTTGTGCCATGATTGGTCAATCGATCATTAACGTTACTTCCGGTGGACGGGGTCGTTTATCAGGCCTTGTCGCTTCGGTAGCTCTTTTATGTTTTATCTTATTTGGATCTGGGCTTATCGAACAAATTCCAATTGCGGCACTGGTGGGTGTGATGTTTATGGTGGTTATTGGAACATTTGCATGGAGTAGTTTTAGAATTCTGCATAAAATTCCCAAATCGGATGCCTTTGTGCTTATTGCGGTATCGGCCATTACAGTTTGGCAGGACTTAGCAGTAGCAGTCGTTGCCGGAGTTATTATTTCTGCTTTGGTATTTGCTTGGAAAAACGCAACCATGATTCGAGCCAGAAAAAGCATCAAAGAAGATGGAACCAAGGTTTATGAGATCTGGGGGCCTTTATTTTTTGGATCTACCACCGCTTTCAACAATAAGTTTGATGTTGCCGATGATCCTGTAAATGTTGAAATTGATTTTATGGAATCAAAAGTTTCAGACCATTCGGGCGTTGAAGCTTTGCGAAACTTAACGAATAAATACATCGAACTCGATAAGAAAATCAAACTCACACATTTGAGCCCTGATTGCAAGATTCTACTTCTTAAGAGGAACCCGGAATTTGCAACGATTATTGAAGAAGCTATTGACGATCCAAGGTATTATGTTGTAACCGACTTGCTCGATTCGGAAGTGTAATTATTTGAAGTTAGCCGGATCTATTTTTAACTTTTTCAAAAGGTCTGGTGGGATACTGCTGCTCTGAGCACCATAGGAATCAACCAACAATCCTTTTTTTCCATCTGTAGTCTCAATAACATATAAGATGGAACTGTCGTCCGGATTCGTCATCCCTTCAAAACGATAATACTTAACCACCTTGAGATTATCTGCTGAATAGGTTCGCTTATGATGTTTCGATTCGAGACCTTTTTCATGTAAATTAAAGTCGAAGGTGTACCCTAATTCTTGTAAATCTGAAATGGCAATGCTCAATGAAACATAAGAATTTTTCATAAAAATCTAATTTTCATTAATTTACGTGTAATCCTGCTGAAAAACAAAGGATTATCCTACCTTTTCCTGTAACTTTTTCGTACATTTTACTACTTACAATATAAAAAGATATGGCCCTCACTCCTTCCAATATGCTTCCTATAGGAACAAAAGCACCCGCCTTTACCTTGATCGATTCGGTGACTAAAAATTCTGTTTCATTACAAGAAGCCAAAGGAAAAAAAGGAACGGTGATTATGTTCATCTGCAATCACTGTCCTTATGTGAAACACGTAAACGATGAGCTTGTTCGGGTATGCCATGATTATCGCGTGACCGGTTTCAGCTTTATAGCCATAAGCAGTAATGATGTAGAAGGCTATCCACAAGACGGACCCGAAGAAATGTACCGTACTGCACAAAGTAACAATTATCCCTTCCCGTACCTCTACGATGAAACACAGGAAGTGGCTAAAGCCTACGATGCTGCATGCACTCCCGACTTTTACGTATTTGATGAAACGTTACGACTGGTCTATCGCGGACAATTAGATAATTCAAGGCCTGGTAACGGTGTTCCCGTAAATGGAAGAGACCTAAGAGAAGCCTTAGATAATATTTTAAACAACCATCCACAGCGTTCAGATCAAAAACCAAGCATGGGATGTAATATTAAATGGAAGTCTTAAGGCTTGATTAAAGCATTTTGGATGTGTGCATAATGATGCATGCTATGCCACGCATAAAGAAGTGCCATCGTTTCCAGACTAACTTCATCTCCCGATTCTGGATGAATAAACACACGCTTCCATTCTTCAGGATTTAAATGATCTAAGATATACACCAATTTTTGATGAATAGCTTCGATATGAGCAATTGACCAAGCTATGGGTGCTTTTTTGTAATCAAACATTTCTGCAAAAGCATCTTGATCATATGCCTTAATGGTTGGGCGATCCTCTGTAATCGTCCAGCGAACGCGATTATAGCAATGATTATGGCTATCGGCGATATGATGCACTAACTGACGAATCGTCCAACCTTCTGGACGATAAGGCATATCAAGTTCTGCCTCTTTTAATTGGTAAGTGAGTAGTTTTAACTGTTCGGGGAAAAACTGTAATATCTTAATCGCTTCATCAAGCTGTTCACGGGTAACAACTTCAGGTTTCTTGAAAGGACCGATTGGGTATTGTAATTTCTTTAATTCCATAGTGATAGTAAAAAAATGCCTTCCAAACTGGAAGGCATTTCTATGATTTATTATTTTACATTCATCAATTCTACATCGAAAACGAGGGTCGCATTGGGTGGAATTACTCCTCCTGCTCCCCGACTTCCATAAGCCAAGTTTGAAGGAATTACAAAACGAGCCTTATCTCCCACTTTAAGAAGCTGGATCCCTTCGTCCCATCCTGAAATCACATTTCCCATTCCCACAGGAAATTCTATTGGATTCCCTCTTTTATAAGAGTTATCGAATTCACTTCCATCAGGGAACATCCCCTTGTAATGAACCGCAACCGTTTTTCCTGCTTCTGCTTGAGCGCCATTTCCTTTTTGAATAATCTGGTAACGCAAACCACTCTCTGTTTCCTCAAAACCTTCAGAAATACTGGTAAGTAATTCTTTTTGAGCTTTTAAGGCAGCCTTTTCACGAGCCACTTTTGCCCCTTCAAATTGTCTAAAGGTTTCAACCGCATTCCAGTTTTCTGCTTCAGCACCCACTCTAATAATTTCCACCTTTTCCATAACATCACCTTGTGCAATAGCATCAACCACATCTTGTCCTTCGATTACATTTCCAAAAACCGTATGCTTATTGTCTAACCATGATGTTTCTATGTGCGTAATAAAAAACTGACTCCCGTTGGTTCCGGGACCTGCATTTGCCATAGAAAGTACTCCCGGTCCACTATGACGCAATTCCGGATGAAACTCGTCATCGAATTGGTATCCCGGTCCACCGGATCCTGTTCCCGCCGGATCTCCACCCTGAATCATAAAGTCAGGAATCACTCGATGGAACGTAAGTCCGTCGTAATAAGGCGTTCCAGCCGGCTTTGCCGAATTTTCAAGATCTCCTTCCGCTAAGGCAACAAAGTTCCCTACAGTTCCCGGAGTTTTATCATGAGTTAATTGAATTAAAATATCCCCTTTTGAGGTTTTGATTTTGGCGTAAATTCCGTCGTTCATTTTAAAATTTTTATGAGAAAGGCAAAGGTAAGAATACCAACCGGGGTGTGCAATCGATTTAAATTATGAGTTTGTTAAAGCTACCTTAATAAAAAACAAAACCCCTCCTTTTACGGGAGGGGTTCGCTTTTTCATAGCCAATGTTTCTTTTTAGGGACGTACTGGACGTTTACTTTATGTTTCATTGAACCAAGTGTTATGTATTTACTATTTCAAAAAGCTTGCCAAATTAATCATTCACTACAGTAATTTGCTTCGAGAAATATAAGGAACACTGTTATATATTAAACAACTTCTAAGTAAAAAACCCTACCAATCTTTTTAATTTTTTTATCACAATAGGATACAATAAAAAAGGACTGCCGAAGCAGTCCTTTTTTCTAACGACCAAAATTAAAATCTAGATTAACCGATTTTAATGTCTTGCTCAAACGTAGCTCCCGCGTTGGTCACCAACTTAAAGGTATAAACACCTTTTTGGGCCGTTTGAAAATCAAAGGCTTTCCCTATTGTTAAATCACTTCCTAACCTTCCTTTGTATACTAAAGTGCCATCTTCACTAAAGATTAATAGCTGATACGAGGCATTTTTAGTATTCAATACAGAAACTTGTACCATCTCATTCTGAGAGGTAATGGTTACATTTCCGTCTTTGTTAATAAACTTTACGTTGTTGGCAAAAGAGGCCATAGAGATCATTAATAATCCGGTAAGCATTACATTTTTAATTGTCTTCATAACTATTCATTTTTAAGATTAATGATGGTACAAAGATGGAGGATATTACCAACCTACACTCCTACTTATTTGATGAGTTTATGTGCTATTTTAACACGCAATAGCTCAAATTTTAGCTTAGATGTTAAAATAGTACATATTTAAGCTAAATTTGTACAGATTTGAAGTAAGCTCCCATTGTACCTTTGTATATTATGATAAAGAAAACGCCTCTTTTTGAATCCATTGCTCCTTCTCATGGGAGTTCTTTAACGGTAAATAACTTTAAGGGAGTGAATGCCGAAAATCCTGCGTCGTGGCATTACCATCCGGAAATGGAAATTGTTTACGTTAATGGTGGTAACGGGAAACGACACATTGGCAATCATATTTCATATTACAACGACGGTGACCTAATATTCATCGGAGCCAATCTTCCACACTTTGGGTTTACAGATCGACTTACTGAAAATAAAAGTGAAGTGGTGATCCAGGCCCGTGAAGACTTTTTAGGTGATGAGTTTTTCGATGCCCCCGAAATGAGTTCGGTAAAACAACTCCTAAATCGCAGTAGGCAAGGCTTAGTGTTTCATGAAAACACCAAAGAAGCTATTGGTCCCAAAATTGAAGACCTATTAATTATGCCCTCTTTCGATCGATTGGTGGCCTTTTTAAAAATTCTTCAGGAATTAGCCGAAAGTAAAGACTACACCATTCTCAATGCGAAGAATGTCATGCTCGAATCGAAACCTCAAGATACTGCCCGTCTGGACACCATCTATAGTTTTGTGAGCGATCATTTTACGCAAACCATAACTCTAGAAGAAATTTCAGATAAGGTAAGCATGACCGAGCAAGCCTTTAGTCGTTATTTTAAAAATAAGACTGGCAAAACCTTTACACAGTTTGTCAACGAATACCGTTTGGTGCACGCCTCAAAACTTCTCGCCGAAAAACACTTAAGCATCACAGACATATGCTTCGAGAGCGGATTTAATAATTTCTCACATTTCAATAAAAAGTTCAAAGAATTTACGGGTAAGAGTCCTTCGCAATTTCGTAACGAAATTCGAAAAGTTGTAGAATAAAAAAACGCGCCTATGGGCGCGTTTTTCTTTACTTTCATTTTAACTTATTTAGACCATTCGGCTAAAGACTTTTTATTCAATGCGATATAATCTGCATTTCCAGCTTCAGTCGCTAATTCTAACGATTTTTCAGCAGCTGCAATAGCTCCTTTTTTATCACCGGACTTAGCATAAATCAACGATTTCTGACGGTAGTACCAAAACGCAGGCTTTTCACTCATTTCAATGGCTTTATCAATCCACATTTTAGACTTATTGATGTCCTTATCGGCAGTTAAGTAGTATACTGCAGCATTGTAATAATCACCGGCTGAAGGACCACTCATAACATTTTCAATGCTTGCTGTTACCAACTTGTCTGTCATAAATTGAATAGGCACCACTACAAATGAATGTTCCCACATAATCGCAAGATTAGCAGAATCGTTTGTAATATCATCGATGGTAATCGTAAAGGTTTCAATGTTCATTGGCATTGGTTGTACTTGAGCTTTCACCATTGCAGCAACTTTAGCGGCATCCCATTTCTCAGGTGTACCCCAGTTATTGGTATCACCGTAGAAATACACTTCCCAATTTTGAGCCCCTGGTTTTGTGAAAATAGCGTATTTACCGGCTTTTACAGTACTACCACCAATCATCACATCGTCACTAAAGTTAATCGTCGTATTTGCGTTGGCACCTGTGCGCCACATTTTATCATAAGGCACTAAATCACCAAAGATTTTACGACCCTTCATTGAAGGTCGAGAATACTCTAGGGTTACATCAGTTAAACCAACTTTTTGTTCCACTTTTTGAGAAGGGCTCGCAGCAGGAGTACTAATTTGAGCAAAACCCACTGAAGCGATAAGTCCAACACAAGCGTAAAGGAATAATTTTTTCATAATTGTTTATTTAGTTTATGGTTGTCACGAAGATAAGATTTGCACGAAACGATTATAGTTAACAAAACCCTAAAAAAAGGTTTGCGAATTGTAATCCATACAATACGTGAATGAACAAATTGTTATATCGTTAAAATTTGTAGGTAATTTCCTAACTATTAAGGAAATAAGTTGTATATTTAAAACAAAAAAATATGCTAACCTCTATCAAAAAACTCATAACGGCAAAGTCGAAACACAAGCATCACGCTGAATCTAGAATTCACCGCTTGTATACCATGAATAAGAAAGTGCTCTCCCTGAGAAAGTAACAGCTGTTAAATTTTGTTTAATCATGCTGGATTAATATTAAACAAGGCGTACCTTTACAAAAAAGTAGGTCTTGAAAGTATATACACTCCACACGCATCAAAAATTACCCATTTCACTGGAAGAAGCTTGGGAATTTTTATCTGACCCTAGAAATTTAAAAACGATTACTCCGGACTATATGGGGTTTAACATCCTATCGGGTGCAGATCGTTCGATGTATCCGGGGCAAATTATTCAATACATTGTAACTCCGGTTTTGGGAATCAAAACGAAGTGGGTAACAGAAATAACACATGTCCAACATTTGAAGTATTTTGTTGACGAACAACGCTTTGGACCCTATGCCTTGTGGCATCACAAACATTTTATTAAAGAAATTGACGGAGGTGTTGAGATGGAAGATCTTATCCACTATAAACTTCCTTTAGGCATCCTTGGACAATTGGCTCATCCCATAGTGGTGAAACCTAAATTGAATGAAATATTCGATTACCGAAAAAAGAAATTAGTCGAACTCTTTGGAACTCTTACATAATTATGAAAAATATAGTACTTATTGGTGGCTCTTATGGCATTGGAAATGAAATTGCTCAACTTCTTGTTTCTTCACACCATGTGTTTATCGCGTCGCGATCATCAGAAGGTATTCCTGCTGGTGCAACCCACTTGAGCTTTGACGCTTCAAAAGATGATATCACTTCCTTGGACCTTCCTGATACAATCGATGGCCTTGTTTATTGTCCCGGAAGTATCAACCTGCGACCTTTCAAGATGTTAAAACTTGAAAATTTCGAAGACGATTTTCAAATTAATTTTTTATCCCTGGTTAAAGTAGTTCATGGATTGCTTCCCAAACTAAAAAATTCAGAGCAAGCAAGTTTGGTGTTTTTCAGTACGGTTGCGGTTCAAATGGGAATGCCTTTTCATACGAGCGTGGCCGCAGCAAAAGGCGCTATTGAAGGATTTGCCAGATCACTCGCTGCAGAATATGCCCCAAGTTTTAGAGTAAATGTTATTGCCCCATCCCTAACAGACACTCCGTTGGCGAAGAAATTGTTATCGTCTGAAGAAAAGAAGGAAAAGATGGGAGAACGACATCCATTAAAACGAATTGGAACCTCAGGTGATATCGCCAAAGTTGCACAGTTTCTTCTAAGTGAGGATTCTTCGTGGATTACAGGACAAGTATTGGGCGTTGACGGAGGTATGTCTAGTTTGAATGTTCATTAATGACCGAACAACCCATCAATATATTTTGGTTTCGACGGGATCTTCGCTTGGACGACAACCATGGATTTTATAAAGCCTTAGGGGGAAAGTTTAAAGTACTGCCCATTTTTATTTTTGATGCAGACATACTCGAAAGGCTTCCAAAAAATGATGCTCGCGTTACTTTTATTCATGGTTGCTTGGAATCAATGCAGCATGAATTGAAAAAACAAGGAAGCGGACTTAGTGTCTATTTTGGAAAACCGCTGGATGTTTTCAAGAAACTCTCTTCAACATTGAACATTCAGAATGTAATTACAAATCATGACTACGAACCCTATGCTCTAAATCGGGATAAAACGATTTCTGAGCTATTAGCTCAAAAAGGCATCGGGTTTTATAGTTTCAAGGACCAGGTAATTTTTGAAAAACAAGAGGTGGTAAAAGCCGATGGTGACCCGTATGTGGTCTATACACCCTATAGTAAAGTCTGGTTAGAGCAATACAAAACTTTAGCCTCAAAAAACCCATTCGATCCTACATCACGGTATTCAAATTTGATTGGGCAAATGGATTTTTCTTGGAAATCCTTAAATGACATTGGGTTCACCCCTTCCAAAATTAAAGTGAAACCTTACGACATTTCGAAAGATGTGCTCGATCACTATCAAGAAACCCGAAACTTTCCAAAACTAGAACAAGGAACCAGCAGTCTTTCACCTCACTTGCGTTTTGGAACCATTGGAATTAGAACCTTAGTTCAAAAAGCAGCCAAGAGCTCCAACCCCACGTTCCTTAAGGAATTGATTTGGAGGGAATTCTTTATGCAAATTCTGTGGCATTTTCCTAGAACTATCGATCGATCATTTAAACCTAAATACGATCGCATTGAATGGCGAAATAATGAAATGGAGTTTGAAAAATGGAAAACAGGAACTACCGGTTATCCTTTTGTAGATGCGGGTATGCGTGAATTAAACCAAACCGGGTATATGCATAACCGCGTAAGAATGATCGTTGCCAGCTTCTTATGTAAGCACCTACTTATCGACTGGCGATGGGGCGAAGCATATTTTGCTGAAAAGTTATTGGATTATGAACAGTCGAGCAATGTTGGAAATTGGCAATGGGCCGCCGGAAGTGGTGTCGATGCGGCACCTTATTTCCGAATCTTTAACCCTACCACTCAAATTGATAAGTTCGACAAAGAACGTAAATACATCAAAAAATGGGTCCCTGAATTTGATACCGATGACTATCCCGAACCTGTGGTCGATCATAAATTTGCCCGTGAGCGTTGTTTAAATTCCTACAAACTTGCCTTACAATAATTGCATTATTTTTCTATAAATGAGCATTTTATCGAATATTTAATTATATTTATCGATGTTTTAAAGTAGTGAGTATCGTAACCCCCAAATGCTTTTACTATGAATACAAATCCAAATTCCTTCACCAACGGTAAGATTGTTGTTTCTTACAACCCTAAAATTTGTTCCCATTCAGATGTTTGTTGTCGCGGTCTTGCTGAAGTTTTTCGCGCAACGGTCATCCCTTGGATCGACCTTGATGCGGCTAGTACGCTAGAAATCATGAGACAAGTAAAAAAATGCCCGTCTGGAGCGCTAACATTCTGTTATTCAGATTCCTTTGAGTTAGTTAAATAAATGATAAACGCCCCAATTCACATGGCGCAATAAAGCTTTTTTTTTAACGTTGCATTACAAACCTAATCATTGCAATGAAAAAACGTTATTACATTATGGTCCTTAGCCTGGTTAGTTTTATTCAACTAGGATATGGCCAAGAATCCCCAACCACTCTTGAAAATCAACTCACCCAAATTATTGAAAGCTCCAACCGCTATCAAGATTACAAAGTAATAAAGCTCTCTAAATTAAATATGCTGCAAAAAAATATTGCAGATACTGTTGCCGATTATAAAGCGACCATCAACATCAACCAAACCCGAATTGGCGATCTCGAAGCTACTATTGATTCACTTGTTCAAAATGAAAAAACCATAAGTGCCGATTTGGCTTTGTCTAAACAAAAAGAAGATGGAATGGTAGTTTTTGGAGGCATTATTAACAAGGGAACCTATCAGGTAATCGTATGGTCGGTTATTGGTGTTCTTGTATTGATTGTTTTAATCTTATTCTTCAAATTCAAAAGCAGCAATTCCATCACGAAAGAAGCAAATATCAAGCTTCAAGAAACCGAAGCTGAATTTGAAGCGCATAGACAAAAGTCCTTAGAGCGTGAGCAACAACTGCGACGCAAGCTCCAGGATGAAATCAATAAGCAAAAGGAAGGATAAACTTATCGGTTAGTGGCTTCAGCAAAAGCCTATGATTCCACTCTTGTAATTTTTGCACCAATCGCACGTAATCGCTCGTCGATATTCTCATAGCCTCGATCGATCTGTTCAATGTTATGAATGGTACTGGTACCATTCGCCGATAAGGCTGCAATAAGTAATGAGATTCCCGCACGAATATCGGGAGAAACCATTGTAGTCGCCTTTAACTGAGATTTAAAATTATGGCCAATCACTGTGGCACGGTGTGGATCGCATAAGATAATTTTTGCCCCCATGTCGATTAACTTATCGACAAAGAACAATCGACTTTCAAACATCTTTTGATGAATAAGAACACTCCCCTTTGCTTGCGTACAGGTAACTAAGATAATACTTAGTAAGTCCGGTGTAAACCCGGGCCAAGGGGCATCAGAAACCGTGAGAATGGAACCATCCATATCGGCTTGTATTTCGAATTCTTTTTGTTTCGGAATCACGATGTCGTCACCCTTCTTTTTCAATTTAATTCCAAGCTTTCGAAAAGTGTCCGGTATCTGACCTAAATTTTCCCAGCTTACATCTTTTATGGTAATTTCACTCTTTGTCATGGCTGCCAAGCCAATCCAGCTCCCAATTTCAATCATATCCGGGAGGATGCGATGTTTGCATCCTTTCAAAGAATCAACCCCTTCAATGATTAATAAGTTTGAACCTACTCCTTGAATGTTCGCTCCCATGCTATTCAACATTTTACAAAGTTGTTGAAGATAGGGCTCACAAGCAGCATTGTAAATAGTAGTAGTTCCTTTCGCTAAGACTGCAGCCATCACAATATTGGCAGTTCCTGTAACAGAAGCTTGGTCTAAAAGCATGTATGTTCCTTTTAAGCCATGCGGAGCCTCCACACCATAGAAACGTTCTTCTTTGTTGTAACGAAATTTAGCTCCTAGTTTTATAAACCCTTCAAAATGGGTATCCAACCTACGACGACCAATTTTATCGCCTCCAGGTCTTGGAATATATCCCTTCCCAAATCGTGCTAATAGCGGACCAACAATCATGATGGACCCGCGAAGTGAGCTTCCCTCTTTTTTGAAAAGTTCCGACTCGAGGTATTTCAAATTTATGTCGTCTGAACGAAAAGCGTATTTCCCTTTGCCCAGCTTCTGAATTTTTACACCTAGGTTGCCTAAGATCCCAATAAGTTTATTGACATCGACAATATCCGGTATGTTTTCTATGATTACTTCTTCCGAAGTGAGAAGGACGGCGCAAAGAATTTGTAGTGCTTCATTTTTTGCTCCTTGGGGGCGAATTTCTCCCGATAAGGAGTGACCGCCATCAATTTGAAAAGTTCCCATAAAATAAGTTACGTTTAATTGCGCTTGCGGCTACGGTTATTCTTTGGCTTGTTTTTGGTATTCTTAGTAAATCTCTTTTTATTCTTTAGTAAATCTTGGGCAGCAGAAAGATCTTCATCACTGTTCTTTAAGTTAATCTTGCCTTCCGAGAGTTCAAATAAATGTTTAAAAATAACATCGTCTTCTACGGTATCCTTATTCCAATTTAAGAAGCTTTTCTTCATATGATTGGCAATGGTAAGAATTAAGCCTTCCTTCTTATCGCCTTCTTCCCAGCTGTTTGCCACATCGATCATGCGCTTAATATTATTGCCGTAAAATCGATACTTTGGGAAGTTTTGTGGGTACCCAAGGGGTTGTGGACGCTCCGCCAATTCTTCACGGGAAGGTTTTGGATAGGGAGAATCTACATCCAATTTGAAATCGGAAATAATAAAAAGTTGATCCCAAAGTTTATGTTGAAAATCGGGAACATCACGCAAATGAGGGTTTAAATTTCCCATTACGGAAATAATACTTTTCACACATTTGTTGCGTGCATCACGGTCTTCAATGGAAATGGCATGATCTACCATTTTTTGAATATGCCTACCATATTCAGGTATAATCAGAGGTTCGCGCTCTGTGTTGTATTCTATATCGTCAATCAAAATAAGGGTGTTTTTTGGAAATGTACTTGTTGAAGTATGCTGCAAAATAATAAAATTAAAGGGAAATAACGCCTTCCACCTTTGAAACTTCCTGATATTTTTTCACCACTGCTTCCGGAGAATCCATGGTAACCTTTATCGAAACACTGGTGTAGGTTCCTTTAGAAGAATCGCGCGTCTGAACTTTTGCATCCGAACCATCAAATGCTGCCTCGATTTCTGCGATTTTCTCAAGACTCGCAGGAACTATAAATTTAAATAAATAAGGGGATGGCCACGTAGTATCTTCTTGTAATTGTTGGGTAAGTCGTTCGTAAAACTCTTTTGCTTTTTCTTCTTCCGTCATACTTAATTATTAACTTTTGACAAAGATAGCGCACCGTTTCAAGATTAACTAACTTTGTACAAATTAGTAACGGGTGAAAACCAAAAGAATTGTAATAACGGGGGGGCCTGGCTCCGGAAAAACAGCTCTGATTCGTCATTTTGAATCGTTAGGATATGCATGCCTTCCTGAAATTTCCAGAGAAGTCACCAAAAAAGCGCAACAAGATGGAATCGATCAGTTATTCCTAGAACAGCCCTTGTTGTTTAGTAGGTTATTATTGGAAGGTCGTTTGAACCAGTTTCATCAAGCGAATAACCTTAGTGATTCCCTTGTTTTTTACGACCGAGGGTTGCCCGACGTTCCATCTTATATGGATTATTTAAATACGAACTATCCAAATGAGTTTATAGAAACCTGTGCCATACATCGCTACGATGCCATATTCTTGTTGCCACCCTGGGAATCTATTTATGAAACCGATAACGAGCGCTACGAATCGTTTGCGGAAGCGACGCGCATCTTTAACTATTTACACCGTGGCTATGAACAATTTGAATACAACGTTCATCATGTTCCTCTGGGAACCATTGAAGATCGTTGTGAGTATATCCTAGAATCTTTGAAGCCACACTCGTGAGAAGTCCGTCACAAATACTAAACCAATATTGGGGGTTTACCTCCTTCCGCCCTTTACAGGAAGACATTATTCAGTCGGTCTTGAATGGAAGGGATACGGTGGCATTGTTGCCTACCGGTGGAGGAAAATCAATTTGTTTTCAGATTCCTGCCCTTATTATGGAAGGTATTTGTGTGGTGGTTTCTCCTTTGGTTGCTTTAATGACCGACCAAGTGGACGCTCTAAAAGAAAAGGGAATAAAAGCGCTTTCACTTTCGGGGGGTATTTCTTCCGATGAGCTAACATCCCTTTTAGACAATGCCCTTTTTGGTAATTACAAATTTTTATACCTCTCTCCCGAACGCCTTCAGCAAGAGCAAGTGCAGAATGCCCTTCGACGCATGAATGTGAATTTAATAGCAATCGACGAAGCACATTGTATCTCTCAATGGGGCAGTGATTTTCGCCCTTCTTACTTAGAGATTCATTTGTTGCGAGAACTTCATCCCTATGTTCCCATCCTTGCGCTAACGGCCACTGCCACCCAGGAAGTACTCGCAGATACCATTCAGCAATTAAAATTAGAACTTCCGGAAGTATTTAAACAGTCGTTCGCACGATCAAACATATCATACCAAGTACGGGTTCAAAGTGATAAAGACCACGCCCTTCGAAAACTACTGGAACACAATACCGGTTCGGCCATTGTATATGTGCGTAGCAGAAAACAAACAGAAACCCTAAGCGCTCGTTTACAGCAGAGCGCAATTACTGCCGACTTCTATCATGGGGGATTGTCGCCAAGGGATAAAAAGAAAAAGCTCGATGCGTGGAAATCGAATAAAGTAAGCACCATGGTGGCGACCAATGCTTTTGGAATGGGGATTGACCACGACCGGGTGCGTTTTGTTGTTCATACGCAACTGCCCGATTCCTTGGAAAGTTATTTTCAAGAAGCCGGGCGTGCCGGGCGCGATGGCAACAAAGCAACGGCGGTAATTTTATACGACGAGAGTGATAAAGCCCTTTTGAAACGTCAGTTTATAGACACTTTGCCGAGCCTATCAGATTTGAAAAAGCTGTACCGAACCTTGAGCAATTATTTTCAGATTTCCTACGGAGAAGGCGGCTTTACGGAACATAGTTTCAGTTTTGCTGAATTTTGCCAAACCTATCAATTGCCCAGTTTAATTACTTATAACTCCCTGCAATCGCTCGATCGTTTAGGAGTAATTCAACTATCGAAACAATTTGGCAGAAAGTCTAAAATTCAATTTAAAGTGCCCTCTGCACAACTCTTGGAGGCTTTTGACAAAAACACTTCTTTTGCCGTGGTCGGGAAAACCATTTTGAGAATTTACGGAGGAATTTTCGACGCCCCGAATCCGGTAGACCTGGATTTTGTGAGTCAGAAGTCGGGAATCGACATCCCTAAGATTTTAGGAATACTAAAAGAAATGGAACATCAAGAGCTGCTGAGCCTTCAGCTCTTTGAAACCGATGCTACCCTTACCTTCTTGGTTCCTAGAGAAGACGACCATACCTTAAATCCGTTTAAGGAAACCATTCAGCAATTAAATGAGAAAAAACAACAGCAAGTGGCTGCGGTACTTCGCTATCTAGAAAACGACACTGTCTGTAAACAAACCCAGTTACT
>JAHEMY010000028.1 GCA_024643425.1 Flavobacteriaceae bacterium
TTTTTTTTTGACACTATGTAAATATTAAGATGTTGTAAGGAGAATGAAACTAACTCCTTATTTAGACTTCTTTCCGAATACAGCGTTCAAAATGGAGCGCAATCCGCTAAAAAGGAAATAAATTGTAATTCCCATCATAATGATTGCCAATGGCAACACTATATATAAGGGTAGGGTTTCTTTGTTTAGAAAAGTAAACGTAAATAGATAGGTAGTAATTACAATAAGAATAATCGAGAATGCCATTCTCCGAATACCTTTCATCAAAAGCTTTTTGTCTGTATAAGTTTGTTCAGGATCTTTCATGGTATTTTTTTATCGCATTACGAACATTACCATTTTCTTCAATAAGGAATTCTGCTTTTTCACGACTAATTCCCAATTCATTCATCACCATTCTAATGCCACGATCGACCAATTTATTATTGCTTAATTGCATGTCGACCATCTTATTTCCTTTTACCCGTCCTAATTGAATCATCACAGCCGTGGAAATCATATTCAACACCAATTTTTGCGCTGTTCCTGCTTTCATTCGAGTACTCCCTGTGACAAATTCAGGGCCTACGACTACCTCGATAGGGAAATTTGCGGTCAGCGCTAACGGACTTCCGGCATTGCAAGTAATACCTCCGGTTAGTATCCCTTTTTTATTACATGCTTCAAGAGCCCCAATAACATAGGGAGTAGTCCCAGAGGCTGCGATACCAATCACCACATCTTTTTCCGAAATGTCATAAGATTGTAAATCTTCCCAACCTTGCGACACTGAATCTTCAGCAAATTCTACTGCCTTGCGAATGGCCGAGTCGCCTCCGGCTATTAATCCAATTACCCAATCGTGAGGAACACCAAACGTCGGGGGGCACTCACTGGCGTCTACAATACCGAGTCTACCACTTGTACCCGCTCCTAGATAAAACAATCGTCCTCCTTGCTTCATTCGATTGACGATGAGCGGCACGAGGGCTTCAATTTGAGGGATTGCCTTTTCTACTGCATCGGCGACCGAATGGTCTTCGCGATTGATGTTGTTCAATAGCTCATTCACCGACATTTTTTCAAGGTCGTGATGCAACGAATCCGTTTCAGTAGTTAATTTGAATTTCATGCAATAAAATTACAATTCTAGTGCGATAATTAGGCTTAAATTAATACAGAATTCTTTATCACTTGAAGAAAGGAGACATTATGTCAAGGGATATTCGCTCCCAAAATAGGGTAAGCTTATCTGCATTTCCTTGTAAATGGCCTTGTAACAGTCCCGTTAAGTTTTGTATCTTCGAAGGAGATTATTGATGGAATTCATGAGAATTATTTGGTTGTTAATCCTGCTACCCTTTTTCAGCACCGCTCAAAGTGTTGCCATAGACAGTATTCAGGATTTAATACGTTCTTCAGAAGACAAGAATGAGCAATCCCTTCAATATGCCAAGCTCGCTAAGGCTTATGTTCTTTCTAATATGGATTCGGCCGTTTTTTACGCTAAAAAAGGCTTTGAACTCTCAAAAAGTAATTCTTATGAATTAGGCCAGGGTGAGAATTTGGCGGCGCTCGGATATAGTTATGTTCGAATGGATCAACTAGAAACTGCCAAAACCTATTATGAACAAGCAAAAGAATTTTTTAACGATGACGAGCACTTAAAAACTTCTACCCAGATTTCTATGATTCTGGGAAACATAAACCTTGCTCAAAATCAGTTTGTCGAAGCACTGGAACTTTATCAGGATTGTTTGAATATTTCAAAGGAGCAAAACTTTATAGAATACCTACCACATTTGTATAATAACTTAGGAAACTTATACCTTCAAATTGATGATTATGACGATGCTACCGAGAATTATATTCAGGCATCACGCTTGTTCAAAGAGATAGGGGACGAATATGATGCTGCTGTTGCAATGTCCAATATCTCGAACATTCAAAATATTTTAGGAAATACAGATGCTGCCTTAAAGGGCTACCTCGACGCGATTCGAATATTTTCTGAAAAAGAAAACTGGGCAGACATGGCCAGAGCCTATACCTTAATCACGAGAATTTACTTGCAAAAAAATGAATACGACAAGGCGCAAGAATACTTAAAGCTGGGTTTGAACTTGTTAGAAAATTCTAATTTTGAGTACAATGGTCCCCTGTCAATTTATCAAACCGATATTTATACCACAGCGGCTCAATTTTATTATTTAAAAGAAGAATTTGCACAAGCAAAAATCTACGGACTAAAGGCTTTGGAATTGGCAAAAGCAAACTCTTACACCGAAAATATTTTTGAGAACGCCAGAGTGCTTAGTAGCATCTACGAAAAGAATCGGGCCATAGATTCGGCACTTTATTACAACAAAATTTATATTGAAAGCAACGAAGCGTATCAAAATGAAAATGACCTAAAGCGAATTACGCAATTGAAAATGCAATATGAATTTGATGAAATTCTAAAAAAGAAGGAGATTGATGAAATTAAAAAGCAAGCAGATTATAAGCGTAAAGAACTTTTATACAGTGGGGTACTTATTGTAGGACTGCTTAGTTTGATTATAACGGTGCTTTTGTTTCTAAATCAAAAGGCCAAGACGGCGAAAATAATCTTGAAAAAAGAGAATTTAGAGCTTGAAAAGGAAAAATTGAATCAGGAAATCGATTATAAAAAGAAGGAACTGGCTTCAAACATGATGTATTTGGTTGAAAAAAATGAATTCCTCACTAAAATTGCACGACAACTAGTCGATTTAAAACCATCTTCAAAAAAGGATAATCAATCTGTAATCCAAGGTTTGATCAACGAACTTAAAGTAAATTCGAACGATAAAGTCTGGGACGAGTTCGAACTGCGCTTCAAAGAAGTACATTCCGACTTTTATGATGCGCTTAGTGGGGCATTTCCGGATCTTACCCCCAATGAAATAAAAATTTGTGCCTTTCTTCGGCTCAATATGTCAACCAAGGAAATATCTTCCATCACCCACCAATCAGTTAAGAGCATAAACATGGCTCGTTTTCGTCTTCGAAAGAAATTAGATATCGATAGAGACGAAAATTTGATAGCTTTTCTAACACAATTGTAATATTTCTTGCTGTTTCTAGGCTAGAAATCGTTGTTTCTTTAATTCATAATTTTATCATAAGTAATTGATATACAAGAACATGAAATCTTGTGTAGTACTATTGTGATTCGATATTTCTAAGTTGTAGTCTTTTTGTGTTCTCTAAAATGATGACGGCCTCTTCTTGCCTAAATATATTTGCTGCAAATAATTAAATCATTTAGAAACAACCACATACGATGACCAAGAAAAAAAATAACGACGAACACAAAGAGGACTTCGAAATTGAATTGGAAGGACTTATCGAACAAAATGAAAATTTGGCCAAAGGGATCAAAAAGATCATTAATTCAATTGAAAACAAAAAATCTACCAAAAAGTAAAAATTATGAAAAGACTGTATTTTATATTGCTTGTACTATTTGCTTCCCTTCAAATGATAGGGCAAACAAACGATGTATTTATATTTTTAACGGAAGCTGGCGGACCACCATTAACACTAAGTGGCGCCTCCGTGAACATGACGGGACCAAACGGATACAACGAAACGTTAGTTACCGGAAACCCAATCGGAGATGTATTTGAAATGGTTCCTTATGGGAGTTATAGCTATTTCATAACAAAGGACTGTTATCTTACTACAACTGGAACTGTGACTGTTGATGCCAATGGTGGCATGGGAGTGTCTGTGTTCGAAACGCTTACCGCAGAAACCGACAATGACGTATTTTTCTTCGTAGGTTCCCCACTTCCATTATCAGGAGTGTCGGTGAACATGACCGGACCAAACGGATACAATGAAACGTTAGTTACCGGAAACCCAATCGGAGATGTATTTGAGAACGTACCTTACGGTGTGTATAACTACACCATGACCAAAGATTGTTATGTAACTGCCACAGGTAGTGTAACGGTTGAATGTATTGGTGGAGGCATGGGTGTATCGGTATTTGATACTCCAGCAGCAGAGACTGACAATGACGTATTTTTCTTTGTAGGTTCCCCACTTCCATTATCAGGAGTAACGGTGAACATGACCGGACCAAATGGGTATAATGAGACCTTAGTAACCGGAAACCCAATAGGGGATGTGTTTGAGAATGTACCTTACGGTTTATATGATTATACGATCACCAAAGATTGTTACGAGACCATTACCGGAACGGTAACGGTTGAATGTATCGGCGGTGGAATGGGTGTATCAGTTTTTGAGAATCCTTTAGGAGAAACCGACAATGATGTGTTTTTCTTCGTAGGCTCACCACTTCCTTTGGAAGGTGCCACGGTAAACTTAACAGGTCCTAATGGCTACGATGAGACCTTAGTAACCGGAAACCCAATAGGGGATGTGTTTGAGAATGTACCTTACGGTCTATATGATTATACGATTACCAAAGATTGTTACGAGACCATTACCGGAACGGTAACGGTTGAATGTATCGGCGGTGGAATGGGTGTATCAGTTTTTGAGAATCCTTTAGGAGAAACTGACAATGATGTGTTTTTCTTTGTTGGATCTCCACTTCCTTTGGAAGGTGCCACGGTAAACTTAACAGGTCCTAATGGCTACGATGAGACTCTTGTAACCGGGAACCCAATTGGAGATGTATTTGAGAATGTGCCTTACGGAGCCTATAGCTATACCATTACTAAGGATTGTTACGAGACCATCATTGGCAGTGTAATTGTAGAATGCATCGGTGGAGGTATGGGAGTATCGGTTTCTGAGAATCCTATAGAAATAATATTGGATCTTACCGTTACTCAAAATGGATCGGTTTTAACTGCCAATGCAACAGGAGTATTCTATCAATGGATTGATTGTTCTAATAACGAACCTATTCCTGGAGCAACTAATCAACAATTTGAAGCTACAATTGATGGTAGTTATTCAGTAGAAATCACCAATGGAAATTGTGTTGGAGTTTCAGAATGTTTTGAAGTAATTATTTTAGGTTCTTCAGATTTTGCTCCTAGTCTAGAAATTTCAATCTATCCAAATCCTGTGAAAGATCATCTTACATTGAATCTCAACAAGGTTTATAGCAACGTTAACCTTCGTATGTCCAATTTACTAGGTCAGATGGTGATGAATCAAAAATTTTCACAACAAGATATTTTGACTGTAGATGTATCTAACCTTCCAACAGGTATGTATGTAGTTCTTTTAGAAATAGACGGTGTAAACCATACTTCTAAAATAATTAAGGAATAAATAAAAATTTAAAAGCACTCCGTATCATTTTAATACGGAGCGCTTTGTTAAAACTTGAATCATGAAAAAAACAATTCTAATTTACTTATGTATACTCACTGGAGCGATTTCTATGGCTCAAGTGAACACCCTTCAAGAAGGGTTTGAGAGCTGGCCACCCACAGATTGGAGTATCTACGAGCTGGGAATTGCTCTAGATGGTTGGAGACAGGATTTTGAAAGTATTTCTCATACTGGAGACCATTCAGCCTATAGCTCAATCGACAATAGTCAATGCGACAATTGGTTAGTTACTCCACAAATTCTTGTGACTAACGGGAACTACGATCTAAAATTTTGGGATTACCATAAATCGGTTGAATTCTATGATAGAGCCTCTGTTCATATTTCTACAGGCAGTGGAAATCCTTCAGACGGAGATTTTGTAGAAGTTTATTCAACCATGGAACCAATCACTGTACAAACTTGGATTGAACATAGTATTGATCTAAGTGCCTATAACGGACAAAATATTTATGTAGCTTTCCAGTATGAAGGCACATGGCATCAGTGGTATTTAGACGATGTCACGGTGTCTCCGGATATTTTTACAGATGGTGCACTAACAGCAATTGTGAATCCAACAGGAGTTTCAGAAGTTGGGAGTGTTGAAGATGTCATCATCAATTTTACAAATTTAGGAACCACCACCATTCAAAATGCAGCTATTGATTGGACCGTAAATGGGGCTTCACAACCTCAATTTAACGCTACTGGTCTTAATTTAACTTCAGGTAACTCTACAAATTTAACCATAGGGAATTTTGATTTTACTACTCCTGGATTGTATTCCATTGAAGCGACCCTAACACTTACAAACGATTTTGATGGATCGAATAATTTCATAGAAGGTACGTATTCTGTAAGCACGCTTAAAGATGGAGCATTAGTGGCTATTACCCCAGAAGGTATGATTCCTAATGTAGGACCTCAAGATGTTGTAGCTACAATAAAAAATATTGGCGCTAATACAATTGATCTAGTAGAAATAAATTGGACAGTTAATGGCGCTTCACAGCCAATGTACAGTAATGCTTCATTAAACTTATTGCCAGGAAATAGCATTGAAGTGGTAATAGGAACCTATAATTTTGCGACCTCCGGGGTTTATGAAATTGAAGCTACCCAAAATGTTTTTGGCGATATAAATTCTGATAACGATATGTACTTATCAACGGTCGCGGTCGATACATTTCGTGAAAGCTTCGAAGGAAATCAATTTCCTCCGGAACACTGGAGTATCGTTTTTGGCACACAAGAGAACACTAATTTTGGAAATCCTGTTGAGGGCGACAAATTTTATGGAAGTCAGCCTGATAGCAATTTCTTTGGAACAGTTACCGACACCATTTATTCCCCAAGACTAACTATCGTTCCAGGGGACACCTATAGTTTTTACATTAAAAAGTCATCTTTTCAATCCACCACAACCAATTTAGTTTGGAAAAATGGAACAACTGGAGAAGTAAATGTCATCCAGGGCATAAACGTAACACCTAATACTTGGCAACTAGTGACCATCGATATTAGTGCAGCGCAAGGGAATAATTATATCGGTGTGAGCAGTGCATCAGCAGCAGGAGCATCAGGATTTGCATCCTTCGATTTATTTACTTCCACAGCGAAATTGCATCTATACGATCATGACTTAGAAATAAAGAATGGTGACCTGTATTTCCTAGCCGGAGATAATGTCAATGAAGGATTTGATTGCGTGATCAAAAACGTAGGCTCCTTACCCGTAATGGGGACCGATTACACGGTTAAATTAATGGAAGCTCCCGGAACCGTACTTGCCACTGCTAGCGGAACAAATTTGAATTCTTGGGAAGAGACCACAATCACTGTAAACCATACCTTTGTTGGAGAAAGTACCCATCGATTGTATTTTGAAATTGAATATGCACAAGATGAAGAATTAGAGAATAATACTTTTCGCGAAGCGAATGTACATGTGGTAGCGCCTACTGCAATTCTAGACGAGATGGGACCAAAAGGGATAGTAGATTTAAACTTTCCTTTTAATGCAAATGGAAGTACCCAATCACTTGGTGAAGATGACATCTCGCAAACGCTATATTTGAACAGTGATTTTGAAAACCCTGGAGAAATTTATGGTATAGTGTATTCCTACTATAATCTATTGGCGTCAGATCGCGTTCAAGAATTGCCGTTGAAAGTGTGGATTAAACAAACTCAAACTACAGACCTCGGGGGTGGGTATATTCCTAATGCTGAATTGGTCTTGGTTTTTGATGGCGTTGTAGAAATTTTACCTGGAAATAACCGCGAACTTTATATCCCTTTTAACCAGCCAATTCCTTATTCTGGAGTTGACAATATTGTTGTTCAAGACTACCAATACAGTCCTGAATGGTGGCCATCCATTCCACGTTTTTATAGCACCGAAAATGGAGGGAACGACATTAGAACCATAAGTAGTTTAGATGTTTTTGGATTGGACCCTTTGAACCCGCCAACGTTCTTTGGACCTTGGACAAATTACGCGTACACTCGATTTGTAATCAATCCGTCTATTAGCACTGCTACCTTGAGTGGTAATGTTACAGACACGAACAGTGCTGTTATTGCCAATGCTACTGTATCTATCGAAGGTACGAGTATTTCGGCTCAAACCGATGGTAATGGCGACTATGAATTAATTCCTATTCCTTATGGAACGTATGACGTAACAGCGTCCAAGTTTGGTTACATAGATCAAACAATAGCCACTACGCTTGACTCTGAAAATGTATTGCAAGATTTTGTTCTTGAAGAACGCGCTCAAGTAGAAATTACAGGCCGTGTGGTGGGTAGTAATAATCTTTCAGCACCACTGGCAAACGTGGAAGTAGAAATGGTTGGGTATGTCAATGAAACTACCCAAACCAATAGTGCCGGTGAATTTACCTTCCCATTGGTGTATGGATCTTCAGAATATGAACTTACGTTTACATTTTATGGTTATGAAACCTTAACCATTCTTGTTCCGGTAGGAAGTGAAGCTATTGATTTAGGGGATGTTGTTATGTTACAGGAATTCTTAAGTCCTTTTGATGTGAGTGTTTCCACAGATACGGAAGTCACCGTTTCTTGGAAGAACCCTCAAGAGAGTAGTAAAGTGAAATTACAGAATGATTTTGATGTAAATTCATTTAGCTATACCAACGAACCGAATGAAAATGTTTGGTTGGGCAATATCTTTACGATAAATGAAATCACCACATTAACCAGTGTTGAAATTCGTACCGATTTGTATACAAATGCAGTGGATTTTGTGAGTATGGATGTAATTGATTTAGCGACGGAAGAAATTTTAGCTACTTCTGAATTGTTTCTAATTCAACAGGATTCTTTGCAAACAATCAACTTGCCAAATATTGTAGTGTATAACGACATCGCAGTAGCCGTTCATTGGCAAAACAATCCGGAAAGCACAAATTCATTGGTAATCGACTTTTCCGATGAAAACATTCCAAATACAGCGATGATCAAATATCCCGGTCAACCGGTAACCTTGTTAAGCGACTTTTTTGGAGGAGCGCCTAATATGTCTTTTCATGTGCGTTTGAACACCATGGATGACGGAACCCCAGATACCAACGGGGAAGTGTTAACCTATAATGTGTTTAGAGGATTGGCGAGTGAATTTCCAAATACTTCCAACTGGGAATTATTGAATGCATCTCCAATTTCAGAAACATCTTATGTTGATGGAGATTGGTCTTCTGCAGACCCTACGGAGCAATATCGATATGCCATCGAAACTATATATGCAGAAGATCTTTCAGAAGTAACCTTCTCAAATATTATTGATGCATTTGTACTTGGTATTTCAGAAGAGGAGCTAAGTAATGGAGTGATTCTTTATCCTGTCCCAACAAAGCAGGTGTTGAACATTCAATCGAATTACACTATTGATGAGAATTCGACTATCGAGATCTTCGATGTACTAGGAAATCTAGTAGGTGAAATAGCGTCTTCACAAACTAATAATGGCATTATTTCCAAAGATGTGTCAGGCTTAGCGAATGGGGTCTATATTGTTCGAATGACAGTTCAAGGAGCTGTGATCAATAAAAAGATTATTGTAAGTAAGTAAATTGGTTAATTAGTTTTTTATACCCTTCCTTTGATTTATCATCGGGAGGGTATTTTTTTTGAACCGTAGATAAATTGTATATTTAAAGGAAACAATCCTGTTTCGTCTATGTCTTCATTACATGAGAAAGCCCTTCAAGTCTTAAAGAATAATTGGAAAAATGGATTTACCATCCCCTGCGAAGGTTTGTATCCTTTTCAATGGAACTGGGACTCCGGATTTATTGCCATTGGTTGGGCTCACGTCGAGATGGAATGGGCTAAACAAGAAATCCGATCCTTACTCTCGGGGCAATGGAAAAATGGATTTATTCCGCATATTGTCTTCCACAACGATTCCGACACCTATTTTCCTGGCCCTGAAGTACATGCAGCCCATTTAAGCGATCAGAGTCCGAAGGTGAAAACTTCAGGAATTACGCAGCCTCCGGTAATGGGTTTTGTGTTAGAAGCCCTCTATCAAATTTCAGAGCAAGACCCTAAATTCTTGCCTTTTCTGGAAGAAGTATACGACGCAGTATTTCTGAATCATCATTACTTTTACACCCATCGCGACCCTGCTCAAGAAGGCCTGGTCTATATTTGTCATAATTGGGAAGCAGGCACCGATAATACGCCTGTCTGGGATTTTATTTGGGAAACTTTTGAAGTTCCCGATTATAATCTGGATCGTCGCGATACCAAATTGGTGGATGCTTCACACCGGCCTACGAATAAAGAATATCAATACTACATTCACCTTATCGAATTATTTAAACAGTGGAAGTACGACGATGCATTGATTGCTCAAAAGTCACCTTTCTTGGTGCAAGATCCACTATTTAACAGCATGCTCATTGCCTCCAACCAGAGTCTCATTCGTTTAGGAGAACTTTTGGGAAGAACCGATAAGGTATCACAATTAAGGGCATGGAATGAGCGAGCGGTAACCGCCATGAATTCGAAGCTTTACGATAGTCAGCAAAAAGGGTATGTATACTACGATTTGCGAAACGAACGAAAATTGGCTTTTCTGTCTTCTTCTAGTTTCACTCCTTTATTTGCCAACATCCCTTCAGCGGAACGAGCGAACGACATGATGACTCATTTTAGAGGGGGGGCTTTTTCAGGAACTAATCATGAAAATTATTTGTGCGCTTCTTTTGATCCTTCGAGCGTTCATTTTAATTCTGAAAAATATTGGCGTGGCCCCATTTGGATCAATCTTAATTGGCTTATTTATCGCGGACTTCTCGCGTATGGCTTTCAAGATGAAGCCGATCAAATTAAGAGAGATACGCTCGGATTTATTGAAAAATATGGCTTTTATGAATATTTTGAGCCTTCCAAAGAAATGAACAAAACCCTCACGAAGGGCTATGGGGGAAATAATTTTTCATGGAGTGCCGCATTAACCATCGATTTACTAACCAACAAACCTTAACGTATGAATTGGCTGGACTATAGCATTGTTGCCGTATATATTCTATTCTTCTTAGGAATGGGAAATTTCTTCAAGAACAATAAAAATTCAAATGATTATTTTTTAGGCGGAAGGAGCATGGGATGGTTTCCCTTAAGCCTTTCGACTATGGCAACGCAGTTGTCGGCCATTAGTTTTATTTCAGCACCTGCATTTGTAGGGTTAAAATTGGGAGGAGGAATGAAATGGCTCACCTTCGAATTTGCGGTTCCCATTGCGATGATGTTTATTATGTTGTTTGTGATTCCGCCATTGTTCCGTTCGGGAGTTGTGAGTATCTATGAGTTTGTCGAACGACGATTTTCAACTTCCACTCGAATGATCTTAAGCGTCGTTTTTCAGATAAGCAGAGCCTTGGGTACCGGAGTGATGGTCTACACCATTGCCATTATTTTGCAGGCGGTCTTGGACATCGATTACATCTACACCATTTTAATCATCAGTGTAATCACCATTGTTTATAGCTGGCAAGGAGGAATGAAAGCCGTGGTTTGGGGCGATGCGATTCAAATGATCATCTTATTTGGTGGATTGATCGTATGCCTAGTGTACGGCTGGAATTTGTTGCAAGAAGCGGGAGGGTTGGAACAAGGTTTCCCTGCAGAACGATTGCAGGTAATCGATTTTAACTTAGGCATTGGGGAAAATCAAGAATATGGATTTTGGCCGATGTTGATAGGAGGCTTCTTTTTATATGTTTCTTATTACGGTTGCGATCAAACCCAAGCGCAACGAATGCTTTCAGCAAAAAATGAAAAAACCATTCGTCAGTTGCTTTTAGCCAACGGATTGTTGCGTTTCCCAGTGGTGTTGGTGTATTGTTTGATGGGCTTGATTATAGGTTCTTTGGTTACGATAGCGCCCGATTTCTTAGGAGATATCGCTGCCACTACTCAAAAATATTTTCCTGAAGCTGCTGTTAATGGGGGCGTCAAAGCCGATTTGATGATTCCGGTATTTATTATAAAATACCTTCCCCATGGTTTTATTGGTATTTTGATGGTTGCCATTTTATCTGCAGCCATGTCTTCTTTGAGTTCGACCATAAATTCCCTTTCTGCAGTGAGTGTGGAAGATTTCTTTAATCGAGGCAGTAAAAAACTCGAGGATAAAAAGTACATGTTCATTTCAAAAATGGCAGTGGTATTTTGGGGAATCGTTTGTATTGCCTTTTCCTTTTTATTCGGCGGAAGTAAAAGTGCCGTCATCGAAATTATTAATGCCATTGGATCGGTGTTCTATGGACCTGTTTTGGTAACCTTCCTTTTGGCATTCTTTTCAAAGAAAGTGAACCACATTGGAATGAATGCAGGAATTATCACGGCAGTATTAATCAATTTAATTTTCTCGAAAACCATACAAGAGTTGTTTCATATAGATCTTGGATTCGACGTATTTTGGATCTGGCTGAATTTTACCGGGGTAATCATCGCCTTGGTCGTGGCGTATGTAGTTTCAGCAATAACAAAAGCACCTGTAAAGTCATCCGAAGGATTTGAATTTAAGGTGCGTCGCAGTGACCTTCATACCAAGGAAGTGTATATTCTTTTGGTCTTCTTCGTGGCCATATTAATCTTTAGTTATTTCGTTCCTCAAATATTTAGTTAGATGAATATTTTATTGGCACCCGATGCATTTAAGGACAGTTTAACCGCCCAACAAGTTGCCAATGCAATGGAACGAGGGGTTTATAAGTATTCACCGGACGCACGATGTTTCCAATTGTTTGCCTCCGATGGTGGAGAGGGGTTTTTGGAGGCTGTAAAAGGATACCTACCGGAATTAAAAGAGATTGTCGTTCTAACGCAAGACCCACTTGGGAGACCCATAAAAGCATCTTATTTATTCGATGTAAAACATAAAACTGCTTATGTTGAATTGGCAAAAGCTTCAGGAATAGAATTGCTTACCAATGAAGAACGTAATCCTATGGTAACATCAACACTAGGGACGGGTATTCAAATCAAGCATGCACTTGAAAAAGGAGCAAAGCAGGTTTATTTGGGAATAGGAGGAAGCGCTACAAACGATGGAGGAATGGGCATTGCGGTCGCATTGGGATACCGATTTCTGGATGCTGAAGGAAATGAACTTCCGCCGGTAGGAGATTCATTGATGAAAATTACCAGAATAGAAGTACCTGCACAAGATATTAGCCATCTTTCAATCTATGCGGTGAATGATGTTTTAAACCCTTTATTTGGAAAGGAGGGAGCGGCCTATACCTATGCACAACAGAAAGGCGCTAGCCCTGAGGTCATCAAGGAGCTGGATGCGGGACTTCAAAATTTGGATAGACAAGTAGTTCAATCGCTGGGTAGAACCGAGGCAAACACTCCCGGATCAGGGGCTGCAGGGGGAACTGCTTATGGTTTGAAATGTTTTTTGAAAGCGGAGTATCTTAGTGGAACATCCTTCATTTTAAGCTTATCGAATTTTAAAAACATTATTAAGGAACATGCTATCGATTATATCATTACTGGTGAAGGGAAAATAGATCATCAAACAGCCTACGGAAAATTTGTCTATGGGATGATCCAGGCTGCTACACCCTATGAAATTCCGGTACTTGGAATTTGTGGAAAGTTGAACCTGAACAGGGCGGAGTTTACAGCATTGGGATTGTTAGACGCAGCTGAATTATACGACCCAACCAAACCGCCTTCTTATAGTTTTGATCACGCTGAAAGCCTAATAACAGAAAAGACCAAACAGTTGTTGACCTCCGCTTCCAAATAAACTACTCGATTACTAGAGTTTCTAAAAATACCTGAGAGACCGAGAAATACCCCAATGGAAAATTATCCACTAAATTTACATTGTTGAAATTATTGATGTTGTCAATTCCGGTAACGTCAAACACATTTCCACGAACTGTTGCTGCTGGTGTTTCAAAGGGTCCAAAGCCACCTTCGCTTTGTTCCAATAAAAGATTCATATAATCGTAAAAGTCTTTGCTCGATCCCATAATACTTATTCTGATTGTATCTCCAGGCATTAAATCGCTATCGTCGAAATAGGAAAATGAAAAAGCTTGCCCTTGATAAAAGGTATCTTCAGAGGTTAAGAAATTGGCATTGTCTAAATCGAACAGATAATAGTTTGCTTTATTGGGATCATCGGTAAAGGATAGGACAATTTCAGTCTGGTCTTCGTCAAATAAGGTGCCGTCTCCTTGAACAACCGAATCGAAAGGGACGGAAGATTCGTAATAGGTTTTAGCAGCATACTTGCGGTCTTCATATTCGATGATAAGCCATAAAGCAGTTTCATCACTTAGGCTACTGGTCCGAATTCGCTGATCCGAGGTGAAGTCGGGATTTGGAACATAGATGCCGGATCCTGCTTCAAGTTCTGTTAAGTTTGAAAAAGCGCCATCGACAATTTCACCAAATTCGTTTTCAACTCCGTAATAAATATAAATAGTGGAAATGTTGGATACGGGTTCTACCGTTTCAAAAAAGGAAGTGGTCTTCGTCATTTTTATTCTTACATCCACAAACTCTTGGGTGGTGTCCACTCGGATTAATCCATCGATAACAAGTCTTGGATCGTCCTGAGGAACTGCTATTTCTACGACATCCTCACATGCAATAAACCCGGTGATAAGTAATACAAATGCCGAAAGATGAATGATTTTTTTCATAGCTTAAAATTTAAAATTATAAGTCACCGAAGGAACGATGCCAAAGATGGAGGTTCGCACGGCTTCATTTACTCCCGTATCTTCATTTTGTCTGAAATTGATGGAAGCCGCATTTCTCCGATTATACGCGTTATAAATACTGAAAACCCATTCACTTTGCCACTTCCGGCCTTTATTTTTCTTTGGTGTTAAAACCGCAGAAAGGTCGAGTCGGTGGTAGGAGGGGAGACGCTCCACATTCCTCAGGCCATAATAAGGTACAACCACATCTTGGAAAACAAACTGACCGATGGGGTAATTGGTAGGGCGACCTGTTTGAAAAATAAAATTGCTATTGAACGACCATTTATCACTTAATTCATAGCTGGCATAGACTGAAATATCATGCGGTTTATCGTAGGGAGTGTTGTACCATGCACCATTGTTGATTCCAGTTTCATTTTCATTTCTGGGAGGAGTACGTTGTTCACTTTTTGATAGGGTGTAGGATAACCAACCTTGAAATTTCCCTGAATTTTTTCGAAGCAGCATTTCGACACCATAAGATCTTGCTTCGCCATTTAAGATCACTTGTTCAATGGCATTGTTGGCAATAAGATTGGCTCCGTCGATATAGTCTATCCTGTTTTGGACATCTTTATAGTAGGTTTCGATTTCCAGTGAATAGTCTCGATCCTTTAAAAAAGTAAAAAACCCTATGGCATATTGATCCAACAACTGAGGTTTTACATACGGGCCGCTGGGCGTCCACACATCAAGGGGAGTTGGCGAGCTGGTGTTGGACAACAAATTAAGGTATTGAGAGAGTCGTGTATAACTGGCCTTTATAGACTGATTGTCGTTTAAAGCATAGGAGGCAGATATTCTGGGTTCGAAGTTGGTATACGAAGCCAATTGATCGCCCCTGCTAGAAGGAATGGTTTCAATAGGCTCTGCTTCTTTGTAAATAAGGAGGAAGGGATCAAAGATCACTGGATTATCGTCGGCGTATACATTTATTTCTTCTTGGCCAAAGCGAATAAAATGACTCATGCGAACCCCAAATTCAGTGCTGAGGTTTTCCGTAATATCGTATTGAACATCGACATAAACAGCAGTTTCATTGGCATATTTTTTAATGAGCTGTTCTTCTACAATCCCGGAGTCAGGACCGTTAGGCTTAATTTTTCCCGGATTGAAACTGTAGTAAATGTTGTTCAGTCCATAATTAATCTGAAGCTTGTCTGAAATATAATCTTTCAGGTCGTACTTCAAGTTGAAGTTTTGAATCCCCGAATTCCATTCAAATCCTACGAAATCTAATTCTAAGCCGTAATAGTAGTCCGAATAAATAAGGGATAAGTTCGAAAATAACTTATCGGAGAAAATGTGGTTCCATCGAAAATTTACTAACGCATTCCCGTAAACATTGATGAAACTATCGTTTACACTAAATAGGTCTCGGCCAAAATAGCCTGATAAAAATAAGTTGTTTCGATCGTTGATCCGGTAATTAATTTTGGTGTTTAAATCGTAGAAATAAGCCTTATTTTCAATATCCAAAAGCGGTAAGAACAAGTGAGCGTAAGAAGCTCGTCCACCTACTAAAAAAGCAGCCTTGTCCTCCACAATGGGACCTTCGGCTAACAATCTGCTCGCAACAGCACCGATACCTCCGGTTAATTTGAAATTTTTACTATTTCCTTCTTTTTGAAATATGTCCAAAACCGAAGAAACACGACCTCCGTATCGAGAGGGGATGCTCCCTTTAAAAAGTTTAACATCTTTAATGGCATCCGGATTAAATACCGAGAAGAATCCAAATAGGTGAGAAGAATTGAAAATCGTTGCTTCATCCAATAAAATTAAATTTTGGTCGGCCGCTCCTCCACGAACATTAAAACCAGAACTACCTTCTCCTGCGTTTGAAACTCCGGGAAGGAGTAAGAGGGATTTTATAACATCGGCTTCTCCCAGGACTACCGGAATACTTTTTATCGTATTGGACGACAAGGTGTTCACACTCATTTGCGGTGTACGAATATCCAATCGTTCGGCATCTGCTTTAATTACTACCTCTTCCAATTCTTCGGCACTGTTTTCCAGGGCCATGTTCTTTACCACATTTTGCGTCAGGTCAATTTGCAAGGTTTCTGTACGTAATCCTAAACTGCTATAGGATACTTCATAGCTGCCCTCTGGAAGGGTGATGGAGTAGAAACCATATTCATTGGTGATGGCACCGGCGCGTTCTGAGGGAATAAGAATATTTACCCCAATTAAGGTCTCTCCCGTATCCGCTTCGGTAACAGTACCGCTCAGGGTATATTTATTTTGAGAAAAACAAAACAGCGTACTCCCTAAAAATAGGAGAAGTAGTATCTTTTTCAATCGCATTCTTTTTGTTCAAAGATACTCTATGAACCTATAACAAAAAAGCCCTTTGTGTGAAGGGCTTGTTAAAATTAATAAGGGCAAATTATTAGTTTAATTTTGATAAGATTGTATTTAGCGTCTTGCTAGCACGCATTTCTTGATTCACGATTGCTTCATTTGGAAAATAATACCCTTCAATATTTACGGGTGCACCCTGAGCTGCATTCAATTCATTCATAATTTGCGATTCATGAGCGGATAATTCATTGAAAATGGGTTCAAACTCATGCTTCAGACGTTCACTTTTTGTCTGATTTTTAAGTCCTTCTGCCCAATAGAGTGCCAAATAAAAATGACTTCCACGATTGTCAATCTCATTCACTTTTCTGGAAGGTGATTTCTGATTGTCCAATAACTTTTCGGTTGCCTTATCTAGGGTTTCCGATAAAATTAATGCATCTCCATTATTGTATTTTTCTCCAAGGTGTTCCAAGGAAACGGCTAGTGCAAGGAATTCACCAAGGGAATCCCAACGTAAATGACCTTCTTCTACAAATTGTTGTACGTGTTTCGGGGCAGAACCTCCCGCACCAGTTTCGAAAAGACCTCCGCCATTCATCAAAGGAACGATGGAAAGCATTTTTGCACTGGTTCCTAATTCTAAAATTGGAAAGAGATCTGTTAAATAATCTCGAAGTACATTTCCTGTGACCGATATGGTATTTTCACCTTTGCGAACGCGATCTAGTGTGTATAAGGTTGCCTTTTCAGGAGAAAGAATTTTTATAGTAAGTCCCGAAGTAACGTAGGATGGCAAATATTGGTTAATTTTTTTGATCAATTCTGCATCATGGGCGCGGTGTTCATCCAGCCAAAAAACAGTAGGCCATCCAGTTGCCTTCGCTCTTGTTACAGCAAGTTTAATCCAATCTTGAACGGGAGCATCTTTCACCTGACACATACGCCAGATATCTCCCTCACTTACGGAATGCTCCATAAGGGTAGTTCCTGCTTGGTTTTCAACTTTCACGACTCCCGCTTTGGTAATTTCAAATGTTTTGTCGTGAGAACCATATTCCTCGGCTTTTTGTGCCATCAACCCTACATTAGGGACTGTACCCATGGTCGCAGGGTCAAATGCACCATGCTCTTTACAGAAATCGATGGTTGCTTGATAAATAGCTGCATAACTACTGTCTGGAATTACTGCATTGGTATCGCGAGTTTTTCCATCTTTGTCCCACATTTGTCCAGAGGTGCGGATCATGGCGGGCATGGAGGCGTCAATTATCACATCGCTCGGCACATGCAAATTTGTAATGCCTTTATCACTATTTACCATGGCAAGATCGGGCCCACCATTTAAAATAGTTTGAATATCGTTTTCTATTTCTTGTTTTTTATCGGCCGGAAGCTCAGAAAGTTTACCAATTAAATCCCCAAAACCATTGTTCACATCCACTCCAAGCGCATCAAAAGTCGCTTGATGCTTCTTGAATAACTCAGCAAAATAAACCCGTACAGCATGACCAAAAATGATGGGGTCACTCACCTTCATCATGGTTGCTTTCATGTGCAATGAAAAAAGCACTCCTTGCTCCTTGGTTTTTTTAATTTGTGCTGAAAGAAAATTGAGTAATGCTTCTTTTTCCATCACCGTTGCATCGACTATTTCTCCTGCCAAAACCGCAAGACCTTGTTTCAGGACTACGGGGTTTCCGGATGAGGGATATAACGTGATGGTTAGCTTATCATCTTTAGCAAGGGTAACCGACTTTTCATTATGACAAAAATCTCCGTGATCCATGGTTGAAACATGGGTTTTCGAGTCCTTGCTCCAGGCACCCATTTTGTGTGGATGTTTTTTTGCGAAGTTTTTGACTGCTTGTGGGGCACGTCGGTCGCTATTCCCTTCACGAAGAACCGGGTTTACGGCACTTCCTTTAATTTTATCGTATTTTGTTTTGATGGTCTTCTCTGCTTCGTTCTTTGGATCTTCGGGATAATCGGGGAGTGCATATCCTTTGGATTGCAGTTCGCTGATGGTCGCGGTTAATTGAGGAATCGAAGCGCTGATGTTTGGTAATTTTATAATGTTGGCTTCGGGCGTTTTAGCCAATTCTCCTAATTCTGAAAGGGCATCACCTATTTGTTGGTCTTTATTTAAGAACTCAGGGAAGTTTGCAATAATCCTACCGGCTAAAGAAATATCTCGAGTTTCAACCTCAATGTTTGAGGAATGCGTAAACGATTTAATTATAGGAAGTAAGGAATGTGTTGCTAAGAATGGAGCTTCGTCTGTTTTCGTATAAATAATTTTAGCCGCTTTTGTCATATATAAGTTTTCAAGAATTAATCTACCTATCAAATTTTATGAAGGCTTGCAAATATACATATTACAAAGAAAGCTGTCAAGAATTAATAGGGTAAGAAGTCATGGGTGAACCAGAATAAAAACAAGAAAAGCCATCTCATTGTATTGCTACTTTGACATGGCTTCTTGTGAATCAAATCGTTACCAACTAATCTTTACGATTTTGAGCAGGTTTATTATACCCCTGCAGCTGTGATTTGCTTCAAAGAGTGCAACTTTCTAAGAACTATCAATTTAGAACTGATAATTTATATTGAGATATACACCCTACTTTTCTTCATCCGGACTCAGCACCTAGTGGAATTAAGTTCCGTTTAATGATGTCGAAAAGCTTATATAAAGAACGTTACTTTATAACATCTCCGTGATTATTTAACCACTTTGATATTGCTAATGTACTAAGGGAAATGTAAATAGCAAGTTTTTTTATAGTGTTTATAGTAACAGTTTTTCAACTACCGTTATTAACATTTGTCAATAAAAAAAGCGACCTAAAGAATAGGTCGCTTTTTGTTGTTTTGGAAAGGAAATACTAGTATTTCTTTTCTTTAATTCTTGCTTTCTTACCGGTAAGTCCACGGAAGTAATAAATACGCTTTCTACGTACACTACCTCTTTTGTTCACTTCAACTTTCTGAAGTGCCGGCATATTAATTGGGAAGATACGCTCTACCCCAACGGTACCTGACATTTTTCGGATGGTAAAGGTTTTTGTAATACCGGTTCCTTTTACTTGGATCACAACACCTCTAAAAAACTGAGTTCTTGTTTTTTCACCTTCACGAATTTCATAATACACAGTGATGGTATCACCGGCTGAAAATTCAGGAAATTCTTTTTTGGTTACAAATTCGTCTTGAACAAATTTAATTAACGCTTCCATAATGCTTAATTCAAACTAGTTAAAATTAAAACAACATACACGTCTATCGCCAGAGGTTGGATTAAGTGGGTGCAAAAATAAACATTTTTAAATTACCTGCAAGTCTCTAATTAGTTTATTTGTCTAAATAAGCCGAGTACATCCAAATCATCTTTTCTTGTTCTCGAATGTAATCACTCATTAAAGAGTTGGTCCCTTCGTCTCCAATTTCAGAGGCTAGTTGCAAGATGTGACGCTGCTTCGCCAATAATTCTTTGAAGGAACTCAAAATATTCTCGATGGCAAAAAGGCCATCCTCAACCTCATGAGTTTCATGAATAGCGCTCACGAGAAGGTAATCTGAAACTTTGTGATTTGGTCGATGCCCTAGCGTTAATATACGTTCGGCGATTTCATCAATCTTTAAAAAAAGATTGTTGTATAACTCTTCGAATTTTAAGTGAAGTTCAAAAAACTTTTCACCCTTCACATTCCAATGATAGCCTCTTACATTTTGATATAAAACTGAATAATTGGCAAGTAGATCGTTTAATAGCACTGAAAGTTCACTGCTTTTTTTGGCGTCAAGACCAATGTTGTTAAGCGGGTTCATAATCTCAATATTTAATACATAAAGATACGAAGAAGAATACCTTATTAAATGTGACTTTCATCACACAAACGGAAATATAAATTCAAACAAATTTATTCTTTGGCATAGAGATCCGGACGGCGCTCTTGGGTGCGTTTTAGGGCTTCCGCCTCTCGCCATGCTTCAATTTTAGCGGTATTGCCACTTAATAGGATTTCTGGAACTTCCCAACCTTTATATTCCGCCGGACGCGTATAAATAGGAGGAGCTAGCATATCGTCTTGAAATGAATCAGTCAGCGCACTGGTTTCGTTGCTCAGAACCCCGGGAATTAGTCGTATGATAGTATCACATAAAACAGCAGCTGCCAATTCACCTCCGCTAAGTACGTAATCTCCAATCGAAATTTCGCGGGTGATAAAATGATCCCTAACGCGCTGATCGACTCCTTTATAATGACCACATAAAATGATGAGGTTTCCTTTCAGTGAAAGTTCATTCGCTATATTTTGATTCAGGGTAACACCATCCGGGGTCATATAAATGACTTCGTCGTAGGTACGTTGTGCTTTTAATCCAGAAATACATTTATCGATGGGCTCTATCATCATCACCATTCCCGCGCCTCCTCCAAATTGGTAATCGTCAATTTGTTTGTAGTTGTTCGTAGCATAGTCCCTTAAATTGTGAAAATGGATTTCAACCATTCCTTTTTCAATAGCTCTTTTTAATATTGAAGCTTCGAAAGGACTCTGCAATAGTTCAGGTAGAACGGTAATTATATCGATGCGCATTTGTTAAATTTTTCCTTTCCCGGATATTGAGTTGACCAGGGAGTTTTAAAACACAAAAGTACTGAAAATAACCCTCAGGAAATTTACCAATGTAAAATCTCACTCATCGAGATTTTCAAAGTTAAAGCTGTAAGGTTTCCGAAGTGGTAAACGATCTTTTTATATCTTTAGAACGCTAACCCATTGTAATTCTATGAAACGTCGATCCTTTATTCAAAAAACGGCCGCTGCGAGTGCGGCATTCACCATTGTTCCAAGCTTTGTTTTAGGCGGTAAACACGTACCTCCAAGCGATACACTATATGTTGGGGCCATCGGTGTTGGAGGTCGAGGAGGAGGCGTTGTTGGGGAGCTTTTTGAAACGGGTAAAGTAAAATTTGTCGCCATGTGCGATGTGGATGACGCTCGAGCGAGTGCTAGTTATTTGGCTCATCCTTTGGCGAAAAAATATAAAGACTTCAGAAAATTATACGATAATCATTTAAGTGAAATCGATGCGGTGATGGTTGCAACTCCCGATCATACCCATGCGACCATTGCGTTACCTTTTATGAAGGCCAAAAAGCATGCTTATGTTGAAAAACCACTTACGCACAATATCTATGAAGCCCGAATGATGGCTCAGGTGGCTGCTGAAATGAATATCGTTACTCAAATGGGAAATCAAGGAGCCTCAGGTGAAGGAATTCGACAAGCGCAAGAGTGGATTGACGCAGGTGTTATTGGAAAAGTACATCGGGTAGATTGTTGGACGAATAGACCAGTTTGGCCACAAGGCTTCAAACACATCACCGAAGGAGAACCCATTCCAGAAACGCTAGATTGGGATTTATGGTTAGGACCCGCAGCTATGCGACCTTATAATTCAAATTACCTACCGTTCAAATGGCGTGGTTTTTGGGATTTCGGAACCGGTGCGATGGGTGATATGGGATGCCATATTATGGAAACTCCTTTTAAAACCTTAGGGCTCGGTTTTCCTTACGAAGCGGAGGCTAGTTGTACCACGATTTGGTCTAACGATTTCGTGGAAGCCGATTACCGCGAGGCTTGTCCGCCATCATCGGTGGTTCGCCTTAAATTTGATACAAAAAAACATGGCGATGTTTCGTTAAACTGGTACGACGGAGGGATTATGCCGGATCTTCCACCCGAATTAGGGAATGGAGAAACTCCCGGAGGCGATGGTGGAGGAAGTATTTTTCACGGAACGGATGGTATTATGGTTACAAATACGTATTCTCGAAATCCAAGATTACTGCCTGCGGAACGAATGGCCGCTTTTACACCACCAACACCTACTTTGAAGCGGGTAACGACTACCCACCAAGGCGATTGGGTGAATGCCATTTTAAATGGAGGACTAACTTCTTCTCCTTTTTCTTATGGTGGTCCGTTAACGGAGGCCGTATTAATGGGGAATTTGGCCATAAAGGCTTACCAATATAAAGCGCTTAAAGAAGGAAAAGAAGCAGGGCAATGGGATCCATATGATTATCCCGGGCGCCGCACTATCTTATGGGACGGAGCCAATATGAAAGTAACCAATTGGGAAGAAGCAAACCAATGGGTGAAACGGGATTATCGCGCCGGATGGGAGCTATAAAAAAATAACCCCAACGTTTCGTCAGGGTTATAAAAATCTCTTGGTATTTTCCTCTTAGTAATACGTATAACGTCTAACTTCAGCAATATACTTTGCTAGACGAATGACCTGATGACTATATCCGTATTCGTTATCATACCAAACGTATAATACCACATTCTTACCATCTTCAGTAACGATGGTGGCATTGCTATCGTATATAGAAGGTGCCGACGATCCAATGATATCACTCGAAACTAATTCGTTGCTAAGTGAGTATTTAATTTGTTCTACCAAATCACCTTCCAACGCATACTTTTTCAGGATGGAATTAATTCCATCTCTTGAAGTAGCATTTTCAAGGGTTAAATTTAAAATCGCTAACGAACCATTTGGAACTGGAACTCGAATGGCATTGGAAGTTAATTTTCCTTCGAAGGAAGGAAGTGCTTTGCTTACCGCTTTTCCGGCACCGGTTTCGGTAATCACCATGTTTAAGGCAGCAGCGCGGCCACGTCGGTATTTACTGTGCATATTGTCGACCAAATTTTGATCGTTGGTATAGGCATGAATGGTTTCCAAGTGTCCATGAACCACTCCAAGGGAATCTTCAATCGCCTTTAAAACGGGGGTAATGGCATTGGTGGTACAAGAGGCTGCCGAAAAAATATCAATTTTCTTTGGGTTGTGGTCTAAATGATTTACACCGTGTACGATATTCGGAATTCCTTTACCAGGTGCCGTAAGCAACACCTTAGATACCCCCTTAGATTTTAAGTGTCGGCTTAAGGCGACATCGTCACGAAAGGCACCTGTATTATCAATAACTAAGGCGTCTTCGATGCCGTATTTTGTATAGTCAATGTCTTCCGGAGCATTTGCGGAAATCATGTGTACCGTGGTTCCATTAATTACTAAAGCGTTATTTTCTACATCCACGCTTACAGTTCCAGGGAAGTCACCGTGTACAGAATCATACTGCAATAAGGTGGCTCTTTTCTCAAGAATCGATACATCTGTTTTGTCACGAGTAACAATAGCACGCAATCGCATTTGGTTTCCCTTTCCTGTGCGCGTCATCAGTTCACGAGCCAATAAGCGACCAATTCGCCCAAATCCATAAAGAACGACATCCTTTGGCACGATGCTTTTTTGGGCTTTAGCACCTTTTAGCTTATCACTTACGAACGCCATCGCATCTTGATAAAGATTGTCCTCTAGGTGGTATTCGTAGGTAAGTTTTCCGATGTCTAATTTGGCAGGAGGCAAATCGAGTGTTTTAATGGCTTGTGCAATTTCAACACTGTCGAAAATAGAGATAGGTTTTTGAACAAATTCACCCGCATATTCATGAAGATTAAGAATTTCGCTCACATTTCGGTCAATCAACTGATTGCGAAATAGGACCAATTCGATGGATTTATCATACCAAAGGTCGCTTACAATTTTAATAAATTCTACGCTCGCTTTTCTACGATCGGTTTGAAAGGAAAGTTCTTTTTCATAAACTTCATCAAAACTCATAACGGTGTTTTTTAGGGGGTTGAAAATTTTTGCAAAAGTACAATTCTAAAACGTTTTCGAAAAAGATATTCTTAAAAATAAAAAGACCTGCATATGTTCAAACAATGCAGGCCCATTTGGAAAATTAACTTAAATAATTACCTAAAAATAAATGAATTAGTTTCTCCTTTATTATCTACAAAAGTAATTTTTAAAGGATCGTTCGAACCGTAACTATTTACAATTCTTTTCACATCATCAATATCCTTTACCGTCTCATCATTAATTTTTGTAATGATAATCCCCACCAAATTATAGCGTTGCATCTCTCGGGATAGGGTTCTACTTACTTGTACCCCTTGCTCTACACCACGAGATTTTAATTCGGATTTAGTTGCATTTTTTACTTCCAACCCTAAGGCATCTATTTCATAAATCTCCAACTTTATAAGGGTCACGGGAATCACTTTAGCATCACCATCTCGCAATACGGTTACATCGACTACATCGTTTGGCCTTTTGGACCCTAAATAACCCGCTAGGTCGGCAAATTTTGCAATTTTGTACCCGTCAATTTTTTTAATGATGTCTCCTTCTTTAATACCTCCTTTATCGGCTCCGCTTCCCTTTTCAATCCCTGCTACATAGACTCCTTCAGTTTCGCTTACACCATATAATTTAGCTCGTTCAGAATCGAGGCTACCTCCTTGAATCCCCAATATTCCGCGTTGAACATTACCGTATTCCATAATGTCTTCCACTACTTTTCGGGCCGTGTTGGAGGGTACCGCAAATGAATAGCCCACATAGGAACCTGTTTCACTGGTAATGGCAGTATTAATTCCAATTAATTGGCCTTGAGTATTCACCAAAGCACCACCGCTATTTCCTCGATTCACTGCGGCATCCGTTTGAATAAACGACTGAGGATTGCTATCAAATTCATTTAAATCCCTTGCTTTGGCACTAACAATCCCCGCAGTTACCGTTGAGGTTAAGTTAAAAGGATTTCCTACGGCCAGTACCCATTCACCTATTTTCACACCATTCGAATCAGCAAAAGGAACGAAGGGTAAATCTTCGTCTGCTTCAACTTTAATCAAAGCGATATCTGTTTTTGGATCCGTACCTATTAATTGTGCTTCGTAAGTTTTATTGTTGTTCAGCGTAACTTCCAGTTGCGTGGCGTTGTCGATCACGTGGTTGTTTGTAATGATATAACCATCCGGACTTATAATAACACCACTTCCAGTACCAATCATCGCCCTTGGGGTACCACCTCCATAAAATAAATCCATCATGCTGGTAGGCTGTCTACTCACTGTCGTGTTTTTAACGTGGACCACAGCGTGAACTGTTTTTTCAGCAGCCGCTGTAAAGTCGATTGTTTCTAACGCTGTAGCATTGGAAAAGTTAGTTGAAATAATAGAAGGATTTTCGGCTGTTGTGACCACAGCAGTGTTCTGGGAATCCTCCACAAACCATTTGTAACCGCCTAAGGAAGTTGCTCCGGCAACTAAGGCAACGAAGAATAAACGAACTGTTTGTTTCATAATAGTCTGTTTTTTTATTAAAATTAACTCAATACGTCTTGTTCTATTGTTAATGAAATTCTTAATTAACGTGTATTTAACATCGATTTCAGGTTTCTTTTAGGTTTGTGTTTTTATACCTTTGTACGGTATGCCATTCACATTTTATAAATATCAAGGAACCGGAAACGATTTCATTTTAATTGATAATCGCAGTCTCATTTTCCCCAAAAATAATACCAAACTTGTGGCGCAAATGTGCGACCGAAAATTTGGCATAGGGGCCGATGGGCTCATATTATTAGAGTCACATGCCGAACTAGATTTTACCATGGTCTATTACAACAGCGATGGAAATTTAAGCAGTATGTGTGGTAACGGAGGACGATGTCTTGTACACTTTGCACATTTCTTAGGGATTATAAAGGGTGAAGCGAAGTTTGAAGCGGTGGATGGAATTCACCAAGCGACCATTGAAGGCGTTACAATATCCTTAGGGATGAACGATGTAAGATCTATTAAAACTATGGACACCTATATGTTTTTAAATACAGGATCACCTCATCATGTTCAAAATGTGGATGAGGTACTTAATTTTCCTGTGTTTGAAGAGGGTAAAAGGCTTCGCAATGAAATCTATGGACCCGATGGTGCAAACATTAACTTTGTTACGCAAATCGATGCAAATTCCTTTCAAGTGCGCACTTACGAGCGGGGAGTGGAAGATGAAACTTTGTCATGTGGCACCGGAGTAACTGCAGTGGGTATTGCCATGTATGAGAAAGGTGCAACAAGTTCAAATTCGGTTCGATTGTTAACCCCGGGTGGTCATCTACTTGTTCAATTTGAGAAAGGAGAACATGGATATGAACAGGTTCGTTTGATTGGTCCTGCACAACAAGTATTTAAAGGAACATGGCAATGACCTTACAAGGCAAACATACCTACCTCAGGGC
>JAHEMY010000029.1 GCA_024643425.1 Flavobacteriaceae bacterium
ATACGATTCTGGAATGACCGATGATCACAGTCGCGTTATCAGTGGAGATGTACTTACCGGAACTCAAATTTCACCTAAAGGTCATTTAGGATTTTACGCAAATACAGTAACCATTATTCCAGAAGGAGACGATTACGAATTCTTTGGATGGAATAAGCCGGTTTTTAATAAAATTTCACCGTCTAGAGCCTTGACATTTTCTTGGTTAACTCCGAACAAGAAATTCGATTTAGATACGAATACGAATGGAGAGCATCGTGCATTTGTAGTCACCGGAAATTATGAAGAGGTTTTTCCTTTGGATATCTTCCCTTTACAGATTTTAAAATCATGCATGGTTCAGGATTTAGACCAGATGGAAGCACTTGGCATGTATGAAGTAGCTCCTGAAGATTTTGCACTCACCGAATTTGTGTGTGTGTCTAAACAACCGCACCAAAAAATTATTAGAGAAGGTTTGGACTTAATGTATAAAGAAATAGGATAATGCTATGGGATTGAAACAAAAATTACATACGCTAAAAGAAAAATACAAAGGGAAAAAGATGGCACCCGCCTTCAATGCGTTGCATACCTTTTTATATTCACCCAACGAGACTACCCACGGAGGTACTCACGTTAAAGCGGTGGATGATTTAAAGCGAACGATGAATACTGTAATCATGGCATTGGTTCCTTGTTTAATCTTCGGAATATTTAATGCAGGATACCAACACTATGCAGCCATTGATCCGCTTCTAAGAGCCGCACCTTGGGATAATTTCCTCACTTGGGATAATTTTATTCTCGGCTGTTGGACTGTGCTTCCTCTGGTGATTGTTTCCTACGGAGTTGGTTTGGCCGTTGAATTTATTTTTGCGGTAATTAAAGGCCATGAAGTTGAAGAAGGGTATTTGGTAACAGGAATGTTAGTTCCTTTAATTGTTCCCATAGATATTCCCTTATGGATGTTGTCCATTGCTGTAATCTTTGGAGTAGTGATAGGAAAAGAAGTTTTTGGCGGTACAGGAATGAATATTTTAAATCCCGCGCTCACTATTCGAGCCTTTTTATTCTTTGCTTACCCTACTTGGATGAGTGGTGATAAGGTCTGGGTTCACGGTGCAGTAGAACGCGCTGGAACACCCGATGCTATTTCTGGAGAAACCATTCTAGGAAGTTATGCTCAGAACCAAGAAGTTATCTATAGTCTTTGGGATATGTTTTGGGGTTTTATTCCAGGTTCGGTGGGAGAAACTTCAAAAGTACTTATTGTAGTAGGGGCTTTATTTCTAATTTTTACCAAAATCGGAAGTTGGAGAATTATTTTCAGCACAGTGGCCGGAGCATTGGCAATGGGAGCTATTTTCAACCTAGTAGTAGATTCAGGGATTGTTACTGAAGCTTCTAAATTCTACGGATTAATGAGCGTCCCTTTCTGGCAGCACTTAATCATTGGTAGTATCTTATTCGGCGCTGTTTATATGGCGACCGACCCTGTGACAGCATCTCAAACCAATAAGGGTAAATGGATTTACGGATTCTTAATTGGGTTCATTTCGATCATGATTAGGGTATTTAATCCAGCTTACCCAGAAGGTGTTTTCTTAGCAATATTGTTGATGAACGTATTTGCTCCAACCATTGACCATTACGTGCTTCAAGGAAATATTAAACGAAGAATGAAACGATTAAAAGTTAAAAACGCTTAACGATGGCTATAAACACAGATAAAAATAGTTATACGATCCTCTTTTCCATTTTGATGGTGATAGTGGTTGGCGCTTTGTTGGCATTTGTTGCCCAGGGTTTGAAACCAACCATTAGTGAGAATCAACGTATCGAGATTCAGCAGAATATTTTGTACGCGATGGGCGTAAATGATAATGTAGACGGCAGTAGAGAATTTATCGCTGCTGAAAAAGCCGGTCAGGTGTTTTCAGAATACATCAAAAAACAATTGGTAATTCAAGGAGACCAGGTAACCGAAAACGATAATGCATATTTGATCGATCTTAAAAAGGAAAAGAATCTTGCAAAGGACCCGTCTTACACAAGAAGACTTCCCTTGTTCGTTGGAGAAAAAGACGGACAAACCTATTATGTCGCGCCGGTTCGAGGAAAAGGACTTTGGGATGCAATCTGGGGGTATGTTGCCTTGGATAAAGACATGGTAGTACAAGGCGTATTTTTCGATCACAAAGGAGAAACACCAGGATTAGGAGCAAACATCAAAGAACGTTTCTTTATGGACGATTTTTCAGGAGAGAAGCTCTTCAACGACGGCGGAAATTTTGAAGGAATCACTGTGGCCAAAGGAAACGCCGATCCAAAGAACGATAATAAGGACGACAATGAAGTGGATGCGATCGCAGGAGCCACTATTACAGGAGATGGTGTAACGGCCATGTTAAAAGGAGACCTTCGCTTGTATGTGCCTTATTTTAAAAATTTAAACAACAACTAGGGTATGGGACTATTATCAAAAAAAGATAGCAAATTAATTTTAGACCCCTTAGCAGATAACAACCCGATCACCATTCAGGTTTTAGGAATTTGTTCTGCATTAGCAATCACGGCGCAGTTAAAGGCGTCCATTGTAATGGCGGTATCTGTATTGTTTGTATTGGGACTTGGAAATGTGGTAATTTCTTTAATGCGTAACATCATTCCATCAAAAATTAGAATCATCGTGCAACTTGTGGTTGTAGCAGCTTTGGTAATTGTAGTAGATCAAGTGCTTAAAGCGTATGCTTATTCTTTAAGTAAAGAACTATCTGTATTCATCGGATTAATTATTACCAACTGTATTATCATGGGTCGTTTTGAGGCATTTGCTTTAGGAAATGGTCCATGGCGATCTTTTCTTGACGGAATTGGAAACGCATTGGGTTATGGCGTAATCTTGATCATCGTTGGTTTCTTTAGAGAACTGCTTGGATCGGGTACATTATTAGGTTTTCCTGTTTTAGGGGATCCTATTGAAAAAACGGGATTGTATTCTATTGGATATGAAAATAACGGATTCATGTTGCTTTCACCAATGGCTTTGATTGTGGTAGGTATCATTATCTGGGTACAGCGCAGTAGAAACAGTGCCTTAATTGAAGAAAATTAAAATTAGCTCCGGCAATTAAAATAAAAACAGTGTTATGTTAGAACATACCGAATTATTTTTCAAATCGATTTTTGTAGACAACATGGTGTTTGCAACCTTCTTGGGAATGTGCTCTTATTTGGCGGTTTCTAAGAAAGTGAGTACGGCCGTTGGATTGGGAGCTGCTGTAATTTTCGTATTAACAGTAACAGTCCCGATGAACTGGTTGTTAGATCAGTACATTCTTCGTGAAGGAGCCTTAACATGGTTAGGACCGGAATATGCAGATTACGATTTAAGTTTCTTATCGTTCATTCTTTTCATTGCAACCATTGCAACGATGGTACAGCTTGTAGAAATAGTGGTTGAGAAATTCTCACCTTCCTTATACAACTCACTGGGGATCTTTTTACCCTTAATTGCAGTAAACTGTGCTATTTTAGGAGGTTCACTTTTTATGCAGTCAAGAGATATTGAAACCTTAGGACTGGCCCTCAACTATGGGTTTAGCTCCGGTATTGGATGGTTCTTGGCAATTTTAGCCATTGCAGCAATCCGCGAAAAGATTCGCTATTCTAATGTGCCTGCTCCTTTAAGAGGTCTTGGAATTACGTTCATCATCACAGGATTGATGGCAATTGGGTTCATGAGCTTTGGAGGTATGCTAACCGGAGGTGAAGAAGCTCCTAAGGAAGAATCGGTGCAAACTGCGGTGCTGTCTGAAGAAATTAATAATACAACGATCGAAGCTACAGAAGCTGTAGTGGAAGCATCTGAAATAAACGAATAAACTATGATTTTAGCGAGTACGTTAGGTGTCATTTTAGCAACTGTAGTTGCTTTCTTAGTGTTGGTTTTGTTATTGGTGGCCGTATTGTTGGTGACCAAAGAAAAGTTATCTCCATCGGGACCGGTGACCATCACCATTAATGATGAAAAAACCATTGAAGTTCCTTCAGGGGGGACCTTGCTTTCAACCTTAGGGAATCAAAAGATCTTTTTGCCTTCTGCTTGTGGAGGAGGAGGTACATGTATTCAATGTGAATGTGAAGTGTTTGAAGGAGGGGGAGAAGCGCTTCCTACCGAAACTCCACACTTTACTCGTAAAGAATTACAACACGGGGCTCGTTTGGCGTGCCAAGTGAAAGTAAAGCAAGACATGAAAATTCATATTCCGGAAGAAGTATTCGGAATCAAGAAATGGGATGCCACAGTAGTTAGAAACTACAACGTAGCTTCTTTTATTAAGGAGTTCGTAGTGGAGATTCCTGAAGATATGAATTATAAAGCCGGAGGATACATACAAATTGAAATTCCTCCGTGTGAAATTAAATACAGTGATATTGATATTACTGCCCACCCGGAAGAGCATGAAACACCAGATAAGTTTCAGGCGGAATGGGACAAATTCGGTCTATGGCCGTTGGTAATGAAAAATAATGAGACTGTTGAAAGAGCTTATTCGATGGCCTCATATCCTGCGGAAGGACGTGAAATTATGTTGAACGTGCGTATTGCGACGCCACCATGGGATCGTGCTAAAAACCAATGGATGCAAGTAAACCCCGGGATTGCTTCTTCGTATATTTTCGGTCAGAAGCCAGGAGATAAAGTAGTGATTTCAGGACCTTATGGTGAATTCTTTATCAACGAATCGGAGGCTGAAATGCTTTACGTTGGAGGGGGAGCTGGAATGGCACCAATGCGTTCGCATTTATACCACCTATTCAGAACTTTGAAAACAGGTCGTAAAGTTACCTATTGGTACGGGGGTCGTTCTAAACGAGAATTGTTCTACATCGATCACTTCCGTAATTTGGAGAAAGATTTCCCGAATTTCAAATTCTATATGGCGCTTTCAGAACCTTTGCCTGAAGATAACTGGAAGGTTAAAGAAAACATTGATGCTCCAGGAGATGGATTTGTTGGATTTATTCACAATTGTGTGATTGATAATTATTTGAATCACCATGAATCACCGGAAGATATTGAATTGTATTTCTGCGGACCCCCATTAATGAACCAAGCCGTTCAAAAAATGGGTGAAGACTTCGGAATTCCGGATGAAAATATCCGCTTCGATGATTTCGGAGGATAAGATAAATAGATACTATAAAAAACCAGCTTTTGCTGGTTTTTTCTTTCAGGAAACATAACCACTTAAAATAATATGGCCATTCCACTCACTGAACAAGAACTGCATTATTTAGCAATGAATATTGTGGGTGACGATTTGGTAGCTCAAGGCTTCGAATTTCTTGGGGTGAATTCAAAACTCAAGAAAAATCCTCAGTTCGTGGCACTCAAAGACAAGGAACTCCATTTTATTATTGTTAGAGCGACGTCCTACCCTCAGAATGCCCATGAATATGATGAAGTATTTATGCAACAGATGAAGGAGCATGCACAAAAATTTGAAGCGAAAGCATATTACGCGGGAGTGGGATTAGGCCATGGAGAGGATTACGCAAAACCGGTCATAAAGGATGAGCCCTATACGCAGGTCTATAAAGGAATTCAGGAAGTATGATAAGACAATTTTTAATAGTGATTGCACTTTTTTTGGTTTCATGTGAACCAGAAATACCAAAAGCAAAGGTGCTACAAGGAAATGCATTTGGCACGACTTATACCATTCAATACTACGATGTTCATGCTTCTAAATTGGAGCAAGGAATAGATTCAGTCTTGCTTGCCGTAAATCGTTCTGTCAACACCTATATTCCGACTAGTGATATATCAAAAATCAACCGTGGAGATAGTACTGTTATTGTCGACGGGATCTTCAGGGAAGTATTTGAAATTTCAGCAGCGGTTTTTAAGAATTCCAATGGATATTTTGATCCAACGATTGGAGTATTGAGGAATGCCTATGGTTTTGGAGATACAGCCCCCATAAAGTATTTAGATAGTGTTGTCCTTGATTCATTGAGGAAGTATGTAGGATTTGAGAAAGTGACACTCAGTCCTTCGGGAACCATTCAAAAGAAGTTCCCCGAAATCTATTTTGATTTTAATGCGGTGGCCAAGGGGTATGGAATTGATCAACTTGGAATCTATCTGGAACAACAGGGGATTACGGATTATCTCATTGAACTTGGAGGAGAACTTCGCTCAAAAGGGAAGAACCTTGAAAAAAATAAATCTTGGGTAGTGGGATTAGAATCTCTGGATTCCGATTTAGAACAGAGAAGCTTCGATCGTATTGTTGAAATTTCAAATGAAGGAATGGCAACCTCCGGGAATTATCGAAAGTTCAGAATCGATTCGATGACTGGAAAAAAATATGTCCATACTATTAATCCTTTGAACGGAAAGGCGGAAGAAAGCAATGTGACCAGTGCAACCGTTTTTGCTTCAACCTGTGCCGTAGCGGATGCTTATGCCACGACCTTTATGGCCATGGGCTATGAACGATCTCTTGAGCTTTTGGAAAGGTTGCAAGGAGTAGAAGTTTACCTTACCTATTTGGATGAAAACCATGAACCGCAATGGTATGCGACTTCAGGGTTCAAGAAAAAAATGTTAGAGTAATTTTTTACAAACCGGAAGTAATTCCCCAATGGGAAGGCGATATTGTTCTATTTCTTCGGTAGTAAATTCTTTGGTATAATCCACAGCTTCCACTGTGAATCCAATTCTTGCTAATTTATCGAAGTAATCCATCCCGTACACGCGTACGTGGTCATACTGACCAAAAATCTCTGCACGCTTTTGCTTATCAGTGATGGAATCGTCTTCAAAAGTTGTTTTACGCTCCTTTTCATAGGGAACTTGTAGTATCGCTGTACCACCAGGGGCAAGAATCCGATAAAGTTCCTGCATGGCTTTGGTATCGTCCGGAATATGTTCCAACACATGATTACAAATAATGAAATCGAATTGATTTGAATCAAACGGGAGGTCGCAAATATCGGCCTTTACATCGGCAAGAGGTGAATTTAAATCGGTGGTAGTATAGTCTAAATGTTTCAATGCCTTAAAGCGCTTATAGAAAGCCTGTTCCGGCGCAAAATGAAGCACCTTCATGGGTTTTGTGAAAAAAGGAGTTTCATTCTTTAGGTAGAGCCAAAATAAGCGGTGTCTTTCTAACGAAAGCGTGCCCGGAGCTAATACGTTTTCACGAACTTTAATATAGCCATAGGGTAAAAAAGTACGGTAGGATCTTCCGTCAATGGGGTCGGTGAATTTTGTTCCTTTATAAAACCAAGCCAATATAGGTCGTGCCCAGTAGCTCAATCGAATGAGCAAGGGTCGTGGTATCAAGTTCAGGAAAAATTTAAAAATTTTTTGCACCGTTTGAAGGTTTACAGAACGAATTCTTTCTGACGGAATTCTTTTTCTTCATCGCTCGTAATTCCCAGCGCTTCATAAACATAAGCGAAGGTAGAAAGCAATTCCGGTTTTCCATTCACCAGGGCTACGTTATGCTCAAAATGAGCACTTGGTTTACCGTCCTTAGTCACAATGGTCCAACCATCCGAGAGTTGTTTGACTTGATGGGTTCCCATGTTGATCATAGGTTCAATGGCAATGGTCATTCCTTCTACAAATTTCTTCCCGCGACCACGTTTCCCGTAATTTGGAACTTCCGGATCTTCGTGTAACTTCTTACCCAAACCATGGCCTACCAATTCTCGAACTACACCGTAGTTGTGAGACTCACAATAATCCTGAATGGCATATCCAATATCCCCAACCCGATTACCGTGTTTAAATTCACGAATACCGAGGTATAGAGATGCTTTTGTGACGTCGAGTAATTTTTTAGTTTTTGCATCGATCTCACCTACTTCGAAGGTATAGGCATGGTCTCCGTAAAATTCATTTTTAACGGCCCCACAATCGATGGCAACAATATCTCCTTCTTTCAAGGGCTCGTCGGTGGGAAGCCCATGAACTACGGCGTCATTTACACTTGTTAGTAAAGTGGAAGGACAACCATAGAGTCCTAAAAATCCCGGAACAGCTCCTTGGTCGCGAATAAAAGCTTCGGCCATGGCATTTAATTGATTCGTGGTTACTCCGGGTTTCACCTCTTTGGCGAGCATACCCAATGTTTTGGAAACAACTAAGGCGCTTTCACGCATTAATTCAATTTCTTCTAATGTTTTAGTTATGATCATAGTTAAATTCCGAACCAACCTTTTCGCTTTTTCTTCAGCTGAGGCAGCGGTTCATTTTCTCCAATTAGGTGCTGATAAATTTCACCCCACCCCATGATTTTTCCAATGTTTCGATCATCGATGAAGATATCAGCATTTATTTTCCGACTGTATTTAGGATTGTATTCTTCTTCAGGAAAACTTTTGTTTACCGCATAAAATTCAACCTTGTGTTCTTTACAAAAAGCAACCGCTTCATCCAATTGCTTCCCGTAGCGGTAGGTCCATAAGATTAGCCGATGTCCTTTTTCTTGCAGTTTTATAAGAGTTTCAAAAGCAAAAATAATGGGTTTTCCAATTTTTGGAAATTCATCCTCGACAATAGTTCCGTCAAAATCAACAGCAATTGTTAATGATTCATTCATTTTCGCGATTCTTATGTTGGCAAAAATACAAAGAATAATAAGGTTTTGTATTATTCGGCGTAAGCGTGTTTGTAAGGTTGTCCACTTAATATGGTAAGCATATCCATTTCTAGGGTTTGTTGCGGATATTCAACAATTCTATTTATTTCGGCCCCATCCCTATAGAAAATAATGGTAGGCACATATTCAAGTTCGTAATCTTTCTCTAATCCCTCCGGTGTATCCTTAGCATGGGTTACCGCAACCATATCCAAATACTTCATATTGTAATCTGCCGCGGTTAATACTTTGAAAAGGGCAGGAACCTCTCGCTGACTGTCTTCACACCAGGTGCCCATGAATATTTTTATAGAAACATTTTTCAACAAAGGGCGGATACTATCAACCCTCAAAGTATCTAAGATATGTTCTGCTTTATTTAACTCAAACCATTCCTTAAAAGGCTCATTTTGTAATCCGGAATAATTTATTTTTCCCAAGAACATTTCGCCACCATCCTCTTCATCAGGAACGAGTTGGTTCAAATCGCTACCCGTATCCTTACAGGCATTGAATAATAGGATTATCGCTAATAAAAAGACTTTTTGCATAAGTAGCTAGTTTTAAATTAAAGCCTGTTGGGTCATGGCTTTGGGTTGTTCGATGTTCATTAGTTTTAAAATTGTGGGGGCAATATCTCCCAACACACCATTCTTTATCCATTTTACATCCTTATCCACGAGAATTAACGGGACAGGATTGGTGGTATGTGCCGTGTTAGGACTTCCATCGGGATTACGCATGGTCTCGCTATTTCCGTGATCGGCAATGATTAGAACACTATAGTCATTGTCAACGGCTGCTTCTACAATGGATTTGGTGCAAGCATCGACCGTTTCACAAGCCTTGATGGCTGCATTCATATCTCCTGTATGTCCAACCATGTCGGGATTCGCAAAATTCAAACAAATGAAATCGGCCGAATGAGCGTTAATTTCCGGAATAATCTTGTCCCTAATTTCGTTGGCACTCATTTCTGGTTGTAAGTCGTAGGTAGCCACTTTAGGAGATGGACAAAGGATTCGTTTTTCTCCCTCAAAAGGAGTCTCTCTTCCTCCATTAAAGAAGAAAGTAACATGCGGGTATTTTTCAGTTTCCGCAATACGAATTTGGGTTTTTCCTGCCTTCGAAATAGTTTCGCCCAGGGTGTCTTTTAAATTTTCCTTGTCGTAAACTACATGAACATTCTTATAGGTGTCGTCGTAATTTGTGAGGGTCACATAATACAGAGATAACTTCTTCATGTTAAATTCCGGAAAGTCTTTTTGCGACAGTACTTCCGTTAATTCTCGACCGCGATCGGTACGAAAATTGAAAAAGATTACCACGTCGTCTGCTTCTATGGTTGCGACCGGATTTCCTCCTTCTGTAATTATAATGGGTTCAATGAATTCATCGGTGCTATTATTGGTATAGCTCTCGGAAATACTCGCTTCAATATTTTCAGTAGGATTTCCTTTACCATGAACGAGCAGGTCGTAGGCCTTTTTTACCCGTTCCCAGCGTTTGTCTCGATCCATGGCAAAATACCGTCCAATTACCGAGGCTAGTTTGGCGCCTGATTTTTTAAGATGAGGTTCTAAATCTTTAATAAACCCAAAGCCACTTTTGGGATCCACATCACGTCCATCGGTGAATGCATGGACAAACATCTTAGAAACACCTTGAGAACTCGCAGCGGTTAATAGACCTTTTAAGTGATCGATATGCGAGTGGACACCTCCGTCCGATAGCAGTCCCAAAAAATGTACTTTTTTGTCGTTTTCCACCGCATATTGAAACGCAGCTTTCAATACAGGTTCATTGGCAAGGGTATTATTCTCGACTGCCAAATTAATCTTAGCCAAGTCTTGGTAGACAATTCGACCGGCTCCCAAATTCATATGTCCTACTTCACTGTTTCCCATCTGACCGTCCGGCAATCCCACATTCATCCCGTGGGTCAATAATTGGGCATTGGGATAGCGGTGGTAGAGGGAATCGACAAAGGGAGTTTTTGCTTGTGCAACGGCAGAAACTGTTGGGTCTTGTGTGACTCCCCAGCCATCTAATATCATTAAAATTACTTTTTTCTTCATGAATCGAGGTGTGAATAGCAAAGATAAGAAATAGGGAAGGGATACTTCTTAAGGATGTTTTAAAATCTTAGTAAGCTAGTTTATTGAAAATTATTTCAACAAAGGATTGATATCAAAAATGTTTTCTGCACGGTATTTTTTAATAAAAGCATCGGAAAAATATTCGTTTCCAAGGACCTTTTCTTCAGAGAGAATGGCTTTAACGTCTAAGGAAGCATATTCTTTCAACATAGGAACCGATACGGGAGCATAGCTAAAATGCCAGGGTTCGTATTTAAATCCTTTACGAGTAGGTTCATCCGTATACACCTCATAAAACCCAAATTCTTTGGCGTGGGCATTCATCCATTCTTTCATCTTACAAAACGGACCTTGCCCATGAAAATTTGCAGCTTGAAGTACATTTTTCGGTCTTGGAGCATTTCCGTCGATGAGGTCCAAATCGGTTCCCCAATGATGACGAGAAGTTCCGGGAATGGTGGAATATTCTATAATCTTTTCAATTGCCTTTTCAGGTTCAATCCCCTTTGAGCGGAAATCTCTGTACTTTCTTTCAAAGATTTCTTTTTGCCTTTGAAAACTTCGATAGGCAGAAACAATTTCAAGTTCAATTCCTTCCTGAGAAGCTGCTCCCCGCATTTTCTGCAAAGCGATTGCCGTATCCTTATGCATGGTAGTGAGGTAACTTTCCCCCCTTAAATCCGGATTTCCTTTTCCTATTAACTGATTTCTAGTGTATACTTGGGATAAGGAAAATAACCGAAAAGAAGGTGATAATACCAATCCTCCGGCTGCTATAGTTGTCGATATAAACTGTCGTCGTTTCATGCTAAAGTGAGATCAATTTTTAAGCCGGAATCTAGTTCAAAAGGTGTTTTACTTTGTTTGAAAATTCGGGCAGAAAGATTTCCCCGCAGTATAATGCTTTCTCCTTGTACATCCAGCCAACTTCCCTCTCTTAAACCAATCACTGGAAGACTATTTTGTGTATGAAATTCTTTAATTCTCGTCTCACGCGTTTCTCCCATATGGTTGCTGTTGGGATCGGGATCTAGGTAATGAGGATTAATATTAAAAGGAACCACTCCAAGTGTTTTAAAGGAGGGCGGGTATACAATAGGCATGTCGTTTGTGGTTTGCATAGTGACCCCACAGATATTGCTGCCGGCACTGGTTCCGAGATACGGGGTGCCGTCAAAGATTGCGTTTCTCAAAGGTTCTAAAACCTGATGCTGGTACAATTGTTTTACCAATAAGAAGGTGTTCCCACCCCCGGTAAAGAAACCTTCGGCTTCTTCTATGGCTTTTATGGGATCTTTGAAAGTATGAATTCCTTTTAACAATATGCCAAGGCTCTTAAAAAACACCTGCGCTTTTTCGGTGTAGGCATCTTCAGAAATTCCTCCGGGTCGGGCGTAGGGGATGAATAAAATTTGTTTGCAGCCTGAAAATAACTGCGCTAAATCTTGCCTTAGATATTCGAGGTATCCACTTTCATGAAGGGTAGAAGTGCTGGCAATTAGTAATCGTTTCATGTAAATTGGTTAGCGTATGCTCTTTGCACAAGTTCAAATTTAACAAAACCTTATCGAGCCGTGATAGAATTCGAATAAAAAGTACGCTTATCTTTAAAATTATATGAGGTTGAACTTTTCATATAAACTATTCTTGCTTCCACTATTCTTTATGATTTGTGGAGGCAGTCTATCTGCTCAAGAAAAAATGATTTTTGGTAAAATTTTAAATGAAGCAGATGCAGAAGGTATTCATGTTATTAATACCTCCTCTAAGATAAATACCATAACGAATGAAAATGGGGAATTCTATATTAGAGCATCATTGAACGATACACTGCTCATTTCTTCAATTAGTTATATTCCGAAGCAAGTTGAAGTTGGATTTGAAATTTTTAGCCAGTCATATTTGGAAGTTATTTTGGAGGAATTAGTCACCCAACTGGATGAAGTTTTCCTCCGACCAGCATTAACCGGAGACCTAGAAAGAGATATAAAGAATATTGCAGTAGAGGATGCGCTAAATTTTGATGATGTTGGAATTCCTGGTTTTAAAGGAAAGCCCGCTGAAAGGATTCCTCCATTGTTAGGAGGGGTAATTACGCCTTTATCCGTTGATTTAGAGGGGTTGTATAAGCACTTGAGTGGGTATTATAAAAAGTTGAAACTAAAACGTGCGTGGGATCGACAAAACAATACTGCTGTGTATTTAATGAATCAGTATACGCTTCACTTTTTTGAGGAGGCCTATAAAATTCCATCAGAACGGGTTTATGAATTTTTGTTGTTTTGCATTGAAACCACAGAACTTCAATCGGTATTTAGAAGTCAGAACCATGCACTTGTTCTCGACATTTTTGAAAAGCAATCCATTCAGTATATCTCGAGAATTTCTGAAAAAAGGGAATGATTGTTGTAACTTTCCAGCCACTTTAGAGTCTAATTTCTTTAAGTAAATTTCATGAAACCAATTCGCTTACTTCTTTTGCTAGTCATGTTCCCGCTGATTACGGCGGCTTCATTGCATAAATTTTATGTTACTACCACTAAAATTGAATATGTTTCAGAAAAGAAATCCCTTCAAATAATCTCTAAAATATTTATTGACGATATCGAAGATGTGCTTCAATTGCGCTACGACCCAAATGTGAGTTTGGCTACTAAAAAAGAACGAAAGGTCGATTCTGAATACCTTAAAAAGTATGTCTTACAGAAATTCAATGTACGTTTGGATGGTAAGGAAATTGTCCTTAATTATATCGGACGAGAGTATGAAAATGATATGGTGAAAGTCTATTTAGAGGCAATCCCTGTGGCAGATTTTGAAGAAATTGAGGTAGAGAATAAAATTCTGCTTGATTTAACCAGTGAGCAGCAAAACATAATTCATATCAAACATCACGATATCCGTAGGAGTTTGGTTTTAAATACGGAGAATCCTAATGGTTTGTTAAACTTCGAATAAATTTTTTAAGAAATAAGCAATAAAAGGTACATTTAGCGGCCTTATTCATTAACCAACAATAATTAAGTATGAAATTAGTAAAATACCTCTCATTGGTCCTTGCCTTTCTTGTGGTGGGAACTGCATTTGCTCAGGATGCTGAAGAAAAGAAAGAAGAGCGCAAGCCCGGACATTACAATACCAATAGATTTAAACAATTGTACGAGGAGTTTTCAACTCCCAATATGTACCGTTCTCCAAATGGAGCTCCCGGCCCAAATTATTATCAGCAACAAGCCGATTATAAAATGGACCTCATATTAGATGATAAGACCTCGAGACTCTATGGGGAGGAAACGATTACTTATACCAACAATTCGCCCGATGCCTTAGAATATCTTTGGGTGCAACTAGATCAAAATGTACGTGCAAGGGATTCTAAAAGTCCTTTAATCGAAAGTAGTAATGCCAATGGCTATGAGCTTACTTCCTCGTTTGTTAGTAAATACATGAGTGAAGGATTTGATGGAGGATTCAAAATAGATTGGGTAAAAGACGCATCAGGCAAGCCACTTGCTCACGTGGTGAATCGTACCATGATGCGTGTGGATATGCCAAAGCATTTGAAAACAGGAGAGAAATTTGTGTTTTCAATCAAATGGTGGTACAACATCCCCGATCATACCATCGACCGTGCACGTAGTGGTTATGAAGTTTTTGAAGATGGAAACAAAGGATATGTCATTGCCCAGTTTTATCCTAGAATGGCAGTTTACAGCGATGTAGAAGGATGGCAAAATAGTCAGTTCTGGGGTCGTGATGAATTTGCACTGCCGTTCGGAAATTTCGATGTGAACATAACAGTTCCTTCAGACCATACCTTGGATGCAACCGGAGTATTGTTGAACCGAAAAGAAGTATTTTCAAAAACAATGATGGATCGCTACGATCAAGCGAAAAAAAGTTATAAAGAACCCGTGGTAATTGTTACCCAAGCAGAAGCCGAAGCAGCGTCAAAAGGATTTGCAACTTCGACCAAAACTTGGAAGTTTAGAGCAGAGAATGTGCGTGATTACGGTTTCGCTACTTCCCGTCGTTTTATCTGGGATATGATGGCCGTTAAAATTGGTGGAAAAGATGTGATGGCCGTTTCGGTTTATCCTCCGGAAGGTAATCCTCTTTGGGGTGACTGGTCTACAAAAGTGGTAGCGAGTACCTTAAAGTCTTATTCTCGTATGACGTTCGATTATCCTTACCATAAGGCAATCTCCGTTCATGCTAAGAACCAAGGGATGGAATATCCAATGATTTGTTGGAATTACGGTCGTCCTGATAAAGACGGAAGTTACAGTGAACGTACCAAGTACGGAATGTTTGGAGTTATTATTCACGAAGTAGGACACAACTACTTCCCAATGATTGTAAATAGTGATGAGCGTCAGTGGACATGGATGGATGAAGGAATTAACTCATTCGTTCAATACGTTGCCGAGCAAGATTTTGGAGAGTGGTATCCTGAAGCGATTGCTCCTAATAAAACATATCCTTCGCGTACAGGTCCGGCAAAAAATATTGTTGGGTACATGGGAGGTGATCAGGATCGAATTGCTCCAATTATGTCCAAAGGGTTAAACACGTTTAACTTTGGTGCCAATGCTTATGCAAAACCGGCTACCGGATTGAATATTTTACGTGAGACTATCATGGGACGTGAATTGTTCGACTATGCGTTTAAAACCTATTCACAACGATGGATGTTCAAACATCCAACTCCTGAAGATTTCTTCCGTACTATGGAGGATGCTTCTGCCGTCGATTTAGACTGGTTCTGGAGAGAGTGGTTCTACACTACCGATTACACAGACATAGGAGTGGAAGGCGTTAAAAAATATTATGTGAGTTCTAAGATGAACAAACAAATTCGTGACATTATTACGGCTCGTGGTATGTCTGAAAGCGATTTACCTCCATTAGTATACTTGGTAGAAGAAGATAGCGAAGACTTTGAAGAGTCTATGAAGACAGGAACTTTAAATGATGTGGTGACCCTACAAGAATTCATCATGGAAAATGTGGATCCGGCAGATCGCGCGAAACTTAAAAACCCAAAGTACTTTTATGAAATTACTTTCGATAAGCCGGGAGGAATTCCAATGCCTATCATTGCAGAATATACCTACGCCGATGGAAGTACGAAGCGCGAAACTTATCCTGCCCAAATTTGGAGGTTAAACGACAAGTCGGTTGGTAGAGTGGTTGCTTCCGATAAGGAAATTGTAAAAATTGTGGTTGATCCGGATGAGGAAACAGCCGATATCGATACAAGTAATAATACTTGGCCAAAAGAAGAAAAAGCTGGTGAGTTTGATACCTTTAAGGATAAAGTTAAAGGCAAATAATCCTGAAAAATAATCCATAAAGAGCCCTGCAAGTTTTGTGGGGCTTTTTTAGTTATCACCTTGAACTTTGGTATATTTGTACTATGTATATGCCTGCATTATTTATTAGTGGCGCCGAAATAGGATTTATCCTATTCATTGTGCTTATGGTGTTTGGAGCCGATAAGGTTCCTGAAATTGCTCGTGGGTTGGGCAAAGGAATGCGGCAAATTCGAAATGCAACAGACGATATTAAGAATGAAATCACCAAAAGTGCCGAGAAACAAGGAATGGACCTCAAGGACGTTACCAAGGAAATCGACAAGGTGAAAGAAGACGTCAACGAAATCACCGGCCCAATAAAAAGAAACTTCTAGATGCTCGAAACCCTGAAAGAATGGGACCGATCGCTTTTTGTCTACCTCAATCAATTAGGTTCTGAGTCCTTCGATGGCTTTTGGATTTTTATTACAAAAATTGAAAGTTGGACCTTCCTTTTTATTTTTTTCGCCTTTCTACTTTTTAAATACTTTCCCAGGAAAAAGGCTTCTGTTATTGCTCTATTAACAATTATTACAGCCGTCGTATCGTTTTCTTTGAAATATCAAACCAAATCCATGGTAGCGCGGTTACGACCAAGTCAGTTGCCTGAATGGGCAACGTCCATTCGCATCTTGCAACATCCGACCGATTTCAGTTTTTTTTCAGGGCATGCTTCCGTGAGTATGGCAGTAACCCTCTTTTTAATCCTTTGGCTCCGGACTTCTACAAAATGGATTTATGTACTCTTTCTTTGGCCTTTATTATTTTCTTTCAGTAGAATCTATGTCGGGGTGCACTATCCTTCCGATATCATGGTAGGTTGGGTTGTTGGTGGAATGATTGCTTTGATCATGTATTACATTTCAAAAAAGGGTATCCCTAACAAGTTAGATTCGGGATTAAACAACCCTGGAAATCGTTAATCCATCTCGAATAGGTAGTAGAACAGTTTCAAGGCGTGGGTCTTCATTTATACGAGTGTTATATTCTAATAGAGCTGCAGTATCAAGATCGCCTTCTTTTAAAGGTTCCACAACCTTTCCGCTCCACAATACATTATCGCTAACCAGTACGGCACCAGATTTCAATCGAGGTACTAATAACTCTAAATAATTTGGATAATTGCTTTTATCCGCATCGATAAACACCAAATCAAAATCCAGCTTTAAGGTGGGGATAATGTCTAAGGCTTTTCCTAAATGTTGCATCATTTGTGAACCTTTACCGGATAGATCGAAATACTTACGCTGAAGCGAAAATAGCTCTTCATTGATATCGATGGTATGCAGGACACCGTCCTTTTGCAAACCTTCCGCTAAACACAAGGCCGAATAACCGGTATACGTGCCAATTTCTAAAATTGCTTTCGGATTAATAAGCTTAGAAATCATGCTAAGTAACCTGCCCTGTAAATGACCACTTAGCATTCTTGGAGCCAACACTTTTTGCCAAGTTTCTTTAGTTAATTGCTCCAATAATAAAGGTTCCGGCTGAGAGTGCGTTACGGCATAGGATTCAATGTCAGCTGGTAAAAAGTCCATTAGCCCAAAATTCGTTTAACCAAGGCATCCTTCCCGGCTTGATCTTCTCCAAACAGCCACTGCAATACATTATCATCCCACATGTCATCACACTGCGCTTGGGTCACAATACCCCGTTCACGCGCTAAATCCAAAATTTTTCCCGGATAAGAAGATTGAGGGATGCTTTCCATTTCACCAAGGGGATATGGATCGTCCAGCCCTATTAATACTTGGTCACTTCCCTGATTTTTAATTAATAATTCCAACGAACCGGTATCATGGACCAAAGTGTCAAAAAAGATATTTTTATGTCCCACACTTTTTCGGGGGTGTGTCTTTCCTTCAAACAAATCCGGCCTGCCGTCAAATCCTTGAATTCGTCTTCCTAAATTAATTTGAGCCAACTGTCCGCCATGCGCAAAACACGTACGCATGTTCGGGTACTTATCGGCATACCCATTCAACGTTAAAAAGTGATAGGCATCAGCACATTGCGCGAGCATCCAAATTAAGTGAAACCGCCAAGCAGTATTCTCTAGTTTGATGAATTTTTCGCCATCGTAGGGGTGAACTTCAACAGCTAGATTATATTTCGAAGCCAATTCAAATATAGGCTCGTTCTCTTCGTCGAAAATACAGCGCCAAGTCCCAATAGTATCCATATAGTGGGTGGGCAAACAAAGTAGGCGCAACCCTAATTCTTCCACACAACGCTCCATTTCCCAAAGAGCACCTCTGGAAAATCCGGGGTGTACCACAAACCCACAGGTAAATTTACTTGGGTTTTCCTGCTGTATACGAGCATTGAAATCGTTTTGAAACCGCAAAGCTTGTTTCATTTCTTCCAGACGTAAACCATTTCCGTAGAGTTGAGATAAATTTAAAACTACCGCATGGTCAATCTTGTAACGCTCCATCCAAGCTAGTTTCTCATCTAGGAAAAAACTGGAATCTGTAACCGGTCGACTCCAATCTTTCTGAAGCATGAATTTACGATCCTTATCTACCCAAAAAATCCCTTTATCCTTCATAAATTGAGGAATCTCCTCAGGATAGGGGAGCAGGTGTGAATGTCCGTTAATGCGAAGTTTACGTCTCATAGGGTTATTGTTTTGGCGTGCCCCCGATGGCTCGGGGTCGGGCTTTCTCGGCTACATGCCTTCAGGCAGGGTAGCTTCGTTCAATCCCTCACGCGGGTCTTTCAAAATTACAAAGATTTTGTGCGTCCACCATCTACGGGAACGTTTATTCCATTGATATAACTAGCTGAAGGGCTTGCTAAAAATGCAATAGCGTAGGCGATTTCTTCAGGAGTTGCAAATCGTTTTGCAGGCACTAAACCCTTCATAAATTCTGCAGCATCCTTTTCAGACTTGTTCATTTTTTTAGCAGCATTACCTACAATATCATCCAATCGATCTGTGGCTGTAAAGCCTGGAAGAACATTATTGACTGTAATTCCAAAAGCGCCTAATTCATTGGCCAAGGTCTTGCTCCAACTGGCCACAGCGCCCCGAATGGTGTTGCTAACCCCTAATCCATCGATAGGTTGTTTTACCGAAGTGGAGATCACATTTATAATTCGACCATATCCTTCTTCTTTCATCCCGGGAACCACATTTTGAACGAGAATCTGATTGCACACCAAATGTTGTGAAAATGCTTTCGTAAACTCATCTACTTCCGCAGAGAAAATAGGACCCCCTTTCGGACCTCCCGTATTATTTATTAAAATATGGTAGGTTTTGAGAAAAGTAGCTTCCACCACCTTCTCCTTTAATTTTTTCGGATTATTAAAATCGACTACCAAGTAATCATGAGATTGATTTCCATTGTTTGGTAAATCGTTTAGTGATTTCTTAAGCTTCTCCTCGTTACGCGCAACCAAAGTCACGTTCGCTCCTAACAAAGCCAATTCAATGGCCGTGGCTTTTCCAATGCCTGCAGAACTTCCGCAAACCAATGCATTTTTATTACTTAGATTTAAATCCATATTATACTTCGTATTTTATACAAATATTTTTTGCTTCCGTAAAAAAGCGCAAGGCTTCAAAACCGCCTTCACGACCTACACCACTTGCTTTTACACCGCCAAAAGGTGTTCTTAAGTCTCGATTCAGCCAAGTATTCACCCAAACAATGCCGGCTTCTATGTTCTTGCTCATTCTCATGGTTCGATCAAGGTTGGATGTCCAAAGGGTGGCCGACAAACCATAAGGGACGCTATTGGCCATTTCCAGGACTTCTTCTTCCGAATCGAAAGGCATAAGAGTTACCACCGGGCCAAAGATTTCTTCCTGATTTACTCGACATTGAGCGTCTGTCACTTCAATAACGGTTGGTGCCAAGTAATACCCTTGCTCCATTCCTTTTACTAAAATCCGATGTCCGCCACAAAGTACCTTAGCGCCTTCATCCTTGGCTATCTGAATGTATCCTTCAATTTTATTTCGATGTGCTTCAGAAACAACGGCTCCTAGGTCAACATCCGTCATTGGGTCGCCTACAGTCATTGCCTTTACTTTTGTGACAAAGTCGGCTTTAAATTTGTCGTAGATCGCACGTTCTACAAAAATCCTACTACCACATAAACAGATCTGACCTTGATTCGCAAAGGAAGAACGAAGAGTAACTTCGAGCATTTTATCGTAATTACAGTCGGCAAAGATGATGTTGGGATTCTTACCTCCTAATTCAAGGGATAACTTTTTAAACATAGGGGCAGCAGTGCGCGCCAAATGTTCTCCGGTTTTAGTTCCTCCGGTAAATGAAATTGCCTTAATTCCGGGATGCTCCACAATCGCTTGTCCAGCCGAAGGGCCTTGCCCGTGAATTATGTTCAATACTCCTTTTGGGAGGCCTGCCTCTGTTAGGATTTCTCCCAATAAAAAGGCGGTCATCGGAGTAATTTCACTAGGCTTTGCTACCACAGTGTTTCCTGCAGCAATGGCAGGGGCTACTTTCCAGGTGAATAGATACAGCGGAAGGTTCCAAGGAGATATGCAACCCACCACACCAATAGGTTGTCGGAGGGTAAAATTCATGGTGTCCAACCCAATACTTTCATGAGCTTCGCTGGCAAATTGGGTAATGGCATGTCCAAAAAATCGAAAATTGGCTGAAGCACGCGGAATATCCACTGCCTTTGCCAATCGAAGAGGTTTTCCGTTGTCCTCGCTTTCAGCCGCCGCCAAACGGTCTAAATTTTTATCGATCAATTGGGCAATTCTCAATAAAATTGCGCTGCGTGCTTCCAAGGTCGTTTGGCTCCAACTTGGAAAAGCCTTTTTAGCAGCCTCGTAAGCCTGTTGTACATCTTCGGAAGTGCTGTTGGCTATGTGTCCGGAGATCACTCCCAAACTCGGATTATAATTATCCATCCACTGGCCCTTAATAGGTTCCCGATAGGTTCCATCGATATAGTTCAGGATCTTATGCATCGCTACTGTGGTTTGTATGCCATTGCTTTAATTTCAACTACCAAATGGGGATGTGGCAATTGATGCACCGCAACGGTCGTACGCGCGGGTCCGGTTTCCTTGTCAAAATAGGTTCCATAAACTTCGTTATAGCCGGCAAAGTCGTTCATGTTTACTAAAAAAGTAGTGATATCAACAACATCCTTCATCGTTGCACCTTCTGTTGCAAGATAATCTTTGATGTTTTCAAGGACAGCCTTTGTTTGTTCCTTAATGTCCAATCGCATACTGCCCATAGCATCCACTTGGTGTACCCCTGCAAAAGTATTGTCGGGCAGTCGGGAACTTGTGCCACTCACAAAAATAAAATCACCTACGCGTTTGATGTGGGGGTAGGCCCCGCGAGGTGTTGCTTTTCCTTCAACTAGTTTACTTGATTGATTCATATTATAATTTTTTTAGCACGGCATCGTCGTGCAGAACTTCTTTTGTTTCTTTATGAACTAATTTTAATTTATCCTCTAAGTTCATTGCATCCGGAAGGCGTTCATCGTCCAGTAAATTTAAAATGGCTTTATCTTGAGCCCTTCCTCGTTTCATTGCTTCAGAGTAGGGAATGTTTTCATTAAAGGTAACCATTCTGTACTTACTTTGATATTTGTCAGGGAATTGCGCTTCAAAAGCAACTTCAAGCTTTCGTTTTCGTTGAAACAATGGGCTTGCCGTATGTTCTTTCATCTCGTGGAAATTATCCACTGCCAAATCGGCAATGGCATCGGTGTCTATCTTTCTGGCTTTTTCATATTCGAAAAATACCTTATTCCAATCCCCTTCATGTTGTTCTAAAATCTCGTCAAAAACAACCACGTCTTCAAAAGAAGCATTCATTCCTTGTCCGTAAAAAGGTACAATTGCATGCGCTGCATCTCCCATTAAAAGAGTCTTTCCGTAGCAATTCCAGGGAGAGCATTTAATAGTTCCCAACGGACCGGTGGGATTTTGAAAAAATTCTTCTGCCAGATCGGGCATTAATTCAAGCGCATCCGGAAATTCCTTTTTAAAATATTCGAGCACTCGTTCTTTGGTCGTTAAATTATTGAAGCAATAATCACTATTCTCATAGGGAAGGAACAAAGTAACTGTGAAACTTCCGTCCAGATTGGGAAGCGCGATAAGCATGTCTTCGCCTCTAGGCCAGATATGCAGGGCGTTGGTATAGGTGCGATACCCACCATTTTCGGCGGCAGGAATCTCCAATTCTTTATAACCATGTGTAAGCCACTGTTGTGAAAAGCTGAACAGAAATTTTTTGTGTTCAAACATGCTTTTACGCACTGCAGAACCGGCGCCATCCGTACCTATTAAAATAGCTCCTGAGAACGATTGTATTTCCCCGGTATCATAATTTTTAAAACTTGCTTCAGCGTTTTCTAGATCCACCGAGGTGCACCCTAAATTGAAATGCATAGTAACATTAGCGTTTTTATCCAGTTGATCTAAAAGAATCTTATTCAATCCCGGACGAGAAATGGAGTTGATAAATTCGTCTTGACGACCGCTATACGGACTTAAAAAAGTATTGCCTTCTTTATCGTGAATCATGCGTCCATTCATGGGGATACAAAGTTCTTTTGCCGTTTCTTCAACACCGGCTAATCGAAGGCCTTTTAACCCGCGGTCGCTAAGCGCCAAGTTGATCGACCTACCTGCATCTTGGGTTACCTTGCGTAGGTCAGGCCTTTTTTCGACCAACGTAACTTGGTAGTTTCTTTGTGCCAAACGAAGTGCCAATAGACTTCCACAAAGTCCGGCCCCGATAATTAGTACATGATCTTTCATTGCAATAAATGTTTTAAGCGGTTCACAAATTCATAGACATCTTCGAAACTATTGTAAAGTGGGGCAGGAGCCACTCGAATTACATCGGGTTCTCGCCAATCACTTATAACACCTGCTTCTGTTAGTTTTTGGTGCAAACTCTTATCGGCATTTTTCACTTGAATGGAAAGCTGTGCGCCTCGTTCTTCAGGATTTCGTGGAGTGATTACACCAATGCGTTGATCATTCATTTCGCCCAATAGAAATTCTAAATAACCGGTTAACAGCACCGATTTCTTACGAAGGTTTTCCATGCCTGCTTTTTCAAAGAGGTCCAAGGAAGCACGTATAGCTGCCATGGAGAGAATAGGTGGGTTGCTTTGCTGCCAACCTTCTGCTCCCGGTAACACGTCGAATTCGTGCCGCATATTGAAACGTGTTTTTTTATTATGACCCCACCATCCTGCAAATCGATTCAGATCCGGATTGTGTGCATGTCGTTCATGCACAAAACAACCACCAAGGCTTCCCGGTCCGCTGTTTATGTATTTGTAGGTGCACCATACGGCAAAGTCGGCTCCCGTTTCATGTAGATTAGGGAGAATATTTCCGGCGCCATGGGCTAGATCAAAACCTACTTTCGCACCATATTCATGCCCCAATTGGGTAATTTTTTTTAGCGGAAAAGCTTGCCCGGTGTAATAGTTCGTGGAACCAATCATAATAAGGGCAACTTCATTTCCATGTTCTTTCATGATCGCTTCTAGGTCTTCAAAGCGGCATAATTCTTCGCCCTTTCTGGGTTGCCAAAGAATTAAACTGTCTGCGGGATGATAGCCGTGAAACTTTATCTGACTCTGGACGGCGTATTTATCACTGGGAAAGGCGTCGCTTTCGATGATTATTTTATGGCGTTGAGGGGTAGGGTTGTAAAAGGATACCATCATAAAATGAAGGTTCGCAGTAAGTCCATTCATGATCACTACTTCACTGGGCTTCGCACCTACGATCTTCGCCATGCTATCGGTTAGAAATTCATGGTAAGGCATCCAAGGATGTTTTGCTTCCGTATGGCCTTCAACCCCTAGTGACGCCCAATCGTTCAGCTCTTCCTGTAAATAGGAAGCTGTTTTTTTTGGTTGCAACCCCAAAGAATTTCCGCAGAGATAAATTATATTTTTTCCACTGGCATCTTTCGGGAAATGAAATTCATCCCTGAAAGCTTTTAAAGGATCTTGTTGGTCGCACTGCTTCGCGTATTCTAGGGTATTTTGGTACATAGACTAGTGAATCGAAAGATTGGTAAAATGCAAGTGAAAATTTTGAGTACTGTCTTTACGACCTTGGGTGAGTTTTACTTCGCTGTATTCTTGGATATCCTCCCAAGTAGTAATTAAAGAAGGCTCCTGCTGATTGCCGGCTCGATACGCCCATTCTTTTATAATGTAATCGTCGTTGTAATAAAAATCGTACGCATCACCCGGTGTATATCCTCCAACATTCGGATAGACTGCCGTTAATAAATGCAAGGAATCTTTCGAAATTGGCGCGATAACTTGGGATTGCTCCGTAAAAGTAAGGTTCTCATCCCAAACCAATTGAAAAGGAGCGAGTAGCCAATATTTGTCGTTAATAAATCGTTGGTCGGCAGCCATTTGAAGGCTGTCCAAAGCATTCATTCGATTGTATTGAATCGTGTCTCCTGAAGCCATATAGGTAACCTCATTTGTTTTGGGTTTCCAACGGTAAGAACGTTCGAGTCGACGATTTGGTAATTCAAGATTGAAGGTAAAGTTGAGTTCTTCTACCTTACTCCATTGATCAATCCCATAGGCCTTTGCGATGGACTGAGCGGTTGACAAGGTTGTGACGTTCTCAATTGAGTCGGTTTCTGGGGTGTTTTCAGGGTTGGGTTTAGCATCTTTACAGCCAAGAAACAATGTTGAAATAAGGAGTATTGAAAATATTTTACGCATAGAAAATTCTTTGCAGTAAAAGTAAGGAAAGTATTAATCCTCTCATAATTTTAGTATTTTTAAAACATGGAAAAGAAAAAGGAATATTCCCTTGGCGACCTTAGGGTTGTATGGAAACCTGAGACATGTATTCATTCCGGGAAATGCGTTCGCGCTCTGCCTGATGTTTTTAAACCGAAAGAGAAACCATGGATTCAAATGGATGGAACTTCCGAGGAACAGGTTAAGATGGCCATCGACAAGTGTCCAAGTGGTGCACTCTCGTATTATTCAACAACAAAAAAAGAAAACAGTGCTATGGAAGAAAAAACTGCAGAAACAGTAAAAGTAAATTTAATCGATCAAGGTCCGGTGATTGTAATTAGTCCTTTAGAAGTCACTCACCCTGACGGCAGAGTAGAAGTAAAGGAGCGTCGTGCTTCCTTTTGTCGCTGCGGAAAATCTAATGGTTTTCCTTATTGCGATGGAAGCCATAAAAACTAGCAAATGGAATTAAGCATTTTGGATGATCCTGAGCGCAAACGTTTTGAAGCTGAGGTGGAAGGGGAAACCGTTTTTCTGGAATACATTCGTGCAAAGGATGCCATTTATCTCACCCATACCGAAGTGCCCAAATCTCTTGAAGGTAAAGGGGTAGGAAGTGCATTGGTAAAAGGTGTTTTGACAAAAATTAAACAAGAAGGATTGCCTATGGCACCTTTATGTCCTTTTGTAGCACTATTCCTTTCCAAACATCCCGAATGGAAATCCCTTTTGGCAAAAGGATATAATGTTTAAGGCAATGAATATTGTTTTTTTATAAACTGCATTCGCTGCTGGAACCTATTTGAGAGAGGGTAGGGTTGTAGGCATTTTCCACAATCAAGGCCGCATTAATATTCGCGTTGTTCACGAAATACCTAAAATCACAATAATTGGTGAGATTGGCATTGTCTTGAATAAATATTCTGCAACCTATAGGAATGGTAGTTTGTAAATTAGTGCCGTCCAGGGTGGCGAGCGAGGCATTGTTCTCAATTCTAATTTGCCCAATGGTTTGTAAATTATCTAAACCGGATAAGCTGGTGATGCCCTCCATTCTTTTAATTAGAAATTCAGTATAATTTGGCGGATTCCCGCTGTATTCAATGGCAACGGAGGTTAAATTTCCAAAGCCGGAGAATGAAGTTAATGTATCTAAATTGTCTAAAGTGAGATTTCCAGAAACTTCTGTAAGCCCTGAAAATCCTAGTAAATCTTCTAAAGATGACAGCTCGGTTAAGGATAAAAGTCCAATACGATTTACATTTTCTAAGCCACGAATTACTTCTAACTGGGTAGATCCGCCAACATTAACGAACTCCAAGTCGGTAAATACCGTTCCAAAATCTACCGACTGAAGGGCAGGGTTACTCCCTAGGAAAATAGTATTGACACTAAGTAGATTGGGCGTGCTTAGTGTTGTTAGTTGATCACATTCTTCAATTTTAAGGCTTCTTTCTATCTGTGTAAGCTGGCTCCATGCTACCGCATCGGTTAAATTTTCCAGTCGGTATAAGTATAGTGATTCAACTTCCCTTAAATTTTGCAGACCATCTAGGGTTATCAATCCTACTTCATTTATGTTGAAGGGAGCATTTACCTTGTTTAGGTTTTGAAGCCCATTTAGCGATGCGAGTTGTGGAGCAAAACGTATTCTTAGGGTGTCGTTTACTGTTTTGATTCCTGAGAGTCCTGAAATGCTATTCAAGTTGGGGTGATCGATTATTTGCAGGGATTCTACTCGCTCCACCTTGTTCAAACAGCAAATGGATTCTAAATTTTCATTGTTCGCTAGGATGAGGTCTTTATTGATGAACTTTAGATTGTCGAGACCGCTCAAGGAAGTGATGCCACAATTTCGGATTGTTAAGCCCCCTACATCGGTTAAGGAATTCAGTTTGGAGAGGTCCGGGCTATCTAAGTTTTCAATGGTAAGGGTTCCAAAAACATATTCGTAATTGAAATTGTTGTACTGCTCCAAAGTCGAAATTACCAGGTCTCCTTCATAGACAGGGCCATCGTCATTCGATTTACAGCTTGCGATAAGAAGGCTTAAAAGAAAGAGTTTGAACAGTAGGTTTATTTTCATAGCAACTGGGCACTTTTTAAGGGGTGAAAGTTACTAAAAA
>JAHEMY010000030.1 GCA_024643425.1 Flavobacteriaceae bacterium
ATATTATGCGTCGAATTATTCAAGCTACCGGAGTCGAAGTAATTCACTTAGGACATGATCGCAGTGTTGAAGAGGTGGTTAATACGGCCATTCAGGAAGATGCTAATGCGATTGCGATGACTTCCTATCAAGGGGGTCATAACGAGTATTTTAAATACATGCACGATTTGTTGAAGGAAAAAGGGGCCGGGCATATTAAAATTTTCGGTGGTGGAGGAGGAGTGATTCTTCCGGAAGAGATTAAAGAGTTGATGGACTATGGAATCACTCGAATTTATTCTCCGGACGATGGACGCGAAATGGGACTCCAAGGAATGATTAACGATTTGGTGAAACAAGCCGATTTTCCGGTTGGAGATTCATTAAATGGTGAATTGGAACAACTGCCAAAAAAGAATCCAAAGGCGATTGCTCGTATCATTTCTTCCGCAGAGAACTTCCCTGAAATTGCGAAGGAAACCCTTGACGCGATTCATCAAAAAAATAAAAAAACACATATTCCGGTCCTTGGAATTACAGGAACGGGTGGTGCAGGAAAATCTTCTTTAGTGGACGAATTAGTACGTCGATTTTTAATTGATTTCCCTGAAAAGAATATTGGACTTATTTCAGTAGATCCATCCAAACGTAAAACAGGAGGTGCCCTTCTAGGAGATCGTATTCGCATGAATGCAATCAATAGTCCGCGCGTCTATATGCGCAGTTTGGCGACACGTCAGAGTAATTTGGCACTTTCGAAATATGTTAGCGAAGCTATTGAAGTCCTCAAGGCAGCAGAATACGACTTAATTGTTCTTGAAACCTCAGGAATTGGTCAGAGTGATACCGAAATCTTAGATCATAGTGATGTTTCCTTGTACGTAATGACCCCTGAATTTGGAGCCGCTACGCAGCTTGAGAAAATCGACATGCTCGATTTTGCCGATTTGGTGGCCATAAATAAGTTCGATAAGCGTGGGTCGCTTGATGCCCTTCGGGATGTGAAGAAACAATACATGCGCAATCATAATTTGTGGGACACCCCGCAAGAAGAGTTACCTGTTTATGGAACCATTGCTTCCCAATTCAACGATCCGGGGATGAACCAGTTGTACAAGGCAATTATGGATAAAATTGTCACGCAGACAAATGCACCCCTTGAAAGCAGCTACGAAATCACGAATGAAATGAGCGAGAAGATTTTCGTGATTCCTCCCGCACGTACACGATACCTTTCTGAGATTGCTGAAAACAATCGTGCATACGATAAGACTGCTGAGGAACAGGTGGAAGTAGCTCAAAAACTTTATGGGCTTTATAAGACCATGGAAACCATTACAGGGAATGTTCCCGAATTGGATAAAGCAGGCTTTGTGCTAGAGTCCATTAAAACCAATGCCTCCAATGCCGATTTCGTAAAATTAGTATTGGCCGAATTCGACCGCGTTAAAATGGATCTGGATCCCCATCATTGGGAAACCTTGATTACATGGGATGAAAAAGTGAATCGGTATAAAAATCCAGTGTATAGCTTTAAAGTGCGAAACAAAGAAATTAAGATCGATACCCATACTGAATCCCTTTCGCACACGCAGATTCCGAAGGTAGCATTGCCGAAATACCAAGCTTGGGGCGATATTTTAAAGTGGACCCTTCAGGAGAATGTCCCGGGAGAATTTCCGTATGCTTCAGGATTGTATCCTTTCAAAAGAACCGGAGAAGATCCTACCCGTATGTTTGCCGGAGAGGGTGGACCTGAGCGAACCAATAGAAGGTTTCATTATGTGAGTTTAGGTATGGATGCAAAAAGATTATCCACGGCATTCGATAGTGTGACCTTGTATGGTAACGACCCAGGGCACCGTCCGGATATCTATGGAAAGATTGGGAATGCAGGGGTGTCTATTTGTTGTTTGGACGATGCTAAAAAATTGTATTCTGGATTCGATCTTAGTAACCCAATGACTTCAGTGAGTATGACCATCAATGGTCCTGCGCCTATGCTTTTAGGATTTTTCATGAACGCTGCCATCGATCAGAATTGTGAGAAATACATTGTGGAACACAAAATGGAAGCTGAGGTTGAAAAGAAAATAAATGCCATTTACAAAGATCGTGGAACCGAACGACCCAAATACCATGGGGAACTCCCTGAAGGGAATAGTGGTTTAGGATTGATGCTGTTAGGGGTCACCGGTGATCAAGTACTTCCGGCCGATGTTTATGAAGAAATTAAAGCCGAAACCTTAAAGCAGGTACGTGGAACCGTTCAGGCCGATATTTTAAAAGAGGATCAAGCACAGAATACGTGTATTTTCTCAACAGAGTTTGCATTGCGATTGATGGGCGACGTTCAAGAATATTTTATTGAACAACAGGTTCGAAATTTCTATTCGGTCTCTATTTCAGGATATCATATTGCCGAAGCAGGAGCGAATCCTATTTCACAATTGGCATTCACCCTTGCCAATGGGTTTACCTATGTCGAATACTATTTGTCACGAGGCATGGATATAAACGCCTTCGGACCTAATTTATCGTTCTTCTTTAGCAACGGAATTGATCCTGAATATGCGGTCATTGGACGTGTTGCTCGAAAAATCTGGGCGAAAGCATTAAAGTATAAATACGGCGCAAATTCGAGAGCTCAGATGTTGAAATACCACATTCAAACTTCAGGAAGAAGCTTGCATGCCCAGGAAATAGATTTTAACGACATTCGTACCACGTTGCAAGCGTTGTACGCGATTTACGATAATTGTAATTCATTGCATACCAACGCCTACGACGAAGCCATTACTACTCCTACAGAGGAAAGTGTGCGTCGAGCCATGGCCATCCAATTAATCATCAATAAGGAATTAGGGCTTGCTAAAAATGAGAATCCTATTCAAGGCTCTTTTATTATTGAAGAATTAACCGATTTGGTCGAGGAAGCTGTCTTGCTTGAATTTGATCGATTAACGGAAAGAGGAGGTGTTTTGGGAGCGATGGAAACCATGTATCAGCGCAGTAAAATTCAGGAAGAGAGTTTGTATTATGAAACCTTGAAGCATACCGGGGAATTTCCAATTATTGGAGTGAATACCTTCTTAAGCAGTAAAGGGTCTCCAACGGTCCTTCCAGCAGAAGTAATTCGTGCGACGGAAGAAGAGAAACAAGTTCAAATAGCTACGTTGGAAAACCTTCAGAAAACCTATTCGAACAGGGCAGAAGAATCTTTAAGCAGGGTGCAAGACGCTGCCATAAATAATCGAAATATCTTCGAGGAACTTATGGAGGCTACCAAAATATGCTCTTTAGGTCAAATTACTTCGTCCCTATTTGAAGTAGGAGGACAGTACCGACGAAATATGTAATTCACGGTAGTAGTTAGGAAAGGAAAAAGGTTTAAGGAAATGAATTAATTAGAGCGTTAGCATCCAGGTACGCTGTAGTTTTCTAAAAACTTTAAGTTCACGACGCAATACAGGCATGAAGTCTTTGCCATTACTATGACTTAATTCCAATCGTTCGCAATTTTTGTACAACATATTGGTAAGCCTATTCAAGGAAGCGGCATATTTATGCTTATCTTCGGAAAAGGTTTGTTGTTCAGCCTTTAAAATTTTTGGTGCCAACGAATTCGATTGTTGAACGATATCTCCTGAAAAATAAATAGTAGGATCTTCCTTGCCATTTGGTTGCAAATAGCAAAGATCGTCTACAAAGTAATGTGAAATACTACGGGAAATTCTAAAAATTTCCAGAGCCTTCTGATACAGAGGCGAATAAGGCACATGTTTAGGAACAGTGGGATACATGAATTCTTCTAAATTTTTCTAGCAATTGTTTCAAATTTACCAACATTTCATCAGACTCTAATTTAAATATTAAAGCATTTTATCGATTTTACTTTAAAAATATTTAATTTAGCGTTAAATAGTTTAAATCATGAAGATAGATTCGCTTAATCGGAAAATACTCAGGTATTTACAGCAGAACGCTCGTATGTCTAATGCTGAAATTGGACGGCAAGTAGGCATCTCTTCACCCGCCGTGAATGAACGGATCAAGAAGATGGAAGATGCCGGAATTATTAAATCCTACTTCACTGAAGTCTCTCCTTTTGAATGTGGCTATCAACTGAAAGCCATCATTACCCTTAGGGCATTTATGGGAAAATTAAAGCCATTCTTGTCTCATGTGCAAACTTACGACGAAGTATTAAATTGTTATCGTATCACCGGCAATGAGAATATTGTGATGGAAGTGGTTCTAAAAAACCAAAAACATCTTGAAAACTTCATTGATCAGTTAATTACCTATGGAGAGACGAAAACCCAGATTGTGTTGTCACAAGTGGTTGAGAACAATGAAGTGAAACCGGTTTAAGGCTGGATGTAACTTGTTGGATATACTCCGATGACTATTACTTAATATCTTCTAAGTAGCCAATTGAGCATTATTTTCTTTTTTACGAATGAACCTTCAGGCGTTTATGCAAGTAGAGGGTTAGTAAGGCAGTGAATACTAACGCCATAAACAAAACGTACCAAGTTATTTCAAATCCAAATGAGTCGGCCAGGTTCATACCTCCATTATGCCCGAAAATATGGGAAAATGAAAAGCTCATGCTGTAAAGTCCCATATAACTTCCTTTTCTACCTTTGGGCGCCATCGATAGTGCCAGGGTATTGGAAAAAGGCGATCCTATCATTTCACCTAAGGTCATCAAAATCATTCCTAAAACTAGAATGCCGGTCCAGCTGCTAAGATTGAGCACTAAAAAGCTCAAGGCTAAAAAAACAATGCCCCAAAAAGTGGCCATGGTTTTAGATACTTTTATTCGTTCCAGATATCCTACCAAAGGCATTTCGAAAATAACAATCAATATTCCATTAAGGAATAGTAATAATCCAATTAGGTCTTCCGACAGCAAATGCACCTGTTTATAGTATACGGGGACCACTGAAAAGTACTGGACAAACATGATCCCGTTAAACACCATGATCACCATAAGAATTAAATACATGGGGTTTTTCATGGGTGGGACTCCTTCCTTTATAATAGGTACCTTTACTTCATCATGGGATACTTTTTTAGGCTTTAAAACGAAGAATAATAATGCGGCTGCAATGATGCATGTAATTCCATCGATCCAAAACAGCGAGCCATAACTAATTCGGGCGATAATCAATCCTCCTATAAGCGGACCAATTGAAAACCCTAAATTAATGGCCAATCGAATTAGGGCAATACTGCGTGTTATGTTTTCAGGTTTGCTATAAGCATCACAAGCGACAAAAATGGCAGGACGATACGAATCGGCAATTAAAATAAGGGTAAATATGCCGAGGCATAAACTTAGAAAGGAGTCTAAAAATTGAAGCGAAATAAAACCAATTCCCCCAAAAAATAAACTAATGATAATTACCTTATAAAAACCAATGGAATCGGTGAGTTTGCCACCAATCCATGTACCGACCAGGGAGCCTAAGCCAAAACTGGTCATGACCCATCCCACCTCAGGCAAGGAAAACCCTTTGTTGTTCACCAAATAAAGCGACAAAAAAGGAATTACCATGGCACCGGCCCGGTTTATAAAAGTAACCAAAGACAATAGCCATATCTCTCGAGAGAGTCCTCGAAAATTATCGATATAGAAACGGTAGTACTTTTTCATCGTATATAAAACAAAAGCGTCCGGTAAAATTCCGGACGCTTTTCATTGATTCTTTTATCGTTAATCAATTACGAACACATCCGAACCAAGTGCTTTTTCACTTGGGTTACAATCATCGATGTGTACATAATTTGCATGAGTAATATTTTGTTTCCTCAAAAGTATGAAAAAAATCATTTCCGTTATCTTTACCGAAAACAATTTAAAATGAAACTCATTACGCTCGCGTTATTTTTGCTAACAAGCTTTTCAGTTTATGCACAAACAGAGGCCGAATTAATTCAATCAATTTCTGATCATCAGCAAAAAGAAAGTGAAGAATTCAAGAATCCCGAAACTTCCATTTTACCAAAAGAGGCTTTGGACGAGTTTACAGGATTGGAGTTCTATCCAATCAACCTCAAATATAGAGTGGAAGGGACATTTTTACGAACCCCTGATGAAAAGCCATTTTTAATGCCAACCACAACAGAGCGGTTGCCGGAATACGTAAAGTATGGAGAAGTTCACTTTGAAATAGATGGCGCATCATTCAAACTTAATTTATACCAAAATACCACGCCTTCAAAAGATCCCGAGTATGCCGATTATTTGTTTTTACCCTTCACCGATTTAACGAGTGGCGATGGAAGCTATGGCGGCGGAAGGTATGTGGATGCACATATTCCGGAAGGCGATACTATGATCATTGACTTTAACAAGGCATATAACCCTTACTGCGCCTATAATCCGCGTTATTCGTGTCCAATTCCTCCTAGAGAAAACGACCTACAAGTACGAATTGAGGCGGGAGTAAAAGAATTCGGCCATCGTTAAAAATGTTTCACCAACCAGATTCCTGCAAAAACGGCCAGAAATCCTAAGGCAAAGCTGGCAATGGTGTAAAGGGCAAATGAAATAAAGTCGCCTCCCTTTAGAAAGACATGATTTTCATAGGCAAAAGCTGAAAAAGTGGTAAAGCCCCCACAAAACCCGGTAACAAGTAACAAGAGCATATGATCGGAAAGATTATTGTGTTTTGCGGCCCACCCCATAATAAACCCAATAAGTAGGCTTCCCATCACATTGGCAATAAAAGTGCCGTAGGGTATTCCTGTAGTGGGACTGTTCCATATTTTGCTAATCAAAAAGCGCAGAACGCTACCAATACCACCCCCTAGAAATACCAGCAATAATCCAACTCCTTTCATTTATTGTAAATTTTGTTCAGAAGTTTCAGTGTCTTGGGTCATTTCTCTAACCACCGGAGTATAAATTTCCGTGATCCAATTTGCCGGATTTTGGATCGAACTTGAATCGTTGATGTAAACTTCAAAAAGAAGATGTTCCGGATTAATTTTCAATCCATTCATTAAAATGTAGTCTTCTGCTTTTTTATAGGCCTCAGTTAAATGATTATAATTCCCGGTAAGCACTGTTTTTACTGCTAAACAAGGTTCCAAATAACCACATAAAATATCTCCTTCCGTAATGATAATACGATCTTTCACCGGAACTGCCGATGAAAAAATAACGGTGCCGTTTGCGTCGTCCCATTCGTTGTATATGGTAAAAGGTCTGCCGTTAACAGCAATTTGATTTTGTTGTGCAAAATCATTTATTCGTTGCAACATTGGTGTCATTTTTGACGCTAATTCATTTATTTTACAAGCGGTGGTTATAAATAAGTAATATCCGCCCCCATGTTCTTTCAATCCTTCCACTGAAATTGAATATTGACGCATTTCATCTAAAACCAAGTCATTTAAATTTGTTAATCCTTCATCAAACATGGATTTTAGGGATGCGTTAAAGGGTTCTTTTTCAAACGATAAAAATATTTTTTCAAGGAAGGAATGTTCCCCTTTCATGCCCCAGATAACTTCCGTAGTTCCATTATTATTAGGAATAAATTTCCATTGTACATCGCTGCGGCTAGTTCCTATGGGCGTATGAAAAGATATGGATTGATCTATCGATTTATTTTCATCGATAGCTATGGTGGTAATTTTCCCATCTCCCTCAAGCGTGCTCTCCCACGAATAGGATGCGCCTTGCCCTGAAGTTTTTTCAGCGTAAACTAAGTTCATGTTAGGATCGTTTTTTCCCCACGGACCCCATCGTTCCCATTCCTTTAAATCATTTACTTTATTAAAGATTAATGCAATTGGTGCGTCCATCGTTTTTTGTGAAGAGACTTCGTAGGAACCATCTTGTGTACCGTAATAAACAGAAGCTCCAATAATAAGAATAAGGATAAGGAAGAGGAGGTACTTAGCGATTTTCATCCTAATGCGATTTGGTTGTTAGGCTAAGATAAGCAATTACTAGGATTCCTCCAGATGATTCATGGGGCACGATGTTATATTTTATTACCTTTGCAGGATAACAAATAACAACATCATGAAATACAAATTTTTATTCGGAGCAGCCTTATTTAGTATGCTTCTTATAGGTTGTGCGGATTCAAAAAAAGAAGTCTCCGTAAATCAAGAAACAGAACAGGTTCAACCTGACTTTGAATATGTGGTCGATCAATTTGCCGACCTAAAAATTCTTAGGTACCAAATCCCCGGTTTTGAAAACCTCACTTTGAAAGAGCAAAAACTTGTTTACTACATTACACAAGCAGGTCTAGAAGGACGTGACATTATGTGGTCGATGAATTACCGTCATAATTTGGCGATTCGTAGTGCGTTAGAAAATATTTATTCAAACTATGGAGGGGATAAAGCTTCCGAGGACTGGAAAAATTTTGAAACGTATTTAAAACGTGTTTGGTTCTCGAATGGAATTCACCATCATTACAGCAACGACAAAATAAAACCGGATTTCTCTAAAGCGTATTTTGAAACTCTTTTAGCCGACACAAATACCACCTTAGAGGGAGAGGCATTAGAAGTAATCTTTAATGATAAGGATTCTAAAAAAGTGAATTTGAGCAAAGATGCCGATATCGTTTTGGAGAGTGCCATTAACTTTTACGGACCTGATGTGACCACGGCAGAAGTGGAAGCATTCTATAGTAAGATAAAAACAGATCCTAAAGAACCCATTGAAATTGGTTTGAATACCCAATTGGTGAAAGAAAATGGAAAACTCGTTGAAAAGGTTTACAAGAGTGGTGGAATGTATGGCGCCGCCATAGATCGCATCATTTATTGGTTAGAGCTTGCGAAAGGGGTTGCCGAAAGTGAAAACCAGGCGAAAGCTTTAGGATTACTTGTTGAATATTATAAAACAGGTAGCTTGGATACTTGGGACGATTATGCAGTGGCTTGGGTGAATTCAACAGAAGGAAATATCGACTGGATCAATGGGTTTATAGAAGTGTATAACGATCCAAAAGGTTATAAAGGATCTTATGAGACTATTGTTCAAATTAAAGACTTCGATATGTCTAAAAAAATGGCAGTATTGTCTGAAGAAGCACAATGGTTTGAGGATAATTCTCCATTAATGCCTGAACACAAAAAGAAAGAAGTTAAAGGAGTTTCCTATAAAACGGTAATTGTTGCCGGTGAAGCCGGAGATGCTTCTCCTAGCACGCCTATTGGTGTGAATTTACCGAATAACAACTGGATTCGCCAAGCACACGGAAGTAAATCGGTTTCTCTCGGAAACATTATCAATTCGTATAACAATGCTGGAGGAAGTGGTCGATTAAAAGAATTCGCCAACGATGAAGAAGAAATCCGTTTTGAAGAAGCCTATGGTCAATTAGCCGATAAGCTGCACACTGCATTGCACGAGGTAGTAGGTCATGCCTCAGGACAGATCAATGAAGGTGTTGGAACACCAAAGGAAACATTGAAAAGTTATAAGTCGACGATTGAAGAAGGTCGTGCCGACTTGTTTGGATTGTATTATTTAATGGATCCAAAACTTCAAGAACTTGGATTAGTTGAAAACTGGGAAGAGACTGGAAAAGCTGCTTACGATGGTTATATCCGAAATGGATTGGTGACCCAGTTAGTTCGATTAAACTTAGGAGACGATGTTGAGGAGGCACACATGAGAAACCGTCAGTGGGTGAGTGCATGGGCTTTTGAAAAAGGACAAGCTGACAATGTGATTGAAAAAATCACAAGAGATGGAAAAACGTATTACAACATCAACGATTATGCGAAGCTTCGCGATATTTTCGGACAATTGTTAAGAGAGACACAGCGAATCACTAGTGAAGGTGATTATGAAGCCGCTAAAAACTTAGTAGAAGACTACGGAGTGAAGGTAGATCAGGTATTACATGCCGAGGTACTAGAGCGCAATGCGCAGTTTAAGTCGGCTGCCTATAGCGGATTTGTAAACCCGGTTATTGTTCCAACCATGGATGAAAACAATGAAATTACTTCGTTCAGTGTTGAGCAACCGGCGAGTTTCGAAGAGCAAATGCTTTATTACAGCAAAGAGTACTCGAACTTGATGAAATAAGTGTTTGACACCTATTATAAAAAAAGCCCGAAACAATATTGTTTCGGGCTTTTTTGTTCAGCTACTAACCTAATTGCTTAATTGAAAGCGCAAACATTCATTTTCGTTTACAGTAAAACTTCCCGACCAATCAAGACCCTGACAACTTGCTGTATAGTTATAAGTTCCCGGACTTAAATTATCGAAGTTTCCTCCTGCTCCTGTATTACTACAATCTGGCGCAGAATTGAAGTAACCCGAAATGGTACTAGAGCCAACGCCACTTACGTTTACAGAAATATTTCCACATCCAAAATCTTGGTTAATCCAAAATTTCACGTCACCGGTGCCGTTTCCGCCACCGCCACCACCGCCACCACTACTGGTAAGCTGGTATGTAAGACATTGGTTTGCTGTTACATCAAAAGTTCCTGACCAATCAATTCCCTGACAACTGGCTGTAAAGCTATACGTTCCAGGTGCTAAATTTCCAAAATTGGCGCCACCTGAAGTACCGCAATCTGGTGCGCTACTAAAAAAGCTTGTGATGGTTCCGGAGCCTTCTCCGCTCACATTTACGGTAATAGGACCACATCCATAATCGGCATCCGTCCAGAATACAACATCACCAGTGTCGGAGCCTCCGCCGCCACCGCCACCGCCGCCGCCACCGCCGCCGGCGTTAGAACAGTCTACACCATAACCACCAACAACGACATTTACAGCGCCGTTTTCATCGAGATTTGCTTGTAATACAAATTCAGCTCCGTTTATTGAAATTGCACAGGTATTTGGAGGTAGATCCCCTAAATTCTCAGCAATCAGTGTAACATAGTTGAATCCATTATATCCAAAATCGTAGTCTACAATAATAGGATTGTTGGGACCATCTAAAACTTGTTGGTCTATAATGGTATTTCCATTTGCTTTAATGGTGACAATATCTCCATCTATGGTTTGATGATCCCAAACTCTAATGGTGGTAAAACGTTCAGATATCTCAATACAGCCAAGCACGATATTTGGTCGACCATTTGTGGTTGCCGGAATTATGGAGGTTTCGTTTACTTGAACTTCAACATTATTGTTGTCACTACTTGGGTCTTCCTCTTCTTCACAAGAATAAATAAGAAGCGACAGTGAAAGTAAAAAAAGGTACTTCAAATTTTTCATAAAAATAATTTTAGTTAAACAGTTGGATTAATTAATCTTTTAAAAGCAGCTTCGCTGCAAGAAGGAAGAGGACAAATAGGATGAAACCTACAAGAATCCATTTACTTCCTTTAAAGTATTTTTGGTGGAGTTGTTTGTCTTTTCGATAGCTAAAAATCATCACAATAATAAAAGCAACCACAAAAAAGAGGGCAAAAATTAATTGTCCGGTAGAAAACATAAATAAAACGGGTTAGGATTTAAATAAGGTGATTGTTTCTTAACGTTACCGATTGAACTAAAAAAAGGAGGCCGAAATGCCTCCTTTTTTAGCTTCAATATATATTATTTCACACGTGCTTGGAATTCACCAATCACATTAGAATAGCTTCGTAATACGCGATCCCATTCCTTGAACAATTCATCGCTTTTCACACTAACCATGGGTAGTCCTGAAGCTTCGCTTATAAGTTTTACTTTGAAAACTAGTGGGTCGTCACTGGCTTCTTTCACAATAATTCGTGTTCTTACAGAATTTTGTAAGAAGGTTTTTAACGACCAAGCTGTTCTTAAATAACCAGTTTCTTTATCGGTCATCTCGATAACATCGATATAGGTTAAAACAATTTGGTTAATCAATTTCCAAGCTTCATCCTTGGTCATATCCTCGACCTTAATTTCAATGTCAACATTGGCGATATCGGTCTGAATAGATGCATCATAAGCATCATCTCGTTTCATTTCGATGTAATGGGTCTTAGGGGGTTTTGTCATGTCACGCTTATTACAAAACTCAATTCGTTCTGTTAGAAACCCAATTTTTTTCGCAATTACAGTAACACAATCATCGTTAGGAACCGTAATAACGGCTTGACCTTTGCCTACTAATTTGCCATTAATGTAGATTTCGGCGTCATTTTCAGAGGTTCCTAATTCAATTTTTTTCTTTCCGGCAACTAAATCTTCTTCGATGGCTGTTGATGCGAATGTTACAACGCTCATCAAAAGAAAAATAGCAAGGATGGTAGATTTTCTTTTCATTTGTAATTAATTTAGTAAATAGTTTAGTTGCACGAATATAAGTTAAGAAAATGTGAAAGAAAAATAGTACATAATGAAAATCAAGGTGTTCGATGTTCTTGAACAATATGGATTATTTATAAATATCTCATTATCAAATATTAAGAAGAATTAGAATCAATTTAAAAAAGTTTAAAAATTTTATGAAGAAGAAAATAGCAGCCGTTCATGAATTTCATTCCGCCTTTGGTTTGGGAATAAAAGAAACTCCTACAGCCGATTTAGGAGAAGCAAAGAATTTATTGCGCTACAAACTAATGCGGGAAGAAAATGAGGAATACCTTGAAGCGGCAAACAATAACGATTTGGTTGAAGTCGCGGATGCACTTGGCGATATGCTCTATATTTTATGTGGAACCATCATTGAACATGGGTTTCAATATAAAATTGAGGAAGTTTTTGACGAAATCCAACGCAGTAACATGAGTAAACTCGGGGCCGATGGAAAGCCTATCTATCGAGAAGATGGAAAAGTCCTCAAAGGACCTAACTACTTCCAACCAAAAATTGAGGAAATCTTAAACCGATAATCGTTTAGACCACTCGGTATCGCCAACCATAAGGATCTTCGACGCGGTTGTATTGAATGTCGAGCATTTCTTTTTTAAATCGAACAGCATAACTATCCGATATTTCTGGTAGGTCATAAAGTGTGTCTTGGTGACTAAAGGCATTCACAGGGCTTATTACCGCTGCCGTTCCGGAGCCAAATATTTCTTTTAGCTCGCCTTTTTTCGCGGCATTCACAATTTCTGATACGGTAACGCGTCTAACTTCTACCGGAATTCCTATTCGTTCTGCGATAGCGACCAAGCTTTTACGTGTGACACCATCCAGAATTCGATCGCTCGTAGGCGCAGTCACTAAGGTGTCGTTAATACGGAAAAACACATTCATGGTTCCGGCCTCTTCCAAAGATTCATGTGTATTGGCATCGGTCCAAATTACTTGCTGAAACCCTTTTTCTTTGGCTAGATTCGTAGGATAGAACTGAGCTGCATAGTTTCCTGCTGCCTTCGCATAACCAACACCGCCATCGGCCGCGCGGCTGTATTTTTCAGCAATCAACACTTTCAACTTTCCGCTGTAATAAGCGTTCACCGGAGAAAGAATGATCATAAATTTATATTCCGTAGAAGGTGAAGCAGAAACGCAATTCTCGGTAGCGATTACAAAAGGTCTTATATAAAGTGAATTCCCTTCGCCGGGTTGTACCCATTCTTTGTCCAACGCTAGTAATTGATGCATGGCTTCAAAAAACAATTCTTCCGGGAATTCAGGAATTGCCAATCGTTTTGACGATTTGTTAATTCGTTTTAGATTTTCCAACGGACGAAAGAGAAAGACTCCACCTTTGTCGTCTTTATATGCCTTCATTCCTTCGAAAACTGCCTGCCCGTAATGAAAAACTTTTGCTGATGGATAAATGGACAAGGGTCCATAAGGTCGAATGGTAGGATTTTGCCATGCTCCATTTTTAAAATCACATTCAAACATATGATCGGTAAAAACAGTTCCAAAAACCAGATTTTTAAAGTCTATTTGGTTGATGCGTGAAGCGGTGGATTTTTCAATTTTCAGCGAAAGGGGTTCGGTCAGGCTCATCTCTTTGAATTAAGGGTCAAAATTAGTCAAAAAATTGGCCAATTAAAACTGAAAAAAGTAATAAAATTGCAGTAAATTATAGAACCACTCAATATACATAGAATCATGAAAAAATTTATTTATATCACTTTAAGTGTTTTACTTCTATCAGCATGTAAAAATTCAACAGAGAATCAAGTTGTTGAAGAAGAAGCTATTTCAGAAGTCCAAGAAATGGCATACCAGAGCTTTGGAGAATCTATTACAGATCAAGGTGTTATTACCAAGGATGAAATGATGGCGAAATACGAGAATCTTGCTATTGGCGATACAGTGAATGTGAAATTCACTTCAAAAGTAAATAGTGTTTGTCAGGCGAAGGGCTGTTGGATGCGTCTGGAAATGGGAGATAACGAGTCATTTGTGAAGTTCAAAGACTACGGATTTTTCATGCCTAAGGACATTGCCGGTCAAGAAGTGATCGTTGAAGGAAAAGCATTTGTTGAGGAAACATCGGTTGAAGATTTAAAGCACTTTGCCTTGGATGCTGGTAAACCTCAGGAGGAAATCGATGCCATTTCAGCACCAGAATTAACCTATTCATTTATTTCATCAGGAGTGCTTATTCCTGAAAAACAGTAGTTTTGGAACGAAAGTTCATTACCACAGGGGATGGGTCTCTAACGATTCAACTACCGGAATGGAATGAGCAATACCACTCCATCCATGGAGCCGTCAACGAGGCAAATCATGTTTTTATAAAACACGGTTTACAGCATTATGTTGCGGCGCATCGACCCAATCAACTAAACATTTTAGAAGTAGGTTTTGGAACAGGGCTTAATGCACTTGTGACCCATAACGATCCTATCTCAAGGACCATAGAAATAAATTATGTTGGCGTTGAAGGCTATCCTGTAACCTTGGAAGAAGTGAATAAATTGAATTATCCGAAAATTCTAGGTGCTTCCAAGGAAGCATTCATAAAGTTACATGAGTCCACATGGGAAGCTCCATTCAAAATTAGCGAGTATTTTCAGCTAACCAAGCGAAAACAATTCTTTGCAGAAATAGACGATCAAGACACTTTTAATTTAATATATTTTGATGCCTTTGGGGCTCGCGTTCAGCCGGAATTATGGACGGAAAGCATTTTCCTTAAGATGTTTCAATCCCTCCGAAATAATGGAATATTGGTAACCTATTCTGCCAAAGGGAGTGTCCGACGAGCCATGGAAAACGTTGGATTTAAGGTCGAACGATTACCGGGACCACCGGGAAAACGTGAAATGTTGAGAGCCATTAAAACTTAAAAGTTAAAATATTCTTTCTTTTTTATTGGGGCATAATCTTTCCTAAGGTTCCGTTAATGTGCGCTTTCCTCCAATCATTAAGTTGTATTTTTACGTAAAATTGTAAGTACATGAAAATTTTGATTGCAGGGGCAACAGGACTAATTGGAACGGAGTTGGTATCGTTATGTCAACAGGAGGAAATAGAAGTTAATTACCTTACCACGAGTAAATCTAAACTCAAAAAGAATAAGCTGTATAACGGTTATTATTGGAATCCCGAGAACGGTGCCATTGACGAACAAGCTTTTTCAGGGGTTACTGCAATCGTAAATTTAGCCGGAGAGAGTATTGCTCAGCGATGGACGGCCAAGAATCGGCAAGCAATTATCGATAGTAGAATAAAGAGCACTAATCTTCTCTATGAAACCTTGGGCCGCATCGATCATGAAGTGTCGCATTATATTTCTGCCAGCGGGGTAAGTGTTTATCCAAGTTCAATGGATCATCTCTATGAAGAGGATTTTCCGGAGGTTGCGAAGACCTTTTTAGGGGAGGTGGTTGAACAATGGGAAATGGCTGCCGACCAATTCAAAAGTTTAAACATTGAAGTATCAAAACTTCGAACGGGAGTAGTTTTGTCGGTTGAAGGAGGGGCGTTACCAAAATTAATGAAACCTATTAAAATGGGATTTGGTGCAGCCGTGGGATCCGGAATGCAATGGCAGTCTTGGATTCATATCACCGATGTGGCAAAAATGTATGTATTCATTCTTCAAAATAAACTATCCGGAATCTATAATGCGGTCTCTCCAAATCCGGTCACCAACAAAAAAATGACCCAAATTTTGGCGGATCATTTTAATAAATCTATTTGGTTACCACCTATACCTGAGTTCATGATACGTTTATTACTTGGTAAAATGGCAGCAGTGGTGCTGGAAAGTCAATTAGTGTGTGCTCAAAAAATAATAAATGAAGGGTTTCAATTCCAGTTCGTAAACTTAGAACATGCCGTAGAAGACCTCCTTTAAGCTACCTTGCTTTTTTCAATATTTTTTTACAATGAATATAGGTGACATTTTGACAATTTAGTCGGAATGGCAATACTTTTGCTACCTTCAAGTAAATTTCAATCGCAGTAATTTTATGAATAAGAAAGAAAAAGAAACAAAGGTCGATAACGATCAGAATCCGGAAGCGGAAACTGCAACCGTCGAAAAGAACACTGAAAAAGCATCAAAGAAAGATGAGCTTACAGCAGTTCAAGAGGCATTAGAACAGGAAAAAGATCGTTATTTAAGATTGTTTGCTGAATTTGAAAATTACAAACGACGTACCGGAAAAGAACGTCTTGAGCTTTTTAAAACAGCCAGTCAGGAAGTAATGGTGGCATTATTGCCCGTTTTGGATGATTTTGACCGGGCGATAAAAGAGTTGGAAAAAAGTGAGGACGATGGATTGTTTACCGGTGTTTCACTTATCAATAGTAAGTTAAATGAAACCTTACGTCAAAAGGGTCTGTCTTCTGTCGAAACGAAGGCCGGAGATATATTTGATGCCGATATTCACGAAGCCATTACGCAAATACCTGCGCCATCCGAAGATCTTAAAGGAAAGATTATCGATGTTGTCGAAAGAGGTTATGCGCTTGGAGATAAAATAATTCGCTATCCGAAAGTAGTGATTGGAAATTAATATGAAAGAAGATTTTTACGATATACTGGGTATTACGAAGAATGCCACGGCAGCAGAAATTAAAAAGGCCTACCGAAAAAAAGCCATAGAATTTCACCCTGATAAGAACCCCGGGGATGCCAAAGCAGAAGAGATGTTTAAAAAAGCGGCGGAAGCTTATGAGATTTTAAGCGATCCCAATAAAAAAGCGCGATACGATCAATACGGTCACCAAGCATTTGAAGGCGGAGGCTTTGGCGGTGGCGGTATGAATATGGACGACATTTTCAGCCAATTTGGAGATATCTTCGGAAGTGCTTTTGGTGGTGGTGGAGGCTTCGGTGGTTTCGGCGGCTTCGGTGGTGGTCAGCGTACCGTAAAAGGAAGTAATTTACGCATTCGCGTGAAGTTGACCCTCGACGAAATTGCCAACGGTGTTGAAAAAAAGATTAAAGTAAAACGAAAAAAACAAGCCCCCGGCACTACCTACAAAACTTGTTCAACCTGTGGAGGTCGTGGTCAAGTTACCAAAATACAAAATACCATTCTTGGTAGAATGCAAACGGCAGCTACTTGTGGAACTTGTCGTGGTGCGGGTCAAATTATCGATCAGAAACCTGCTAATGCAGATGCCGATGGAATGATTGTTTCTGAAGAAACCGTTTCAATTAAAATTCCGGCGGGTGTTGTGGATGGTATGCAATTAAAAGTTTCCGGGAAAGGAAATGATGCTCCAGGAAATGGGATTGCCGGTGATTTACTTGTTGCCATTGAAGAGGCACCTCATGAATTTCTTCAACGAGAAGGTGATAATATTCATTACGATTTATATATAAGCTTTTCAGAAGCGGCGCTAGGAACCTCAAAAGAAATTGATACCGTTTCCGGAAAAGTTCGAATCAAGATAGAGCCCGGTGCTCAAAGCGGGAAAATTTTACGTTTGCGAAGCAAGGGAATTCCGAGTATTAATGGGTACGGTACAGGTGATTTGCTTGTGCATGTAAATGTGTGGACTCCGAAGCAATTGTCTAAGGAGCAACGCGACTTCTTTGAGAAAATGAAAAACGACGAGCATTTTACTCCGAAACCGGAGAAAGAGGATAAATCGTTTTTTGAGAAGGTGAAAGATATGTTTTCTTAAAAACGAACATTTAAAATTTTTTTACCTATATTTGAAAGTCACTTTTCTCAAAAGTGATAATTTTTCTTTTTCATAGCAATTTTTTTCCCACCCTGAATTTATTTAGGGTGGGTTTTGCATTTTTAGGGAATATTCATTCTTAAAGATTTGTAACACTTTAATTATTTAAGCTACCAACAGTAGAATTTTGCAGTAAAAGCCTTATCGCTTTAGCGAGAAGTTTTAACTTTAACCATCAAAAATTTTCTATGAAAAATATACTTGTCGCCAAGAATGTTTCAAAATCATTTGGAACCTTTAAGGCCTTGAATGACGTTTCTATTGAGGTGCCAAAAGGATCTATTTTTGGCTTATTGGGGCCCAATGGTGCAGGCAAGACAACCCTCATTAGGATTATCAATCAAATAACCATGCCGGACGTTGGTGAGGTATATCTGGATGATGAGCCCCTTCAACCACATCACATTCAACACATCGGTTACCTTCCCGAGGAGCGAGGTTTGTATAAAACAATGAAAGTGGGAGAGCAAGCGGTGTATTTGGCTCAACTAAAAGGATTGTCGGAGGCCGAGGCAAAGAAACGACTTAAAATATGGTTTGAACGATTGGAAATTGGGGATTGGTGGAACAAAAAAATTCAAGAATTGTCAAAAGGAATGGCTCAAAAAATACAATTTGTGGTTACCGTGCTACACCAGCCCAAACTCCTTATTTTCGATGAGCCTTTTAGCGGATTCGACCCCATTAATGCAAACTTGATAAAAGACGAAATTCTAAAATTAAGAGAAGATGGCGCGACCGTAATTTTTTCGACCCACCGCATGGAATCTGTTGAAGAAATGTGCGATCACATTGCCTTAATTCATAAGTCGAATAAAATTTTGGACGGAAAATTAATCGATATTAAACGAGCTTATAAATCGAATAGTTTCGAGGTAGGACTTATCTCTAACAACCCTGATGCGGTCGAACAATCACTTAACGACAAATTTGAGATTACCCCAACATCGTTCAAAACAATCAATAACGAACTTCAATACAAAGTGAAAATAGCCGATTCGGCATCACCAAACGACTTACTATCTTACTTAAGCACGTTGGGACAGATTACCCATTTTGTGGAAGTGGTGCCATCTGCAAACGATATCTTTATTCAATCGGTTAAAAACAATTAAGAGTCTTATTATGAATCACTTATCATTAATTATAAAAAGAGAGTACTTAAATAAGGTTCGCAATAAATCCTTCATTATTATGACTTTTTTAAGTCCGTTATTAATGGTGGCCATTTTTAGCCTAGTAGCCTATTTGTCGCAAATTAACAACGATAAAGTCCGCACTATTTCAGTATTGGACGAAAGTGGATTGTTTCAAAATCAATTTGAGGATAAGGACAATTTGAAATTTCAAATGTTGGATGGACTTAGCCTTGAAAATGCGAAGGAGAGTGCAGAAAATTCCGGGGTATATGGCTTGCTGTACATTCCTAAAACGGAGAATGTAGATCAGTTGGCAAAACAAATTACGTTCTATTCTGAAGATTCACCTTCTTTAATAGTGATGAATGACATTGAGGATATTATCCAGGCAAAAGCAAATTCTTTAAAATTGACGGAGGCAGGCTTAGATGCTGAAATGATAAAAAACCTCCGCGTTCGAATCGATACGCAGCTCGAAACCTTTGGTGGTAAAGAAACGTCCAAATTAGGATCCGGTCTGAAACTAATTTTTGGTGGAGCAGCCGGTTATTTGTTATTCATGTTCATTATTATTTATGGAAATATGATTATGCGCAGTGTGATTGAAGAAAAGACAAGTCGAATTATTGAAGTGATTATTTCCTCAGTAAAACCGAGAAAACTATTACTCGGTAAGATATTTGGTACTTCCCTTGCCGGAATCACGCAGTTTGCAGTTTGGGTGGTTTTAATTTTTATTCTTAGCGGTGTTGTTACCTCGCTTTTTGGGATTGATATGTCTTCAGCACAAACACCTCAACAACAAGAAATGATGAATCAAGTGCAGGATGTTGGTGGGTCGCAAGATATGTTGACGCAAGTGGTGATGGAACTTTATAATTTGCCCATTGCGAATTTGGTTGTCATGTTTCTGCTCTTTTTTATTGGTGGGTACCTATTGTATGCTTCCATGTACGCTGCTATTGGTGCCGCTGTGGATAGTGAAACCGATACGCAGCAATTTATGTTGCCTATGCTGTTGCCTTTAATTTTGGCGGTGTATGTAGGGTTCTTTACGGTTATAGAGGATCCTCACGGAACCGTGTCACAGGTGTTTTCGTTTATTCCCTTTACTTCCCCTGTAGTTATGTTAATGCGAATTCCCTTTGGAGTTCCAATATGGCAACAGATTCTGTCGGTCGTCATATTATTTGCTACCTTTATGGGGACGGTTTGGTTTGCTGCGAAAATTTATCGCGTTGGGATATTAATGTATGGTAAGAAACCAAGTTATAAGGAACTAATAAAGTGGCTTAAATACTAAGAATGCAGTCTGAAGTAAAAGAAAAAATTACTGAAGTAGTACAAGTGGATATTTGGGGATCTATTAAAGATTTTCTCAATCTTGGATTTCATTGGGGAGAAGGACCCGATAGTATTCATGTCACCATTGGATTGGCACTTCTGGTGTTTTTATCCTTTATGATTACCTCCTATATCCTCGTTTGGTCAAGAAAGATCTACACACGAAACATGTCGGATACCGACACTCAAAAGTTTATAAGCGTCTTTAAGTTTATAAAATACATCGTTTATATCATTGTTGTGTTTACCGTTTTAAGTCTTGCAGGTGTTAATGTGACGCCGGTATTGGCTGCTTCGGCGGCATTGCTGGTTGGTGTTGGACTTGCTTTGCAAGAATTGTTTCAAGATGTATTAGGGGGTATTTTTATTATTATCGACAAATCTTTATTGGTAGGAGATATTATTGAAATAAATGGTAAAGTTGGACGTGTTATCGATATAAAGCTGCGCACTACCCGCGCTATTACAAGAGACGATAAAGTATTCATTGTTCCTAACCATAAGTTCATTAGTGATACTATTTATAATTACACACAAAATCATAAGCAAACAAGGGAGTTTGTTAAGGTAGGAGTTGCTTATGGGAGTGATACTCAAAAAGTGAAAGAATTGCTGCTTAAAAGCATCGAAAATGACAACCGAATTCTGAAAAGACCAAAACCTTTTGTCTTGTTTGAGGATTTTGGCGATTCAGCATTAATTTTCAGTATTTATTTTTTCATTTCGGATAGTTTCATCGATCCCGGAATTAAGAGTGATATTCGATTTAGAATCGATCAATTGTTTAGAGAGCATCAAATTACGATACCTTTCCCTCAAAGAGATGTTCATATCTACCAGTCGAATAAACCATCTTGATTTTTAAGAAAAACTTAGGGGTTTTTACCCCTCCTTGTGAAGAATACTTCCTATTTTAGAAAATTCAAAACAATTTCGAATGTCCAAAATACTTATTGTGGAAGATGAAGCAGCTATTAGAAGGGTGCTCGTTAAAATACTTTCCGAAGAAAATGATAGTTATGAAGTGACCGAAGCTGAAGATGGCCTAGCAGGTATTGAACGCATTAAAAAGGAGGACTTCGATTTGATTTTGTGTGATATCAAGATGCCTAAAATGGATGGTGTGGAAGTTTTGGAGGCCGTAAAAAAGATAAAACCTGAAATTCCCATCGTGATGATTTCCGGTCATGGCGACTTGGATACAGCAGTGAATACCATGCGCTTAGGAGCGTTTGATTATATTTCAAAACCACCGGACTTAAACAGATTACTTAATACGGTTCGCATAGCCCTGGACCGAAAAGAGTTGGTGGTTGAAAATACCCGATTAAAGAAGAAAGTAAGTAAGAAGTACGAAATGATTGGGGAGTCGACATCGATTCATCAGATAAAAGAGATGATTGATAAAGTAGCGCCAACAGAAGCTAGGGTATTAATTACAGGGCCAAATGGAACGGGAAAAGAATTGGTAGCGCATTGGTTGCACGAAAAGAGTGATCGCAATAAAGGTCCTCTTATAGAAGTAAACTGTGCCGCAATTCCTAGTGAGTTAATTGAAAGTGAACTTTTTGGTCATGTGAAAGGGGCATTTACTTCTGCAGCAAAAGACCGTGCAGGGAAATTCGAAGCGGCTAACGGCGGCACTATTTTTTTAGATGAAGTTGGAGATATGAGCCTACCCGCTCAAGCGAAGGTATTAAGAGCCTTGCAAGAAAGCAGAGTGCAACGGGTTGGAAGTGATAAAGATATTAAGGTCGATGTGCGCGTGATTGCTGCAACCAATAAAGATTTAAAAAAGGAAATCGAGGAAGGCAATTTTCGAGAGGATTTATACCATCGGCTTGCAGTAATTTTGATTCGAGTTCCATCGTTGAATGAGCGACGGGAAGATATTCCTTTACTGGTGGAATATTTTACCGAGAAAATTGCCGAAGAACAAGGTACCGCTCAGAAGCGATTCTCTGATAAAGCGATAAAATTATTACAAGAATACGATTGGACCGGAAACATTAGGGAACTCCGTAATGTGGTAGAGCGATTAATTATTTTAGGAGGCCCGGAGGTGAGTGAAGTGGATGTTAAACTTTTTGCAAGCAAATAACTATGAAAGAAATCAAAAGCAGTGATTTTAGAATCTTATCGGATACAAATTTTAAAAAGTTACCAACCTATGTTGATTTCGATTCAAATGATAAAGACCTAGAAAACTCCCTAGAGGACGTTAGGAAAGAATTAGGTAAATTACAAGACACCATGTATGCGCATGGGAAATATGCGGTTTTAGTTTGTCTTCAAGGCATGGATACCGCAGGAAAGGACAGCTTGATTCGAGAGGTGTTTAAAGATTTCAATGCCCGTGGAGTAGTGGTACACAGCTTTAAAGTGCCCACAGAATTAGAACGAAAACACGATTATTTATGGCGTCATTATATTGCGTTACCTGCCCGGGGGAAATTAGGTGTTTTTAATCGTACTCATTATGAAAACGTGCTTGTAACTCGTGTTCATCCGGAATATATTTTAGGAGAATACTTGCCAAACGTGCTAAAGGTATCGGACATTGATGATTCTTTCTGGGAAAGACGTTTCGAACAGATAAAAGAATTTGAAAAAACGATTGCCCAAAACGGGACCATTATTTTTAAGTTTTTCTTGAATGTTTCCAAAGAGGAGCAAAAAAACCGACTCTTGAGAAGGCTTGAAAAAATGCAGAAGCACTGGAAATTTTCACCGGACGATTTGAAAGAGCGTAAACTTTGGGATGAATACCAGCATTGTTATGAAGAGGCAATTTTAAAGACTACCAAGGACCATGCACCCTGGTATAATGTTCCGGCCGACAACAAACCCGCCGCGCGCTTAACAGTGGCTTCAATTTTATTGGAGGAATTGAAGAAATATAAAGATATTAAGGAACCGGATTTAGACCCGGAGGATAGAGCCCGAATAGACGAGTACAGATACCAATTAGAAAATGAATAATCCCCAAATGAAAAACATATTCCCCATCGTTGTATCGCTTTTAATAACCCTAACTTCCTTGGGGCAAAAGGTGAACGAGAAAGATTCACTCATGCTTCGCGACATTTACTCAACTGTTTTAACGGAGGGAAAAAGCTATCAATGGCTAGATCACTTGTCGAATGAAATCGGAGGGCGCTTATCAGGATCTATAGAAGCTGAAAAAGCCGTGAATTACACGAAAAAAGAATTGGAAAAACTCGGACTGGACAAAGTGTGGCTTCAACCGGTCATGGTTCCAAAATGGACTCGTGGAATTCCGGAATATTCATTTATTGAAACAGCACCGGGAATTACCTCAATAATGGACATATGTGCTTTAGGGGGTTCTGTAGCAACTCCGGATGGCGGATTGAAAGCTGAGGTGGTGGAGGTGCAAAGCCTTGAGCAACTGGCTGCTATTGGTAAAGAAAAAATAGAAGGAAAAATAGTTTTTTATAACCGTCCCATGGATCCGACCTTAATCCATACGTTTGAGGCTTACGGAGGGTGCGTAGATCAGCGATATTCAGGAGCTGAAGAAGCCGCTAAATATGGTGCTGTTGGTGTAGTGGTGCGTTCCATGAATTTACGACAAGACGACCTGCCTCATACAGGATCTATGTCCTACGGAGATTTGCCTACTTCGAAACGAATCCCGGCATGTGCGATTAGTACCAATGGGGCCGATTATTTAAGCGCTGCCATCAAACTTAAACCGGATGTAAAGTTTTTCTTTAAACAAAACTGTCGAGTATTCCCTGATGTGCAATCGTATAATGTGATAGGTGAGATAACCGGATCCGAATTTCCAAATAAGTTTATGATCGTAGGCGGTCATTTAGATTCTTGGGATTTGGGAGATGGCTCCCACGATGATGGAGCGGGATGTGTACAATCGATGGAAGTCCTTAGGCTCTTTAAAAAGATAAATTACAAGCCACGTCATAGTATTCGCGTAGTGTTATTCATGAATGAAGAAAATGGATTAAGAGGAGGAAGAAAGTATGCGGAAGAAGCAACCATGAAAAATGAAACACATGTCTTTGCACTCGAAAGTGACTCGGGAGGGTTTTCACCAAGAGGATTTACTTTTGACACCGATACAGCAAATTTTGAACAAGTTTTAAGTTGGTCGTCATTGTTCAAGCCCTATTTGATACATTATTTTGAAAAAGGGGGAAGTGGTGCAGATATAGGACCCTTAAAAAACGACCAAATTGTATTGGCGGGATTACGTCCGGATTCTCAACGTTATTTTGATCATCATCATGCTTCTAACGATACATTCGACGCCGTGAACAAACGTGAGCTTGAACTTGGAGCAGCAACAATGACGAGCTTAATGTACTTATTTGATAAATACGGTACTAAATCAACCTTTGAAACTGTCAAAAAGTAAAAAATTAAAAAGGTTTACAGGCATCTTAGATAACGCTTGATTTTATTGGGCTTTATCTATATATCAAGGTTAATTTTTGTCGGCAAAATAAGTAAACTATTATCGGCAATTACTCCTAAGTGTCTTATTTTCAAAACAAATTGTATCTTTAAGTAAGGTAATTCAGTAAATGACCTATGCTTAACTTTGCGCACATAAGGACCCTTTTTTTATGTTTTGGATTCATTTTCATTCAAGCTGCCGATAATCATTTACTCGCTCAATTACGGTTTGAAAAAGGAATGTTCTTGAGTGATTCAAATGATTCGGAGAAGTTCTCTGAAGATTCATTGCAGTTGTTTAAAGAACGTGCCATAGAAGCATCCAAGAGTAATGATGCAGAATCTGCTGCATTTTATGTGAAGGAATATGTGAAATATTCGGCTGAAACAGGATTTGTCGAATCAAGGTATTTTCAAAAGTTTAAAGATCACCCCGCTTTTATTGAGTTAAAAAATAAGTACACCTTACAGTTTGACTGGCTTCATTTATTCTATTTATTTTCTGCTCTGACAGGGTTTTTTATAGGCGTCATTCTTATCTTGAAAAAAGGTCAGGATTCTTTAGCCAAGGCACTGATTAGTATTTTTGTTTTAATACACTCAGTATTTATCTTTCATATATTCTTATTCAATACAAACTTAAATTACAAAGTGCCGCATGTGTTATACATGTCGTCTGCGTTTTCTTATTTGTATGGTCCACTAATCTACTTTTACTTCAAAAGAATCACTACGAAATATCAATTCAAGAAAACAGACTTGCTTCATTTGGTGCCCACCCTTTTGGCATTTCTTTTATTTATTCCAATCTATATTTTACCGGAAAGTGAAAAGGTGAAGATTATGTTTGAAGTAGGGGAATTCAATAGAACTCCTTATCTATGGGGCGTGGTAGCGACCAAAACCATTTCATTGGCTGTTTACGGCTTTTTACTTATTCGATTGTATTTTAGAAATAAAGAGCATAGAAATTATTCATTGGAGGCACAACGATGGTTAAACGCTATTGTTGGTTTGGTTGGAGCCTATGTAGTTTCTTATCTAATTTACGGACTTACGATTTCTGATGTAATTCCAAGATCTGAGTTCCTTTACCACCTTCAAATTGTGCTCATGGCTTCCATGGTACTTTACATAGGATATGCCTCTTATTTACGTCCGTTTTTATTTGCTAGCACCTTTGGGAAGAAAATTGAAAAATATAATAAATCTGGATTGACCAGGGATTATTCTTTGGAGTTAAAGGACCAATTATTAAAAATCATGGAGGAAGAAAAGGTGTATTTAAACAACAACGTGAAATTAGATTGGTTGGCTCAAAAGTTAGATACGACCCGACATAATACCTCTCAAGTAATCAATGAGCATTTTGGCCTTAATTTTTTTGAATTCATCAATAAGTACAGAATACAGGATGCCGTGGATATTTTGGAGAACGATAAGAAAGTAAACATCATTGATGTGGCCTACCAAGTGGGATTCAACAATAAGGTTTCTTTTAATAAGTCGTTTAAAAAGTTCTTATCACAAACACCTACCCAGTATTTAAGCTCACAAAAGGCATAGTTTCCTCTTTATTTTGATAGTTGTTATGTCAAGCCGAATGGGTTTTCTACATTTGTCCTCTCAATCCAATCGGAAGTGCTTCAACAATACACCAAGGAATTTCAGTACAATATAAAGTTGGCTAGCCCAGTCATTTTAGGCATGCTTGGGCATACCATGGTGGCGTTTGTCGATAATATAATGGTGGGTCAGTTGGGAACGGCAGAACTTGCCGCTGTTTCTTTAGGAAATAGCTTCATGTTTATTGCCA
>JAHEMY010000121.1 GCA_024643425.1 Flavobacteriaceae bacterium
GGTCTTAATATTCACAAATTCTCTAATCCCTTGGAAACTTAATTCACATCCGTAACCACTTTCCTTGATTGCGCCAAATAGTGGATGCGGATCATTCCTCACAAGTGCATTGATAAAAACATCCTCTTCAGCATAATAGTCACAGAACCTAGCGCATTTCTCGATTTAGGCAATGGATTGAGAAATCGGTTTTCCCATTTCTAATGTAATGGTTTCGGCATTCCTTTCTTTATTGGATAATAATAATTTCCCGAGTTGTTGAATTAACACACTTCGGTATTCAAAAGAAGTTTTACCCCAGCTTTGAATTTGTTTTGCCCCAAGTTTTAGAATTTCTTCGATCTCCGAATCCTTATGAGGCTTATAAGTGGCAATGGTTTACCCGTATATGGATTAATAGAATTCACAATGTTAATTTTCTTAAAGTTAGCGGTTTCGTCTGAATTGTTGAAATCATTGTGCATAACTTAACATCCTACACATTCGACTATTCTCACATTTTCCTACATTTAATCAAACATACTCCTATGGAAACTCGAGATGAAGTCTTATTAGGACTCCGCCCCAACATCGCCTCGGCAAAAATTCTCCCCGGAATGAGTGACGATGAAATTTTTCAAAATCAAACATTACGACCGGTAATCAAATTGCAAAACGATTTGCTCGTGGCCGTTTTTAAAAATTATGCAGCAAAACATAAAAATGTGTTTTATGACCTGTCCATCGATAAGCGTTTGGATTACATTGAAAATGCAATTCATAAGGATATGAAATTCAGAAATTCTTTAAAAGGGGTTGTTATTGGACAATTTACCTTAGAAGAGTACGATACCTATATCTTAAATTCTTCTTCTTTGAATAAACGCATGATGAATATTGTAAAAGAGCGATTGAAAAGCAATATACAATTGCTCGAATATGTGACGCTCTTTTAATCGATTATTGAAACTCCGTTCAAATCGGTAGTCAATACCTCGCTCATATAATCGAAAAAAGGGCGAAGTAAATGGTAATGGTGTATTACGTTATCTTGAAATTCTGGAGCAAATACTTCTTCATCCTTAAACGAATGCACCACAAAATAGCTCTTTAATCGAATTAGGTCTATGTTCGGGTCGTCTTTATCAAATCCCTTTGGTGCAGTTTTTACCTTATATTCTTGATTAAATCCTTGAAATGCATTGTTGAATGCGGTGTCTGAAAGAATCTTTCTGATATGCGTAGCATCCATTTCAAACTCTTTTCTAATTCGCAGCAAATCGCCTGGTTCTGGATTAAAAAAACCTCCTGCCATGGCACTGTTTCCCGGTTCTAATCGCAGGTAATACCCGCCTCTTCGATGTGCCCCTGCCCTACTGAAGCTCACGCTTCGATGGACATTATAAGGCGTTTTATCGTTACTGAATCGAACATCCCTATTGATTCGAAATACTTTGACTTTTTCAATTTGATCCGAACGATTTAACTCGTTTTCAATCGCTTTATAAAATGCCTTGAGCTCTTTTTCATTATTTTGATACTCTTTCTTATGCGCTATCATCCAATCGCGATGATTGTTTTCTTTGAGTTTTTTTAAAAAATCAAAGGCTGTTGTAGGAATGATTTTTTGCATGAAGCTTATTTTTTTGAAAGGTACATTTTAAAATTTGTATCTTCAACTTATAATCACAACCTAACTATTATGTCAACAAACAACAAACCAACGACTTCGTATTGGGTGATTGCTGTAATAGCACTCATCTGGAATGGCCTCGGGGCCATTATGTATTTACTCATGCGCTTCATGACTCCTGAAATGTTAGAGGCGCTCCCCGATGAAAACCGCTTGCTTATTGAGAATACTCCATCGTGGGTAAATTCTGCCTTTGCCATATCGGTATGGCTTGGAGTTTTAGGAGCTTTATTAATGCTCTTTCGCAAAAAAATTGCTTATTACCTGTTTGGGATTTCCTTTATCGCCATCTTATCCCAGATAATTTATGTAATATTTATGAGCGATGCTTGGAATTTATATGGTTCCGGAGATAAAATACGTACCGTAATGGTGTTATTTATTGGTGGATACCTTGTTTGGTATACCAAACAATCAATGGCCAAAGGATGGCTTAAATAAATAGAAAATCTTCGAAAACAGAGTTCTTTTTAGAGCTCTGTTTTTTTTATTCGTTTAAAGCCTCAAGATTCATTCCGTCATAAAATCCAAGATCTTCGTTTTTAAGGTATTTAACCCATAACGCAATCTGACCGGTGTGGTAAGAAAAGTGCTCCACGGCATGTATGATTGCACCAACTCCCGACATTTTAAATCCTTGAATTGTGTAGGACTGTATTAATTGCTTTTCAGAAGCTCCTTCTATTATTGCTATGGCTTCCAGAGTCACCGACTTTAGTTGGCTTAAAATTTCTTCCTTACTACCCGCCCATTCAGTCTCAAATTCTGCATTTCGATTTCGCCGATCTGCTTGCCCTCCTACTCCGGAAATTACATATTGCGATATATTTCCGCATAAGTGAAGCATTAAATTGCCTATACTGTTTAGTGAAGGGTTTGGTTTTTGCCAAAATGATGCTTCCTCGACAAAACGCAAGGATTTTTCAATCATTCGTACTCCTTCATTTAATCGAAAAACACAGTTTTTCTTTAACTCATTTAGAACTAGGTTGTTCGCGGTAGATATCATAAAAGCCGTTAAAATATTTTCAACAAATTAATAAGAATTTGTTTAATAAATAATAGGAAAGCATATTCTTACGCCCCTCTAAATTTTGTATGTTTGTTAGATAACCTCATAAAAAGCAACCTCACCGGCTTTATGAAGAATTTTTTCATCTCATTACTCATTTTTGGAATATGGTCTTTTTTTGGGCTGTGGCTCTATTCTAGTTTTCAAACTTCAAAGGACGAGTTAAATTTATCCGCGCAATCTTTAGAGGCAAAGGATGGTGAAATGGGACCAAACTCAATTGACTCTACGAACATCATAAAAAATGAATCTGTTGTTGGGAGAGAGAGCCTAATGAGTTCAAGTGGTTTTGATCGTAGCATAGAAGGATTGAGAGCCATGAACGAGGATGGGGATCTAATTTTTGTTTTTGATGAAGGAATCGCAATAAAGAAAAATAGTCCTTCCATTGTAATTCCCGCATCCGCAATTGACTTTAAGTATAAAATCAACTCGTATCTGATAGAACATCCAAACGAAGAACTCGTTATTAACGCTTACTATGATGCCTCCGAAAGTTTAGAAACTCCCAATCTTGGTGATCAACGAGGTATGGAAGTTCAAAAGATACTTATAAATTTGGGTATACTGCGAGAACGCATCGTTGTTAAATCGACCATTCAGTCTTTAGATTTTGATTCAACAGGGACTTTTAACAATGGAATCTCCTTACAGTTTAAGCCCTTGGATGAAGATCGTTTTAAAAATCCTACGGTAACAATTCCCCAATCACAAACCATTTATCCGAAATTCGTGAACAACGACGTTTTTGCAAATCAAGAAATGCGGGACTTACTTACTGAGGCTAAATTTATCCTTGACACCAACCCGGAAGTTGTACTTGAAGTGATTGGGCACACTGATTATGTTGGAAATGCGCAGGACAATTATTTAGTAGCGTTAAAATATGCGCAACAAGTTCGTTGGTATTTAATCTCTAAAGGTGATTTGGATAAGAGTCGTATAAAAGCGAGTTCGAAAGGAGAAACAGAACCTATAGCGAACAATGCTAGTGCACAAGGACGTTTGCTGAATCGAAGAATTGAAATTAAATACATTCAAAACTAATGAGCGGTATTAACGATTTCTTAAAAGAAATTCCTGAATATACAGGCATCATAGTGCTTATGTTCAGTACATTTTTAATTGGTTATCTTTTGGCATCCTTTTTCGAAAACAAGAAGTATCAAGCACAGATTCGAAAAATGAAACGCCAAGCAAATCTTTCAAAGGCCCAGAATAAAACGAAGGATATCGATGTGATTTTTTCTGAAATTAAACCGCGAATTATTGAGGTAGTAAAAGAAACTCAAAAAGGAGCAGAAAAAAAGGAGCAACAATCACAACCCTCAGAACCTATTGAAGTACCTCCAATAAACAAAGTCAAAACACCTCAAGAAATTGCTGAATCTGCACGAACCAGTTATTTAAGTTATACAAAGAATAAGCCTGAGCTAAACTTTGAAAATTTTGGTTATGCGAGTAAAGAAGAAAAAGAAGACTTAACTCAAATTAACGGTATTGGTCCTTATATTGAACAACGTTTAAATGAAATTGGGATTTACAATTATGAACAAATTAGTAGGTTAAAAGAGGAAGACATCCGCATATTAACCGAACTTATTGACTTCTTTCCTGGCCGAATCGAACGTGATAACTGGTGTGCCCAGGCAGAAGCACTGCTGAAACACTAGCCTATGCATTTAGAGACTTTTGATTGGGTACTTATCTTTTCTTTTTTTGCTGTTTTCCTCGCTATCGGACTTGTTGTCGCAAAGCAATCGGGAAAAAATACGCAAGAATTTTTCCTTTCAGGACAGAATATGCCGTGGTGGTTGTTAGGGATCTCCATGGTCGCAACCACGTTTTCGGCAGACACACCTAATTTGGTAACCGATATTGTTCGACAAAACGGAATCTCCGGAAACTGGGTCTGGTGGGCGTTTTTACTAACCGGTATGCTTACCGTTTTTGTTTATGCCAAATTGTGGCGACGATCAAAAGTACTTACCGATCTCGAATTTTATGAAATGCGCTACAGCGGTAAAGAAGCCGCGTTTTTACGAGGCTTTAGAGCCATTTACCTTGGAGTTTTCTTTAATGTCATGATCATGGCGGCGGTCTGTTTGGCCGCTATAAAAATAGGTGGAATTCTCTTTGATTTGGCACCTTGGCAATCGGTAGTCTACGCTTCTGTTATTACGGTTATTTATAGTTCTATAGGAGGATTACGTGGTGTAATATTTACAGATTTCTTGCAATTTATTATTGCCATGGTAGGTTCTATTTGGGCTGCTTGGTACATTGTAACAATGCCTGAAATTGGTGGTTTAGACCAATTGCTAAGTCATGAAAATGTGGTGGGTAAACTAAATTTCCTTCCTGAATTTTCAGACACCACTACCCTTTGGACCTTATTGCTAATTCCCATTGCAGTACAATGGTGGAGTGTCTGGTATCCTGGAGCCGAACCCGGTGGTGGAGGCTATATTGCGCAGCGTATGCTTTCAGCAAAGGATGAAAAAAATGCTATTGGGGCAACCTTATTATTTAATATTGCACATTACGCTATACGTCCGTGGCCATGGATTTTAATAGCTTTGGCTTCTTTAGTTCTATATCCGGAACTTTCGGATATTTCAAATGAATTTCCAAATGCAACTGCAGGACATGATTTGGGTTATTCTGCCATGCTTACAAAATTACCTCCCGGCCTTCTAGGATTGGTAGTTACTTCCTTAATTGCTGCTTTTATGAGCACGATTTCAACACATTTAAATTGGGGATCCTCTTACATCTCCCTTGATTTTTACAAACGTTTTGTAAAACCCGAAGCTTCTGAAAAAGAATTGGTGAACATTGGTAGGCTATCTACGGTACTTTTGATGGTTTTGGCAGGCTTTTTAGCACTTCAGTTTGAAAGTGCCCTGGACACCTTTAATATCCTGCTACAAATTGGTGCGGGCACAGGATTGATTTTCATTTTGCGATGGTTTTGGTGGCGAATCAATGCATATAGTGAAATTACCGGAATGATTGTATCCTTTGTGGTGGCTTTATTCTTTGAATTTGTCGAATTAGGATTAGCCGATCATGAAAAATTAGTGCTAGGCGTTGGCATCACTACGGTTGCTTGGATATCGGTTACCTTATTAACAAAACCAACAGATACCCAAAAATTGGTTTCATTTTACAATTTAATCACTCCTTATGGAAAAGGTTGGAATGGGTTTAAAAAATTAGCAGGAGAAAAAGGCGCCTTACTTGGTACTACAAACGACAACTTTACATCGGATCTTGCAAGTATGTTACTAGGCGTAGTCTTTGTTTATACAGGCCTTTTCGGAACAGGATACTTACTTTATGGCAACCTTCTGGGTGTATTCGTGCTTTATGGAATTGCCGCTGTTTCGGCATACGTTGTCTTTCGTTTGTGGACCAAAAGAAAAAGGGGCTAAATAGCCCCCTTTTATAATTTAAAGTTTTGAATTAGATACCAAATTCAAAGCCCAAAGAAAGAATCGACCAAGATCCTCCATCTAAGCTTATTCCGCGATAAGCCACTACAATATCAATCAAGTCGCTAATTGCATAAGAAGGTCTAATTGCATAGGAAAAACCGCCATCGTTACCATCAGGTGCAATTCCAACGGCATATCCTAAATCGGCACCCAAAGTAAGCTCGTCAGTTACACTGAATCGCCCGGCTGCGGCAATTGGAATAAATTGAACATCTTCGTAATCGAAAGAACCAATCGAGGTTTCTGCTGTGTCTCCAAATGAATGTGAAAATCCAACAGTTGGTCCAACCGATAGGGCATCTGAAACTTCAATCAAATAAGTGAAATCTGCCCCTAAGGAAAAAGTTGCAACATCCCCGGCATCTCCAATAGGGAGTCCTCCCCAAACGCCCGCAGAAAACTGTGCATTTGCCTGATACCCAAATAGAGAAATCACGGCAATCAATAATAATTTTTTCATAATAGTAAATAGTTTGATTTATATGAACTTAAAGTTCTGAAATCTTAAAAGTGATACTATAATGAGCTTATCGTAGTTTTCAACAACTTGTTAACACTATTTTTCGCACAAAAAAAAGCC
>JAHEMY010000122.1 GCA_024643425.1 Flavobacteriaceae bacterium
AAAACCTTTTCACCCCGAAGAACGCATCATAGAATATTTACTCGCATCAGACGAAAAGAAATTGGTCGATTTAAAACTAAACGACTTTGCCGATGAAACGGCAGGGGAATCTATGGCCCCGGGTGGTGGTTCTATTAGCGCATATGTAGGCGCTCTCGGAGTTTCATTGGGAACCATGGTCGCCAACTTATCGGCGCATAAGGCAGGTTGGGACGAACGTTGGGAGTTCTTTTCAAAATGGGCGGAAAAAGGTCAGGCTTACCAGAAAAAATTGCTGTATTTGGTGGATGAAGACACTAACGCTTTTAATAAAATTATTGATGGTTTTAGAATGCCGAAAGGCTCTGAAAAGGAAATAGAAGCACGTAAAAATGCCATTGAAGAAGCTACCAAATATGCGACCGAAATTCCTTTCCAAGTGATGGAAACATCCTATAAATCCATGGAAGTGGCGCAAGCAATGTTGAAAGATGGCCTTCAAACCTCCTTATCCGATGCAGGTGTAGGAATCTTATGTGCTCGAGCAGCGGTTATTGGAGCCTATTTTAATGTTCGCATCAATGCCAAGGATATTAAAGACAAGGACTTTTCACAAGACATACTTTCAAGAGCCGAAAAAATTTATCAAGAGACACTTGAATTGGAACGGGAAGTCATTGCCTATATCGATAGTAAAATGTAGTTCTGCACAATGGAAATAGTATCGTTTCAACCAGCATATGCGAAAGCTTTCTACGATTTGAACATCGAATGGCTGGAACATTACTTTTATGTGGAAGACTACGACCGTGAAGTATTAAGCAAGCCTAAGCAATACATCCTTAACCGCAATGGTCATATCTTTTTCGCCGTTGAAGAAGGAATCGTCTATGGGACTGTTGCCCTTATGCCCCATGATGAAAATTCTTTTGAACTTACAAAAATGGCGGTTTTACCTGAAGCAAGAGGCAAGTATTTAGGGCATGAACTTATGAAGCATTGCATTTCATTTTCAAGAAAAGAGGGAAAAAATTTAATGCTCTATTCAAATACACTTCTCGAAAATGCCATCCACATTTATCGAAAATTTGGCTTTGTTGAAGTTCCTGTGGAGACGAACAGTCCTTATAAGCGCTGCAATATTAAGATGACATTAACTTTATGAGCTTAAATTCATTTTTGAAATTAGGTATCTTTGAAAAAAACAAACTATGAGAAAAATTGCTTTAAGCCTAATGGTGGTTTCTACCCTGTTGGCTTGTAAAAACAAAGAAGAAAATACCGAAACTGCTCAAACATCAGAGGAAATTACTGAGGTGACCACACCTTCTTCCGTATCTACTTTTTCAGTAACACCATTGTCTCATGCCACTATGGTCATACACTGGGATGATGTTACCATGTATGTAGATCCTGTAGGTGGCGCAGCCGCTTTTGAAGGGCAGGATGCTCCAGATTTAATTTTGATCACCGATATTCATGGCGATCACCTCAATGTGGAAACTTTACAGGCAGTTGTTCAGCCTGAAACTCAATTAGTACTGCCAAAAGCGGTAGCCGACGAAATACCAAAAAGCATGGCACGCCAGTTTGTAGTGCTAGACAACGGACAAACGAGAGACGTTAAAGGAATTTCAATTGAAGCCATTCCAATGTATAATTTACGAGAAGAAGCGCTGAAATTTCATGAGAAAGGACGTGGAAATGGGTATGTAATTTCGAAGAATAATGAACGTGTTTATATTTCAGGAGATACAGAGGATATTCCCGAAATGCGGGCTTTAAAAAATATCGATAAGGCTTTTGTGTGTATGAATCTACCCTATACCATGACCGTAGAAAGTGCTGCCGATGCCGTATTGGAATTTGCTCCAAAAGAAGTATTCCCTTACCACTATCGTGGGACGGAAGGCTTGAGCGATGTTTCCAAATTCAAAGAGCTAGTGAACGCAGGAAACGCGGAAATCAATGTGAATCAATTGGATTGGTACCCAACACAAGAGTAAAAGTATAGACGAATTGCATAAGCAGGGGAAACCCTGCTTTTTTTTGCTTAATTTTTATCTTCCAGCAAGGGAACAAAGCGAAATTCACCGTGTTCTGTTTTTTCGAACTTTTTCGCGCTGGTACGTTCGAAGACTGTCATGATCTGAACATCATCCCCTACGGGAATCACCAACTTCCCCCCTACCTTTAATTGCGCAAGCAATGGTTTCGGCACAAAAGGTGCTCCCGCCGTTACGACGATCCCATCGAAAGGAGCAAATTCGGGAAGTCCTTTATAGCCATCTCCAAAAACCATTTTCTTTGGGCGGTATCCAATTTTAGGCAAAAACAAGCTTGTTTTTTTAAACAATTCATTCTGGCGTTCCACGGTATAAACTTGAATTCCCATTTCCAGTAACACCGCACTTTGGTAGCCACTACCGGTTCCAATTTCCAATACTTTATCTCCGTCGGTTACATCCAACAATTCCGTTTGACGAGCGACCGTATAAGGTTGCGAAATTGTTTGATCGGCGGCGATTGGAAATGCCTTATCCACATAGGCATGATCCACAAAACCACTGTCCATGAAGAGATGTCTTGGAACTTTATTAATAGCGGCCAAAACCTCCTTATTGGCAATTCCTTTTTTTACCAAGGTTTCCACCAATTTCTTACGCATTCCTTTATGAGTAAAAGTATCTTTCATTTAACGATTATTTGCTAGCCATTCCGTTTTAGTGATTTCATAAAAATTACACAGCGCCCCGTGACCTGTGAATGTGCCTGTATGACGCATTCCTATTTTTTTATTCAGTATGTTAATGGAGGCCTTGTTCCCTTGCATGGCCATTCCATAAATCGTATCGTAATTCCAATGTTCAAAAGCGTAATCCATACATGCGATAGCAGATTCTGTTGCATAACCCTTTCCCCAAAATTCTTCTCGCAAACGATAACCAAGGTCCAAAAAATTTACATGATTGTTGATGGGCTCCAGGTTTAATTTAAAACCAGTCCATCCAATAAATTCTCCAGAAGCTTTTTCAACCATCGCCCAACGCGCAATAGCAATATCTCGGTATTGTCCTATTACCTTCTTGACAATCTCCTCCGCTTGTTCGAGGCTTTGAATTGGTTCATTTCCTAAATATTCGTGCACTCTTGGGTTCGAATCCAAAGCAAACATTCCTGCAGCATCAGCTGGAATAATTTTTCGAATGATCAATCGAGAAGTTTCAAATAAGGGAAGTGACATCACTTTTATTTAAAACAAAGCTACTAAAACCCATTCGGAATTTGCCCTGCTTCGTTCGCAATTTTACCTCAAAAAAAGTATCTTTGTGAAAAATCGATGTACATGCTGAAAGCAGGGGTCTTAGGTGCAGGTCACCTTGGAAAAATTCACTTGAAATTACTACAACAATCTTCCCGTTTTGAACTGGTAGGATTTTATGATGCAGACACTCAGGCATCTCAACAGATCGAAGCTGAATTTGGCTATAAGAGTTTCCCCTCCATGGAAGCATTGATAGAAGCTTGCGATATGGTGGATGTGGTTACTCCTACCATTTATCATTTTGAATGTGCTAAAAAAGTAGTCGAAGCAGGGAAACACCTTTTTATTGAAAAACCCATAACCCAAACCGTAGAAGAGGCCGAGGCGTTACGCGCATTGGTGAAGCAACACGGAGTAAAAGGTCAAGTTGGCCATGTCGAACGTTTCAATCCTGCGTTTATGGCAGTTCAAGACAAGTTCGAAAATCCAATGTTTATTGAAGCACATCGATTGGCAGAATTTAATCCGCGTGGAACCGATGTTCCCGTAGTTTTAGACCTCATGATTCACGATATCGATGCAATTTTAAGCGTGGTGAAGAGTCCTGTAAAGAATGTAAGTGCCAGCGGAGTTTCGGTAATTTCTGAAACGCCCGATATTGCCAATGCACGCATTGAATTTGAAAATGGGTGCGTTGCCAATCTCACGGCGAGCAGAATTTCTATGAAAAAAATGCGGAAAGCGCGCTTTTTCCAAAGAGATGCCTATATCTCGGTCGATTTTTTAGAAAAAAAATGTGAAGTGGTGAAAATGAAGGATGCTCCTCAAAAAGCCGACGATTTCGCCATGATTTTAACCAATGCAGAGGGAAAGAAAAAACAGATTTATTTCGACAATCCAAAAATAGACAACAACAATGCTATTTTGGATGAATTAGAATCGTTCGCCCATGCTATTGAAAACAACACGACTCCTAAGGTCACCCTAGAACAGGGGTCTGAGGCATTGCGTGTAGCCTTATTAATAATCAAGAATTTCAAAACTTTATAATTCCGAATGAAAAATGTTGCTGTTATCGGAGCCGGGACTATGGGAAATGGTATTGCCCATACGTTTGCTCAATACGACTTTAAAGTACAATTAATCGATGTCTCTCAAGCTTCCTTAGATAAAGGCATTGCCACCATTACCAAAAACTTGGACCGGATGGTTGCCAAAGAAGCGATTACCGAAGCGGAAAAATTGCAAACATTAGCAAATATTACCACCTATACCAAACTGGAAGAAGGTGTAGAATATGCGAGCTTAGTGGTTGAAGCTGCTACCGAGAATATCGATCTTAAATTGAAAATCTTTAGAGATCTTGATCAGTTTTGTCCGGACGACACCATTTTAGCAACCAACACCTCATCGATTTCAATTACCCAGATTGCGGCAGCTACCTCCCGTCCCGATATGGTTATTGGAATGCATTTTATGAATCCGGTGCCTATCATGAAGTTGGTTGAAATTATTAAAGGGTACAATACTTCGAATGAAACTTATAAGATCGTAGAAGAAATCTCTAAAAAACTAAACAAAGTCCCCGTTGAAGTAAACGACTATCCCGGTTTCGTGGCCAACCGTATTTTAATGCCCATGATTAACGAAGCAGTGGAAACGCTGTACAACAACGTAGCTGGTGTAGAACAAATCGACACGGTTATGAAATTAGGTATGGCGCATCCGATGGGACCACTGCAGTTAGCCGACTTTATTGGCTTGGATGTTTGTCTTTCGATATTGAATGTGATGTATGATGGTTTCAAGAACCCAAAATATGCCCCTTGCCCACTCCTTGTGAACATGGTAATGGCCGGGAAATTAGGTGTTAAAAGCGGTGAAGGGTTTTACGATTATTCAGCAAGCAGAAAAGCAGAAAAGGTAGCGAAAATGTTTTCATAAGAATGCCCACGATAATCCCTTTTAAAGCGATTCGACCAACACGGGATAAAGTGAGCTTGGTAGCTTCCCGTTCCTATGAGAGTTATTCTCGACAGCAACGAGAATCCAGGTTACGGGACAATCCTTTTTCTTTTTTGCAAATTGTAAATCCCGGTTTCAAATACCACAAAGAAATTAAGGGGATTGAACGATACCAATTGGTTCGAAATCGGTATCAAGAATTCAAAGAAGCCGAAATCTTCATTCAGGAATCTCAGGCAAGCTTTTATGTCTATAAAATTGTGAATCGAGAGGGAAGGATTTTTCACGGAATTATTGGCGCGGCAAGCATTGCAGATTACAACAACAATTTCATTAGAAAACACGAAGATACCCTTTCGAAACGGGAAGAACTTTTTAAGGATTATCTGAAAACAGTTGGGTTTAACGCCGAGGCAGTCTTACTCACCTATCCCGATCATGAGGGTCTAAGTTCATTCATGGACAAAGTAATTCTTGACCGCCCGGAATATGAGTTTACGACCACCTATCGAGACACCCATTATTTGTGGCCGATAAGTGATGAAGCTTCAATAACCTTAATTCAGCAAGCATTTTCATCAATGGAAGCTTTATATATTGCCGATGGACATCATCGTTCTGCATCTTCAGCATTGCTGCATGCAGAAATTCAAAATACGACAGAAACTTCTAAACAAAATGATGGTTTCGATTCCTTTATGGCTTATTTAATTCCTGAAAGTGACTTAAAAATTTATGAATTCAATAGATTAGTAAAAGATCTTAATGGATTGAGCAAAGACGAATTTCTCATTCAATTAGATACGGTTTTCAGAATTGAAGAACGTGGCGCAGACTATTACAAACCTTCGGAGAAACACCATTTTAGTATGTACTTGGAAGGATCGTTCTACTCGTTGTATTTGCGTAAACAGCATATTTCATTTGAAAACGCATTGGAAGCTTTGGACACCTATATTTTGAACCATTTTGTTTTAAAACCTATCTTAGGCATTAATGATGCGCGCAACGACAATCGTCTTGCCTATTCCCATGGAAAAAAGGACTTGGCTTATGTTAAATCATTAGTAGATTCAGGGAAATTTAAAGTTGGTTTTGGATTGCTCCCAATCACCACCGAAGAAATGAGAAATGTGGCCGATGAGGGATTGACTATGCCTCCCAAAAGTACCTATATTGAACCAAAACTTAGAAGTGGAATAACCATTTACGAATTTTAAATGAACATTGCAGATCGTATAGCCCAATTGAAAGCTTCCTTACCAGAAGATGTAACCTTAGTGGCTGTTTCTAAAACCAAGCCCCTTGATGACTTAAGGGAGGCTTATGATGCAGGGCAGCGGGACTTCGGAGAAAACAAGATTCAGGAAATGACCTCTAAATGGGAAGCGCTTCCCAAGGATATTCGCTGGCACATGATTGGTCATGTACAAACCAATAAAGTGAAATACATGGCCGAATTTGTACACCTGATACATGCCGTGGACAGCATGAAACTTTTGAAAGAAAT
>JAHEMY010000123.1 GCA_024643425.1 Flavobacteriaceae bacterium
AAAGTATCAAGCTGATGTTCCTTTAAATAGTTCATCGCCGAACGTGCTTCACCAACCCCCGGAATAATTAGTTTTTCACAAGATTTGAGGGTTTCGATATCGTTGGTGATGATCGAATCATAGCCCAATCGTTCCAATGCATTTTGCACCGATTTGATATTCCCTGCGTTGTATTTTAAGATAGCGATCATAGACTTCCTTTGGTACTTGGGATGGAGTAGTTTTCCGTTTTACCAACAGCCATCCTAATTGCTTTGGCGAAGGCCTTAAAAATCGACTCTATTTTGTGGTGTTCGTTGTCGCCTTCGGCCTTGATATTCAAATTACATTTGGCCGTGTCGCTAAACGATTTAAAAAAGTGAAAGAACAGTTCGGTAGGAACTTCCCCAATCTTCTCTCTGTTAAAGGTTGCGTCCCAAACCAGCCAAGGTCTGCCACCAAAATCCAACGCCACCTGACTCAAGCAATCGTCCATAGGTAATAAAAAGCCATAACGCTGTATCCCTTTTTTAGATCCAAGCGCTTTTAAAAAGGCTTCGCCCAGGGCCAGGGCTGTATCTTCGATGGTGTGGTGTTCGTCAATCTCGAGGTCGCCGGTTACCTGAACGTTCAAATCAATCAATCCGTGTTTTGAAATTTGCTCGAGCATATGATCGAAAAATCCTAGTCCTGTTTGGATGTTGCTTTTTCCTGAACCGTCCAAATTAAGGGTAATGTCAATTTGGGTTTCTTTGGTTTTTCTATGAACCTTCGAAATGCGAGGCTTTGCTTTTAAAAGTTGGTAGATGTCTTCCCAACTTTTCGTAGTAAGTGCCGTGGGCCGTGAACAATTTGTTCCTAAAAAGATTCCTTGGGCTCCAAGATTCTCGGCCAATTCAATATCGGTTTCCCGATCTCCAATCACAAAGGAGTTCTTCAGGTCGTAATTCCCGTGGATGTACTTTTGAAGTAAACCCGTTCCGGGTTTTCTTGTGGGCAGGTTTTCTTCTGGAAACGACTTATCAATCAAGATTTCATCGAATTCGATGTTTTCGTTTTGAAAAGCCTGAAGTACTTTATTATGAGCAGGCCAGAAGGTGTCTTCCGGAAACGAAGCCGTTCCCAAACCATCCTGATTGGTGACCATCACTAATTCGTAATCCAATTCTCTAACGATGCGCGATAGCCACTGAAAAACGCCCGGGTAAAACTCTAATTTTTCCAGGCTGTCCAATTGGTAATCGGAAGGAGGCTCAATGACGAGGGTGCCGTCGCGATCGATGAATAGTACTTTTTTCATGCTAGTATGAGTTGAAGGGTTTGTATCAGTTTTTTATTTTCAGCAGGAGACCCCACTGTAATGCGAAGGGTATCTTCAATTTGATTGCTTCGGTCTCGAACAATGATCTGGTGCTTCACCAACTCCTTATAGATTGATGTCGCATTCTTCAGTTTAATAAGGAGGAAGTTTGTTTCCGAAGGGAATATTTTAAGCACTTGCGGAATGTTTGCTAACGCCTCTTCTAGTTTCACCTTCTCCTGTTTAATGGTGGTGATATTTTCATTGAATCGATTACTGTTTTGAAGGGCCTGAAATGCCAATGTTTGATTCGCCAAACTTACATTGTATGGAGGTTTTACTTTGTTGAAATACTGAATGATTTCTTTTTGGGCATAGGCGAAGCCAATACGCAATCCGGCTTGTCCCCATGCTTTACTTAAGGTTTGAAGGACAACGAGGTTCGGGTAGTTTTCAATTAAAGAAAGTGCTGATTCCTCTTCTGAAAAGTCGATATAAGCCTCGTCGATAACCACAATCCCCGGAAATAAGTCCAACACTTTCATCAGGCTTTTACGATCGATGGTATTCCCTGTCGGATTGTTGGGAGAACAGATGAAAATAAGTTTCAAGCGTTCATCACTTACTAAAGGACTTAGCGAAACGATGTCAACTTCAAAGTCGGCATTAAGGGGCAACTCCTTCCAATCTACATTATTTATTTGCGCAGAGACGCGGTACATGCCATAGGTAGGGGCAAAACTCAGGGCCTTATCAATTCCCGGTTCACAAAAAATTCGAAAGAGAAGGTCGATGGCTTCGTCACTTCCATTGCCCACAAAGATGTTTTCAGTGGGAATACTTTTTAATTCTGAAAGCTGTTCTTTGAGTTGCTTCTGATAAGGATCGGGGTAGCGGTTGTAATTTCCATAAGGGTTTTCATTGGCATCCAATAAGATTTCGGCACTTCCGGAAAATTCATCTCGGGCACTGCTGTAAGGACTGAGGGCCTGGATATTTTTACGCACCAATTCATTCAAGGCTCTCATAAGCTCAAACTTTTTAACCGCAAGCTAACGGCATTCTTGTGCGCTTGAAGCCCTTCCGCAGCAGCCATCACTTCGATAGCGGGACCGATGTTTAAAATACCTTTTTCATTAATGTTTTGAAAGGTGATCTTTTTGAAGAAACTGTCCATCGAAACACCGCTATAGCTTTTTGCATATCCGTTGGTCGGCAGGGTGTGGTTGGTTCCTGAGGCATAGTCTCCGGCACTTTCACAACTGTATTTGCCTAAAAATACCGATCCTGCGTTGGTAATAAAATCGATATAATTGGTGGCTTGTTCCGAAGCGACAATAAGGTGTTCGGGGGCATAGCGATTGCTAAAATCGAAACAGGCCTTCATATCAGGCAATACGACTGAAAAACTATGTTCCAAGGCTTTTGCGGCTAAGTCTTTTCGAGGGAGTTCGGCAAGTTGAAGTTCTATCTCCGCTTGAATCTTTTCAACGACCGTTTCACGGGTAGTTACTAAGACCACCTGACTGTCGACTCCGTGTTCGGCTTGGGAGAGGAGATCGGCCGCAACGAATTCCGGCACACAGGTGCCGTCGGCGATGACCAATACCTCACTTGGGCCTGCAGGCATGTCGATGGCAACGCCCCATTCTTGTACTTTCTGCTTGGCTTTGGTTACATATTGGTTGCCCGGGCCAAAGATTTTATACACTGCAGGAATGCTTTCAGTTCCGTAGGCCATGGCAGCGATGGCTTGAGCGCCGCCCACTTTAAAAACTTGGGTAATGCCAATTAAATTGGCTGTAAATAAGATGGCCGGATCAATGGAGCCGTCTTTTCGTGGAGGTGTACACAAGACAATCTCGCTACAACCTGCCAATTTCGCCGGCACACCCAGCATTAGAATCGTGGAGAACAGGGGAGCTGTGCCGCCTGGGATATAAAGCCCAACCTTCTCGATGGGAAGTGATTTTCTCCAACAACTCACACCGCGTGCGGTTTCCACTTTTTCTTCGGAAATGATCTGTGCTTGGTGAAATTTTTCAATGGTGCCTTGAGCAAATTGTATCGCGCGTTTTAAGTTGTCGTCCACTTCTAGTTGTGCCGCTTCGAATTCAGCTTTGGTGACTTCGAAGGAGTCTAAAGCACAGCCTTCCCATTTTTCAGAATAATAGGTAAGCGCTTGATCTCCCTCGGCTTTTACTTTCTTTAGAATTTCGTCTACCAAAGCATCGATATTCTCGCGCGCCAGTTCGGGACGTTTGCAAAGTTCCGATTGCGTTTTTGGATCAGGATTTAAATACGTTTTCATCACAAAATTATTTTTTCAATGGGAGCAATTAAGATTCCTTCCGCCCCTGCCTCCTTGAGGGCATCGATCACATTCCAAAACTGTGTTTCATCGATCACCGAGTGCAACGAACTCCAGCCTTCAATAGCTAAGGGAAGCACCGTAGGTGATTTCAAGACGGGGAGAATGTTACTTACTTCTTCAATCTTATCATTGGGAACATTCATTAATATGTACTTCGTGTTCTTTGCTTTTAGAACGGCTTCAATTCTAAAGACAAGCTTATTGAGCAGGTCTTGCTTTTCTACTGAAAGGGATGGGCAGGCTGCCAAAACTGCCTCCGATTGAAGTACGGTGGCAATTTCTTTTAAACCGTTCTTAAACAAGGTAGATCCCGAGCTCACGATATCACAAATCGCTTCTGCCAATCCTATGTTGGGAGCAATTTCCACCGAACCGGAGATCAAATGGATCTCGGCTTGGATGTTGTTTTTATCAAGATAATTCTGAAGGGTATTTGGGTAAGAAGTAGCAATCTTTTTTCCGTTGAAGTAACTTAAATCGGATGCCGCTTCATTCTTTGGAACGGCTAACGAAACGCGGCATTTCGAAAAACCAAGTCGAGAAATTATTTCGATATTCTTTTGTTTTTCGATGAGGAGGTTTTCTCCCACGATCGCAACGTCGGCAACTCCATCTTCAAGATACTGTGGGATGTCGTTGTTACGGAGGTAGAGAATTTCAAGGGGAAAGTTCTGGGCCCTTACTTTAAGTTGGTCGTTCCCATTTTCGGCAACGATGCCACAGTCTCTCAATAACTGTAGCGAATTGTCGTGAAGTCTTCCACTTTTTTGGATCGCAATTTTTAATATACTCATTTTTCTTTTTGTTGAGTCTGAGCCATCCGAGCGGAATAAAAAAACCCGTCTGAATGACTCAGACGGGTTTGTGTTATTTAGAACAGTATATACATATCATTCTCACCGCGCCTGAGAGCTCGTATGGAAATGATGATGATGTAACTGATTTAGATTCATTTTTGTTTTGTGAATGACAAATCTATAAATTAATTTTTAATAATCACACCGCTAAGTGTTTATAAAATGTTAATTCTCAATTTTGTAAATAAGGGCTTGGTATGGAAGCAGCGTTATGCTGTTTTGGGCCAACTGTACCTCTTCATAATTATTAATCATAGTGTCTCCTAAGGTCGTGCCTTCCGGAAGGTTGAAATTCGCCACTTCCTCCGTGAAATTCAAAATGACCAATAATTTCGTATCCTCCATGGTTCGGGTATACGCATACACTTGCGGGTGTTCTTTTTGCACAAGTTCATAGGCGCCATACACCAAAGTTTTTTCGGCAGTACGAAGGGCCGTCATCTTTTTGAAATGATTCAAAACCGAATGCGGATTTTCCTTTTCACTGGCCACATTGATCGAGCTCTTATTATCGTTCACTGGCAACCATGGGATTCCGGTAGTAAACCCTGCATTTTCAGAGGCATCCCACTGCATGGGAGTTCGGCCGTTGTCGCGAGAACCAAACTTTAGATCTTTCATGTAGGTTTCTATATCGCCGCCTTGGTTCAATACTTTCTTATACCCATTGATGGCGGCAATATCTTTGTATTGGGAGATGCTGTCGAAGCCAATGTTGGTCATCCCTAGTTCGTCACCGTAATAACAATAAGGGGTTCCGCGCATGCTTAGAATAAAGGTGTTCAACATCTTGGTGGAAGGCGCTCTGAACGCCTCGCTGTCGTTCCCATAACGGCTTACTAACCGCGCTTGATCGTGGTTCGAAAGAAAGATGGAAAGCCAGCCTTTTTTTGCAAAAGCACTGTCCCACTTGGAAAATACTTCCTTGAAATGATCTAAAGAATAGCCCTCTCTTTTTGGAATGTCGACTCCGTCAAAGGCATAGGCCATGTTCAATTCATTTCGATCGGCATCCACCAATTCATGGGCTTCCGTAAAATTACGACCGGCACCTTCGGCGACGCTCATCACATCGTATTTGCTAAATACTTCGGTGTGCATTTCGTTGAGGTATTGATGCAAACCATCCTGCATGGCGTAATACTGCGTAAAGTTTTTATCCAATCCATCAGGAAAGGCGGGGAAGGTGGTGTCTTTGGCAGCGAACTGAAAAGCATCCAATCGGAAGCCATCCACCCCTTTTTCGGCCCAAAATTTCATGATGTCGTAGACCTCTTGTCGAACTTTGGGGTTCTCCCAATTCAAGTCGGGTTGTTTCACCGAAAAGTAATGCAAATAGTAGCTATCGGTTAACGAATCGTAACGCCAGGCGTCTCCTTTTTCATCGAAAAGGCTATAGCGGTAATTAGGTTTTCCTTTTTCAGCGGGCCACCAATGATAATAATCTCGATAGGGGTTATCACGACTGCTTCTCGATTGTTTGAACCATTCGTGTTCGTCGCTGCTGTGATTCACCACCACGTCCATCACCAGTTTGATATCGCGTTCGTGCATGCCCTTCAGCATAAGATCAAAATCTTCCATGGTGCCAAAATCGTCCATGATATTTCGGTAATCACTTACATCGTACCCATTGTCGTCGTTGGGAGAAGAATAAATTGGGTTCAACCAAACGGCAGTAACGCCGAGGCTTTTTATATAATCCAGTTTTTCGATGATTCCCTTAAGATCGCCCACGCCATCGCCATCGGTATCTTTGAAGCTGCGCGGATAGATTTGATAGATGATGGATTCTTTCCACCATTTATGATCGGGGTCCGGGGGAGTGACTTTGGTTTCTTCCTTTTGATTGCAGCCCATAAAAAGGGCCAAGAGCAGGGAGAGGGATAGTAGTTTTTTCATCGGATGGTTTTATTAGAAGCTGAAAAGATATTAAATAGTTTGGTAAGGGGAAAGCCGAAGCTTTAAAACCGATGAACACTATGGAAAAAGAAGGCGAATAACATGTTGGGTAGGATTGCCATCGAGGCATGTTTCACAGGAAGCATAGGTAAAAATGCAATCTAGGAAGTCGGTTGCCATATGAAGCAGGAGGCCAATTCCGATAAGTCGGAAAGGATGTTTAAAGAACAACAGTAAAA
>JAHEMY010000031.1 GCA_024643425.1 Flavobacteriaceae bacterium
CGGTGGAGGATTATCCAAAGATTAAACCAAGTACCATTGAGTTTGACCTACCTCAGCCCAATTACACCGTAAACACCTTGGCACATCTGGAAGAAAAGCATCCGGAGTATTTGTTCTGCCTCATCATGGGAGAAGATAATTTAAAGAGCTTCCCGAAGTGGAAAAACTACCAGGTGATTCTGGACCGCTATGAGTTATATGTATACCCAAGGATTTCAGAAGGAACCGTGGATGCAGAATTCTCCGAGCATCCCAAGATCCATAAGGTAGATGCCCCCATTATGGAGCTATCGTCTACCTTTATTCGCAACGCCATTAAAGAAGGAAAGAACATCCGTCCGATGCTCCCGGAAAACGTGTGGGCTTATATGGATGAGATGAATTTTTATAAATAGACGGTTGTCGGTTCTCTGTTTTTGGCAGTAAGCTTAGGCCTTCCCTTACTTCATCACTATGGTATCTCCCTTGTATCCCTGTTTTTCCCTTAAGGATTACTAAGGTTATACGTAAAGCATCCCAACGGTAAAGTCTACATAAAGTCGACATAGAGTCTACACAAAGTCGGCATAGGGTCGGTATAATAATAAGTCTCGAGAGCGTTAATTAAAGGCGTAGGATCTTGATGTTAGTATGGGAATGTGTGCTCCAATGCATCGACTGAAATCTGATGCAATTAGCCTCTTTTTTGCAGTAATTCTTGGTATTTATCAAATGTATCCATGTCTTCAAAATCATCTTCCCCAACAATAAAATCTTTATGGGCGCTATGTTCAGAAATCACAGTTTTCGCTCCGATATCTCCTTTTAATCCGATTAATTGCCGGAAATAGGATGCCGGGAACAATACAGGCACTCCTTGATATCCCCCTTTGGATTGAGAGACAAGTAGTCTACTTTCGTTTTTTTGAAATTGTTCGATCATGGCTTGATAATGCTTGACGGGAACCAAAGGTTGGTCAACCAGACAGATCAATGCCCCTTTGGCTTTTGGCCGATTTTCTAAGATGAAATTAATTCCTGCGGCGATGGAAGTTGCCATTCCGTGTTTCCAATTCTTATTGAATGCTATCTGAACGTTTAAGTCTGAAATTTCCTTTTCGACCTCGGCCGCGTGCGCCCCTGTCACCACAACAATCTCCTGATCTAGCTTGTTCAGCTTAGCAATTTGATGCGCTATTAAGGTTTGTTCCCCCCAAGGAAGTAGTTGTTTTGGGGTGCCCATGCGTTCTGATGCTCCGGCAGCCAATAATAGTATTGGAATATTAGGCATGGATGTTCCCGGTTTTATTCCGAAGTTCCATGGGTTGTTGCTTCCTAATCACGCTAAGGATTTCGGCAATGATTGAAACCGCAATTTCAGCGGCACTTTCTGCACCAATATTGATGCCTGCCGGTCCGTGCAATTGTTCTAGAAAATCTGTTGAAATATCCGGACAAAACTCTAAAACTTTATCGATAATCTTCTCCCTACGGTTTGCAGGTCCTAGCAATCCAAAATAGACAGGATGATACGTTCGAAGTCCCATAATGTATTGCACATCTTTATTAAAGCTGTGGGTCATTAACATAATAGCCGTTTGCTTATCAACCTTTATAACATTCAAATCATCATACCCGGGAGTGATAAGGTAAGAAGCCCCGGGAAAACGATCCAGGGTCTTGGCTTCATCGGCTGCGGCGACAATGGTCACCTCCCAACCTATTGCCGTTGCCGCTTTGCAAAGAGCAACGGCATCGTGTTCGGCGCCTATAATGTACAATTGAAAAAGTGGTGGGAAATGCTGTTTAAAACAAGCTAGTTCTAATTCATTTAATACCTTCGGTTCAGCATTTAAGGCATAGGATTTTCCTTCAAATTGAAGTAAGGTTCCCATTCCCGGCTGACTTTCTTCCTTAGGAATAAAATAGGATTCGGCATCTATGGCTATTCTGTTTTTAAAGGCTAATTCAGAAGCCAACTTCAATTCGTTCGAAACGGTTACAGGTTCCAATAAAAGATAAAGGATTCCCTCACATCCCAGTCGAAACCTTCCGTCGTAGACCATTACTTTTGGCGTTCCCGACTTAAAAACCTCTTGAGCCTGCCGATAAATTTCCTTTTCAACACAACCTCCACTTACTACGCCAACGGCTTCTCCACGTTCATTCCAAAGCATGCGAACCCCGGGACGTCGATAGGAAGAACCTTCTAACGAAACCACGGAGGCCAAAACCATTTTAAGGCCTTGTTGTTGCCATAGCCAAGCAACCTCAAGGATGTTTTTTAATTCATGAGTCATGGAAGTTGAGTAAGTACTTTAGCCAATAAACGGTTTATTTGAGATAAACGGTTGATGGTAGTAGCGTTTCTCTGTAGCCTTATATAAAGCATTCGCAAGGGCTCCCATTACCGGTGGTAGAGGCGGTTCTCCTAAACCGGTAGGATCGATGTCGTTTTTCACAAAATCCACCTGTTGTGAACTCGGTGCTTCGTTATGGCGAATCAATCGGTATTTATCAAAATTACTCGCTTGCGGAACTCCTTCTTTAAAGGTTATTGCACTGTACATGGCATGTCCAATTCCATCAATTACTCCACCCTCTATCATGTTGATCGCGGCGTCCGGATTTACTACAATTCCGCAATCTACGGCACTATATACCTTTTCAATCTTTGGAACTCCTTGTTTCATGACCACATCAAGCACTTGAGCCACGTACGAATTATGACAATAGTAGGCTGCCACACCACGGGAAACTCCGGGTTGTTGATTACCCCAATTTGATTTTTCGCGAACTAGTTTTAAGACCCCTGCGTAGCGATCGGCCTCATAATCATTATTCTCGCCAACGGGATTATTCTTTGCTCTTTCAAATAATTCCAGTCTAAAATCGATGGGATCTTTTTCGGCCAATTCTGCTACCTCATCTAGAAATGATTGTTCTGCTCCGGCAATAAAATTGGAGCGAGGAGCTCTCCAAGCACCCACACTTACATTCGATTTTAGGGTCCAATCCTCGGCTTGATAATTTTCTACCGCTCCTGCCGGGAATCGATTCGCATATAAAGGGCTTTCAGGAATTCCTCCCGCACGCACTTGAAACGCGACAAGTTGGTTGTTATCATCAAGACCAGCTTTATAATTCACATAATAGGCAGGTCTATAGTTTCCAAAGGTCATATCGTCTTCACGCGTATATACCAATTTCACCGGGGCATTCATTTGTTGAGAAATCACGGCAGCTTCTATTAAAAAATGTCCGTACAAACGACGTCCAAAACCACCTCCCATTCGGGTCATTTGAATATCCACTTGCTCCAACGTCATTCCCAATCTTGACGCCACACTTTTCTCCATAAATTCAGGAGTTTGAATAGGACCAATTAACTCTGCTTTTTCAGGAGTCACATTGGCAAAGAAATTCATAGGCTCCATGGTATTATGGGCTAGGAACGGGCATGAATAACTACGTTCAATCGTTTTTGTTGCCTTTTTAAATGCCGCTTCAAAATTTCCATCTTTTCGCACCACATTTCCTTTCTTACTTCCTAAATCGGCCATTTTCAAAACATGGTTCTCTGTGCTTTCTAAGCCTGCAGGATAGGTTGTAGTTTGTGTGTTTCCAAAAAAGTCGATGTCAAAAGAAAAATCGGAAGCCTGTTCCCATTCTATCTGAATCGCCTTTTTGGCTTGCATCACTTGCCAGGTAGATTCTCCCACTATTACCACCATTTCATTAAAGGTGGCAGTGTCACTAAAACTACGAGGGGTGTCGGCCTTGTACGTCTCCATTTTGAAGACATCCCGAATTCCCGCCATGCTTTTAACGGAGGCAGCATCCATAGATTTGAAAGTCATTCCAAAGGCCGGTGGATGCACAATCATGGCAATAAGCATTCCCTCTTTTTGAACATCTAAACCAAACAGTGGTTGTCCGGTTACTATTTTGATGCCGTCCACATTTTTTCGAGAAGTTCCAATAATTGAAAATTCACTTTTATCCTTTAATTCTACTTCTTCAGGAACAGGAATCAGGGCTGCAGCCGAGGCCATTTCACCGTAGTGCGCCGATTTTCCACTCGCTTCATGGGTAATAATTCCCGCGGCGGTGGTTATTTCAGCCAAAGGAACTTGCCACGCTTGAGCGGCAGCTTCTTTTAACATATGTCGGGCGGTTGCTCCGGCCATACGGAGGCTTTCCCAGCCTGCACGAATGGACTGGCTTCCTCCTGCCAATTGACGTGTGTATAAGTCGGTATTGAGCGGTGCTTGCTCCACAATTACATTGTTCCAATCGGTATCTAACTCCTCGGCGACAATCATGGGCATGGAAGTTTTTACATTTTGTCCAATTTCTGGATTGGGCGACATGATGGTGACCATTCCGTTATCACCAATTTTTAAGAAGCCATTGATTTCAAACCACTCGTCGGGCATCATGGCTACCTCTTCTGCTGTGGTAGTTTCTTTGCAGGAAGCCAACCAGCTAAAACCGATCATCATTCCTCCTCCGGCTAAACCAATGCTTTTAATAAATGAACGTCGTCCGTATGTTGTTTTAATTAAACTCATAATTTCTTGATTTTAAAGGTGTCCACTAGGAAGATGCACCGGAATTGGCGGCAGTTTTAATAGCGTCTTTGATACGATTATAGGTTCCGCAGCGACAAATATTACCGCTCATGGTTGCTTCTATATCCTCATCGGTTGGATTTGGATTGGAGCGCAATAATGCAGAAGCAGACATGATTTGTCCTGCTTGGCAGTACCCACATTGATACACATCATGTTCCAGCCAAGCTTGCTGAACCGGATGATCTCCTTTTTCTGAAAGTCCTTCAATGGTTACAACTTCATTGGCCCCGATGGAAGAAATTGGAAGTTGGCACGAACGAACGGCAACTCCATTTAAATGAACAGTGCATGCACCGCATTGAGCAATTCCACAACCATATTTTGTTCCCACAAGATTCAGGTGATCTCTCAATACCCACAACAAAGGAGTGGTTGGATCGGCATCAACGGTTTGGGATTTGCCATTGATGGTTACGTTAAATGTTGCCATGCTAGTAAATTTGCATTGAATTTAATCAATTTTTCAGAGGTATCATAATTTTTATTATGCCTTTAAGATGCAAGGAAATTTACTTAGTGTATTTGAATCCATTGTCACTAAGAGCTGCCCCCCTTTTCTCGCTTTAAATCAATTGAAATATCTTGTAAAAGACCTGAAAAATTCGTAAATTATTGAGTTTCAATTTTATTGACTTTAGCATGGCTCTACCCTTGACTTTTATGAAACTTAATATATATACTAATGAAAAGGACATCCATTTATCAAATGTTGTATCCTTTATTGATTATGTTCTTGGTGTTTGTTCCAACTGCGGTGCAGGCACAAGAAAAAAGTGATACAAGCCGAAACAAGAATGTTTTCGTTGAATTATTAGGTAGCGGGGCTACCATTGTGAGCGCAAATTTTGACATGCGCCTTAATAAAGGTCGAAGTGATGGGCTGGGTATGAGAGTTGGCTTGGGAGGCGGGTCAATAAAAAATGATTATCTCATCGGCGAAGGTTCAGTGACAACTAAATTAATTACCGTACCGCTCGAAGTAAATTATATTCTTGGTGAGCGTAGATTCGCTTTTGAATTAGGTCTTGCAATTACCTATGTTTCGATATCCGAAGATTCCAATTTTGAAATTTTGGATTATTATTCTGAAGAATTCGAAACCGGGAATGTTGTTGTTTCTTATATCCCCGTAGGGTTTCGATTAAAACCTGATAAAAATGGATTTATGCTTAAACTAAACATTGGGCCGATGTGGAATTTTTCGTCGCCAAATTTATTTGCCGAAGAAGATTTTCTTTTGTGGGGAGGTTTAGCGGTAGGATATTCCTTTTATTAAAAAAGACTCATGCAGAAATTTTATATTGTTTAAAATACCTGTGCGTTTATCACTTTTAAAAGCTGCCATTGATGTCTTAAAGCATCACTTTTGCATTGTGGTTTTTCAACTCATCGAGGTGATCTTTCAGTATAAAATTCTCTTTCTGAAAACTTTTATTCCGTTCTTTGGCTTGGGCCTGACGGTAAATGCTGCGCACATACCTTCGCACACTTTCTTCCGTATCCAAGAGTAAGCCCGGGACGGGGACATTGTTATTTTCTTCATCTTTGGCAACCATGGTAAAATAAGATGAATTGCAATGTTTTACTTCTCCTGTCTTAATGTTTTCTGATTCCACGCGCACTCCAACCACCATGGACGTGCGTCCAGTATAATTTACCGACGATTTCAAGGTAACCAATTCCCCTACTTCAATAGGATGAAGGAAATCGACCTTATTAACCGATGCGGTGACGCTATAATGCCCGGAATGCCTCGACGCGCATGAAAAGGCAACCTGGTCCATTAGGTTAAGGATAAATCCGCCGTGAATCTTTCCGCTAAAGTTAGAATAAGAAGGCAGCATTAATTGGGTAAGGGTTACTTGGGAGGCTTCGATGGGTATAAATTTCATAGGAGTTGTTGTTCAGCATTTAACCATTAAATGCATATGGATACTTCTATAAATTTACTAATTAATAACTACCTCATCTAATGCTATGGGTTTAAGATCACCCCTGAGATAAAAAATAAGAAAATGCAATATTCAAGGCTCATATCCCCACACGTGCCTCAAACTTGCATTTTCTTTATGGGTTACCCCAAAACACAACAAATCATTTTTTTTTAAACCGAACCAAAAACATGGGGCAATTCCTGCCCCATATCTTGGAATAAAAACAAACCTGGTTAGTTGGCTGTTGAACTTAGAGAGAATGACTTCTCCAAAGCAACACTCAAAAAGAAAGAAAAAAGCGACACGATTCAATACTCAAATTGAGTAATCTTACACTTTTAACATTGCGAGCTAATTTATAAAAGTTCAGGACGCGCTTTAAGAAGTCCTACGAGTTCTCCCGTAGAATTTAATTGTAGTTTTTTGAGGATATTTCTGCGGTGGGTATCCACCGTGCTGCTGCTAATATGAAGTCGTTCCCCTATTTCCTTGCTCGACAAATTACAAACCAAGAGCCTGATGATATCCCGCTCACGACTTGAGATTTCGTCTGAAAGTAATTTCTGGGAATAGTTGCCAAAGAAGAGCGTCTCGTACGTATTATTTTCATTTAACAGCTTTGCCGTAGCGGTTAAGGGAATCACTAATTTTTCATGAAGGATGGTGTAGTGCGCCATTCCTACGATGGGTTTCCCTTTTGAATTGAACACCAAGGGAGTTGTATTTTGAATCACATTCACATAAACATCTTCGGCATTCTTTAAACGATAGTTCCACGTATAGCTCATGCGTTGTCGCTGTTCCGGACTAAGCTTCCCCATGGTAAACTCCATGAGATCTGCCAAGGCCTTTAACCACCCATCGACATCCTCGGGATGAATGCGTTCCCAGAATTCTTTCATGCCTCCATTTTTCAATTCCTTCTGACCAATTCCAAGGCAGGAAATTACATTCTTGCTTACGTATTCGAACGTGAGTTCTTGGGTGTTGGTCACGCAAAAAAACGTCGAGTCGTAGGGCAAGATATGGTCGAACTCAACCATTTTACGAATGTGTTCGCGGAGGATGTTTGAACCATAGGAACCAAATATAAAGCTGTAGGCCTCCTCGATTTCACTAAGTGCTTTTGGCATATTTCGGTGGATTTTAATTTGAGTGCTTTGGAAAAATACTAAAATTTAGCGGAAATTCTAAATCCCCATAAAAAAACCGCCCGACTGCTAAAAGCAACCGGACGGTTTCAACTAAATAACCAACCAAAAGTTTTATAGGACTGCGCTACAGAAGTTTTTGAACTTCGATAAGTGGCAGTCGATGGTTCTTTGTTTAAAAAGAACTTGTTGTTTTTTCTTTACAATTAGGATAACGTGAAGGTGTAAGGTTCATTGCACGTGTAGGTCTTAATCTAATGTTAAATGTTTTAATGTGGCGATTGCAAATCGATTTGTGTATTTTTGAAGTTCAGAAGGAACGAACATGTCTACACAACCAAAGTTTGCTGTTTTTGGAGGCGGAAGCTGGGCCACAGCCATCGTAAAAATGCTTTGCGAGAATTTAGATGAAGTGGGCTGGTACATGCGAGGTGAAACTACCGTTGAATACATTCGCAACGAACAGCACAATCCCAATTACCTAAGCTCGGTCGAATTTGACGTTTCACAGCTCAAATTGAGCAGCGATATCAACGAAATGGTCGAATATGGCGATTACCTCATCTTTGTTGTCCCCTCGGCATTTGTTGAAACCGAATTGAAGAAAATTACCTCCTCGCTCAAAGACAAGATCATATTTTCTGCCATAAAAGGAATTGTTCCTGAGAGCAGTTTGATTGTGGGAGACCACTTTTTTACCAATTACGACATCCCTTTCAAAGATATTGGTGTGATTACAGGACCTTGTCATGCTGAAGAAGTGGCTTTAGAACGCCTGTCGTACCTTACCATTGCTTGTGCCGATCAGGAAAAGGCTAAAACCGTCGCCAATGCCCTTTCCTGCGAATACATAAAATGTACTACTAGTGACGATATCATTGGAACGGAATACGCTGCCATGCTCAAGAATATTTATGCACTTGGAGCCGGAATCGCGCATGGTTTAGGCTATGGAGATAATTTTCAAAGTGTGCTCATGAGTAATGCCATTCGAGAGATGAAGCGCTACGTAAAAAAAGTGCACAAAATGAAACGGGATATTAATGGTTCTGCCTATTTGGGGGATCTTTTGGTTACAGGTTATTCTACCTTTAGTCGAAACCGAATGTTTGGCAACATGATTGGCAAAGGCTATACGGTAAAAAGCGCTATGATGGAAATGAGTATGGTTGCCGAAGGCTATTATGCCACCAAAAGTGCTTATGAATTGAACGAAGCCAAGGGTAAGAAGAAAGCGAAAATTCCAATTATTAGTGCCGTGTATTCTGTGCTTTATGAAGGCAAGAACCCCAAGAAGGTATTTAAAAAACTCACCGAAAAGCTCAACTAGGATTTTACCGCGCCAACACGCCTTTGTTTGGCATCACCGGTAATTCGACCGCATTATCTTCCAAGATACAATTGGCCGGAAGCAGGAATTGTTTGTCGTATAAATCATTCCCTATAAAATAAGTTACATTGAAGTAATTGTTCAGGGCATGGACGCTCTCTTCCAGGAATTCGATTTTTGCAAAACTTTTAGCGGGCAATACTTTTAGTGAATGGCGCATCAAGGAAGTGAGTTGCTCGTTGTCACTCCCCTGCGATACAATCAATACAGTTTCCAGCGGTTCGTTGGTGTTGTTAATGATGTAGGCATTCCAATCGTTGGTTTGAAAATCTTCATTGAACTCACGAACGGCAGCCACATAGACGTCTTTTACAACAGGTATTTCAATGTCTTTTCTCACCCTTCAAACCTCGTTATAAGCTGCTTTTAAATTGTTCAAGGAAACGCACATCGTTCTCACTTAGCATCCGGATGTCCGGAATTTGGTGTAATAAAAGAGCGATACGATCGATTCCCATTCCGAAGGCAAATCCGGAGTATACTTCGGGGTCGATGCCACAATTCTTAAGCACATTGGGATCTACCATTCCGCAGCCCATAATCTCAAGCCATCCCGTTCCTTTGGTCATTTTGTAATCGGTTTCCGTTTCCAGACCCCAATACACATCTACTTCGGCACTAGGTTCGGTAAAGGGAAAGTACGATGGTCGCAAACGGATTTCCGATTTGCCAAACATCTCAGTTGTAAAATACTGAAGGGTTTGTTTTAGGTCGGCGAAGCTTACTCCCTTATCTACATAAAGTCCTTCCACCTGATGAAAAAAGCAATGCGATCTAGCAGAGATGGCCTCGTTGCGATATACCCGTCCCGGACTAATGGTTCGGATAGGCGGTTTATTATTTTCCATATACCGCACCTGAACCGATGAGGTATGGGTTCTTAACAAGATATCCGGGTTAGTTTGAATAAAGAAGGTGTCCTGCATGTCCCTCGCCGGATGGTATTCGGGTAAGTTCAAGGCCGTGAAATTATGCCAATCGTCTTCGATTTCAGGTCCTTCCGAAACATTAAAACCAATGCGCGAAAAGATATCGATAATCTTATTTTTTACGATGGAAATAGGGTGTCTGGATCCTATGCTGATTGGCTCTCCCGGACGAGACAAGTCACCGTAAACCCCTTTGGTTTCTTCATTTCCTTCTAAAGCTTCCTTAAGGCTGTTTACCCGCTCTTCGGCTTTATTTTTCAACAAGTTGATGGTCTGGCCAAATTCCTTTTTCTGGTCGTTTGCAACATTTTTAAATGCTGCGAAGAATTCATTCAACAGGCCTTTCTTTCCAAGGTATTTAATTCGGAATGCCTCAAGTTCTTCTTTGGACGTTGCCGTGAAGGCTTCAACTTCAGCAATATGCTCTTTTATCTTATCAATCATGGTACCCGGGGGTTATAAGGCGCAAAAATAGGGAATTCCCTTAAATTAGTCGATTACTTTTTTCTCCAAGAAGTAGAGCACGATGGCTTCTTTCATCAAGACACTTTGCTCACCTGCCTTTAAGGGAGGAAGTTTTTCCACCACTTTGTAATGTGGCCATCCATCATCATCAAAAAAGTCGAAAGAATAATACCCAAAAGGCTCTAGCAATCTACAAATCGCAATGTGCATTAAATTGAGCTTTTCATCCTTTTTGAAAGTCCGATGCAATTGCCCCAGTTCTTGAACCCCAATAATGTAAATAATGGCATCCAGGTCTAAAACTTCTCCGTCGGCAAAACGATGGCTAAGCAATGCTACCACTGCTTCCCAACGTGTTTTTAATTGTGTATCTCTTGACATAGCGCTGCAAAAATAAGCCTTATTCTCCGTAAATGATAAGAAATACTATCTTTACCCGTAGACCATTTACTTATGAATACCATCGACATTGTCATTGGGCTTATTTTAGCATTGGCCTTTTACGCCGGATTTAAAAGGGGGTTGCTACAAACCCTGGCAGCGCTTATCGGACTCGTAGTGGGAATTTATTGTGCGTTTCACTTTTCACATTTTGTGGGAAGCTATATTGCCACTTGGTTCGATTGGTCGGAAAGCACAACGCGATGGACGGCTTTCGCCATTACCTTTTTAGCCGTAGTCTTACTTGCCAACTTGATTGGTAAAATTGTAACCAAGATTATTAATTTGGTTGCTTTAGGCTTATTAAATAAGTTGTTGGGCGGGGTGTTTTCGGTCCTTCAATACGCGATTATCCTCAGCTTCATCTTTTTATTTTTTAGTGCTGAAAATTTTTCTGGCTACCTTATTTCAGAAGAAAAGAAAGAAAATTCAAAGTTATTCGCTCCTATAGCCTCATTGGCTCCCATGATTCTCCCTCAACTCATTGAAAAGTTTGAGGAAATACCATTGCCGGATGAAGCACCTATTCCTTCGGAAGAAAGCTCGGGTTAATAGCTTATGTTAATTCGTGCTCGATGAACCGTTCTTTAGAAAAAGCATGGCCTCTTTGAAGGTATCGAAGAGGTATTCCTCCGGAACTAAGTCAGGAATAATATCGATGTTCGACATGAGTGCTTTAGGTTGATCCTGAAGCCCTTCAAAAATTGGACGAATCTTTCGTTGATTTAAATCAAACAAGACCTCTTCCATCGCGTACAATCCGGATTGGTCGATGTATTGTACTTCACTCATACGAATAATCACCGTCTTTGCCTCTTTGGGGATCTCCTTGGACAATGCTTGAAAATCTGCCGTATATCCAAAAAACAACGGGCCTTTCAATCTTTTGATATAAACCTCCTTTTTAAGATGCTCCGGGAAATTAAGCTCGTCTTTCCAAGGCATGTCGAGCTCATCGGCATCTTCCAGCATAAACACTTTGGATTTTGATGCAGTCACATCACCAATTTTTTTCATAAAAATAAGCGCTGCCATTACTAAGCCAATTCCAACGGCGTAGACCAAGTTCCAAAAAACCGATAAAACCAAAACCACCAACATGATGGCTACTTCTGTCCGATCCATTTTCGGAATGGCCTTCAAACCTTTATAATCCATCACGCCAATTCCAACCGTAACAAGAATTCCTGCCAACACCGCTGCGGGTATTTGAGAAGCGATTGGTCCTGCCACCAATAACACCAATAGAAGCAATAAAGCAGCGATCATTCCTGATAATTTGGTAGTTCCTCCTGCATTAATATTCACTACGGTTCGAATGGTTGCGCCGGCTCCTGGAAGTCCGCCGAAAAATGCTGCCAAACTATTTCCAATTCCTTGTCCAATTAATTCCTGATTCGGATTGTGTTTTGTTTTGGTCATATTGTCTGCTACTACTGAAGTAAGCAACGAATCGATTGCTCCCAGGAAGGCCAAGGTAAGCGCAGTAAAAACATAGGGAGATAGTTTGGCAAAACTAAATCCAGTGAAAATCTCAAAATGAGGAAGTGGAATTCCTGCGGGAATTTCTTCAATAGGTCGGTACTCTAAATTTAAAAAATAGGCTCCTAATGAAACTACAAAAAGAGCGACCAACGTACTGGGAACTTTTTTTGTGATGTATTTAAACCCATAAATAATTAAAATAGTAAGCAGCGCTAAAATTACTTCCAGCCAATTAATAGAACTAAAGGCTCTGGGTAATGTTTTAATAGAGCCTAATACCCCCGAACTTTCATTCTTTGCCAAGGTGAGGGCTTCGGTATTGATTTCTTCATTGGTAATGAATTCGGCACGTCGAACCGTTTCTTTAAAGTCTTCCAACACTAAGATTCCTTCTCCGGCTTCGTCCTTTAAAATTTTATCCAATAAAACTTCCTCTGCCTGTGGTTTAAATTCCTCAATAAAAGCAGTATCATCTTCGGTGTAGTAGCCAACCAATGGCAATATTTGCGTTACAAGAATAATAACCCCAATGGCCGTCATAAATCCTGAAACAACCGGATATGGGATGTATCGAATATACTTTCCAACACGCGTTAATCCAATCACCACTTGCATGAGACCGGCCATAAGAAAAACCCCCAAGATAAAGGGCATAGCTCGTTCCAAACTTCCTTCATGTGCCGCCAAAATTCCGGCAATAATCACCATGGAAACTGCTGTCATTGGAGCGGTAGGTCCGGATATCTGAGTGTTCGTTCCTCCAAACAAAGACGCAAAAAACCCGATAAAAATTGCACCGTAAAGCCCGGCGCTTGGACCAAGTCCAGATTGTACACCAAAAGCCAGTGCCAGTGGTAAGGCTACGATTCCTGCGGTGATTCCCCCTAGGGCATTCCCTTGTGGATTTTTAAATATATTTTTAATCATGGGAGTAAATGTTTGGCGAGTTCGTATATATCCTTACAAATTAAGAAAATGTTTTCAGTTTCTTAATTTGTACACCAAACTTTCTCGTTTAAAAGAACTTACTATGAAGCTAAAGTTCCTTAATATCGGCCGTAGGCAACCAACCATCTTTCCCGTCGGCAATAGCAATTCTCGACCATTCCTCCTCTTGGGCTAGAATCTGAACTTTCGTCCCCTCATGCAGCTGAAAAACGGTTTGTTCGCTCATTCGAGGTCCGCTTTTTATGTCTGTAGTTGCGGCAAAAATTATCGCATTGCGTTTTTTCTCGGCTTGATGGTAGGTTTTAAAGGCCATAGAAATTGCCGTAATGGCTACAAATAGCGCAACACACGACCCGATGAAATAGCCTCTTTTCGACCTTGTTTCCAGCGAAAAATAATAGCGAATAAATAAAAATGTAAAGAGCAGTAAGGCAATTACTGTCACAATTGCCCACGAATTATAAGGCAGTAATTGCGAAACCCGTTGATCCCACTTTGCGAAAAATGTAAGAGGTAGGGGGTTAATTACATCGATGGTTGCATTTTGTGCAAACGCCAAGTTATTTTTTACATCATCATCGTTTGGATCCAGCTGAAGTGCTTTTTCATAGTAGTAAATACTGGGGCCAATATGATTTAGTTTATAATGTGCATTGGCAATATTAAAATAGAGGTTTGCCGAATGTTCTCCTGAATTTAAAATTTTCATCCATTGATTCAGGGCTTCTTGATAATTCTCGGCTTTGTATTGTTCTTTGCCTTGGTCAAAAAGTGCTTCATTCTGAGACCAAGCAGCGACAGAAACAAACAAGCATAAACCAATTAACATTCTTCTCATAATCTTCAGACTTATTGAAACTGTTTGTCAATTTTTGAAACCATGTCTACCGCCAAATCGTAATCCCTTTGTATAGAACCTGAAGTAGTTCCTCCATACCTAGCAAACTCACAGCTTTTAAGCAATCCAATAAATTCAGAAACGGTAGTGTCGTCTACCTTGTGTGTTGTCATTAAATTGGAAATATGCTCCTTCGACATTTCACTAGTTTCGATCAATAATTTCGCCTTTAGGTAATTATGTAGTGCTCGTTCAAGGGATTCATAGAACTGTGTATCGTTGTTCATGTTCTTTTTTGCGGCTCCCAAATATTTTTTGGCTAGTTGGTTGGCTCTTCTTAATCGATTGCCTTCTACATCACCCAGTCGATTTCTTCTAATTCGACCAATTAAAATAAACAGTGGAATTACCACCAAAGGAGACGCAGTAAGCGCCCAGAAAAATTTCGATTTAAAGAAATTAGAAGAGGCCATTGGCTCCAAATTGGCCGTTAGCTTAATGTATTTAAACTGATTGTTATTTGCCGTAACGGTTTGTCTGTTGGATTCTTGAATAGGCTCATTGTTTGCCGTAAGAGGTCCATTTTCAACGTCTATTAAGAGTTCCTCGGATGTAATGGTTTTATAAGACTCTGTTTTCGGATCGAAATAGGAAAAGGAAATTGGGCGAATAGGGTATTTACCTTTTAATTGTGGAACCACAGTATAGGTGTCCGATACAGAACCTGTCATTCCGGAAATCTGTGTGCGAATGTTTTCGTTTCGCGTAGGCTCGTACACCTCTAAGGAGCTAGGCAAGGTGACCGATGGCAGATCAAAAAGTTTTAAGTTTCCGTTTCCTGAAATCTTTACTTGCAGTTCCAGCGATTCGTTGGCATCCAATGTTAATTTACTGGAATTTACTGAAAATTCGAAAGTCCCAACGGCTCCGGTAAAATCGTCCGGTTTATTTTTTATGGGTAAGGGTTTTACATCGATGGTTCTATTTCCAGCCGAAACGGTTTTGTTAACTCGTGTCATTAGGTACCTTCCAAAAAAATCTCGCTTGTTGGTTCGAACGTCGATTGGAATGTCTAAAGTGAGCGGCTCAATGTTTAGTTCTCCGGTCTTTTGCGGGTAAAGTACCGCCGTTTTTAAAATCACATAGCGATAATCCTCTCCCTGGTATTTGCCTTCATAAATTTTGAAGTTCCCCTTATTATCGATACTCTGACTCCAGAAATCGGCATATTTTGGGGTGTCAAGCTCTCTCCAATTGCTGGTGATGCTCACTTCGTTTGACACATAAAGTTTATAAACTACCGAGATTGCTTCATTGAGGTAGGGGTTGCTATTAGAAACTTCAGCGACCAGATGAACATTTTCACTGGCAAGGTAATCGGCGTTATTTCCGTCCTTTGGAATAGCTACTGCTGAAGTTACCTGAACCGCCACCGGCGGCGATTTATAAATCTGACCTTCGATTTCAACAGTGGCCTGACCAATGGTAAAATTTCCTGTTGCCTGGGGTGTTAGAAAGTAGGTATAGGTTTTTGAAAAACTTCTTTTTCCGTTGATCCAGGAATTGCTAATGGCCTGATTGGGTCCTTGCGCTCTAAATCCCTCAAAATCCGGAGGGGTGAAGTTGTCACCATCTTGGTTCATTTCAAAATCTACGCGCAAACGCTCATTCACTCCCAGCCGTTTTTTACTCACATTGGCCTCGAACTTAACTTGGGCCATAGCCGCCGTACAACTGAGTAAAAACAGCAACACGTACACTATGTTTTTAGGCTTCATCATTACCAATCTTTGTTCGATTTTACTTTTGCTCCTTTTTGCTTTTGGACGTTCATTTTATCCTGAACCTTCTTTTCTTCATTATTCATCGCTTCCAAAAGGTTCTTTATTTGTTGTGGGGACATCTGGCCCGGAGTGGGCTGTTGAGGTTGTTGGGGCTGATCACCCTCTCCCTCTTCTGGCTTTTTAGGTTCCTGTGGTTTATCTTTGTCTCCCTTCTCGTCACCCTCTTGGTTCTCGTCCTTTTGATCCCCTTTATCTTTATCCTCCTGTTCGTCCTTATTGTCTCCTTCTTTGTTCTTGTCTGAATTATCCTGGTTTTCTTTTTGATCCTCCTGCTCCTTCTGATCTTCTTTATTGTCGTCACCATCACCGCCTTGAGGTGGATTCTTCTCTAACATTTCTTTAGCCAAGGCCAAATTATAGCGAGTTTCCTCGTCGGTTGGATTATTGCGCAATGCATTTTTATAAGCTTCCACTGCTTCCTGATATTTTTTGGCATTCATAAAGGTATTCCCCAAATTGTGGAAAGCCTTATGCTTTGCAGTTTTATCTTGTGCCGTTGATGCTGCCTGTTGAAATCGAAGCATGGCTTCATCGTTTTTTGCCTTATTGTAATAGGCATTTCCGAGGTTGTATTTCCCTATTTCTTCCTTGGGATTAATGGCAATGGCCTTTCGGTAATTGCTTTCCGCATCCACAAAGTTGTCTGCAAATGTTTGTTGATTTCCTTCAGCAATGAGTTGCTCGGTTTCTCGTTCTAACTTTTGCTGCGCTTTTTCGTCCTCTTGTGCTATACCAAATACACTAGTAAAGAATACAAGGGCGCAAAGGAAGTATGTTTTATTTCTATGATTCATTTTCTTCTCCTTCATTAAACAAATTCAACTTTTTAAGCCATCCTGTTTTTCGCTCAAGCAGTAATACATCAAAAACCAATAAGAATAAGGCGCCTCCTAAGAACCATTGAAACTGATCTTTAAAATCGGTAAACTGCTTCGAATCGAATTCCTTTTTGTCCATGCCGTTTAAAATGGCCGTGACTTCTTCAATTACATCCTTGGTATTGGTTCCATCGATGTAGGTTCCGTTGGCATTTGAAGCAATGTCCTCAAGGGTTTCGGCACTCAATCGCGTAATTACTTGCTCGTTATTGTCGTCTCTTTTATAATACTGTAAAATACCATTACGCTTGATTGGGATAGGGGCTCCATTTACCGTTCCCACTCCTATAGTAAAAATCTTGATTCCCATGTTGGCGGCTTCAGAAACGATGGACGAAACATTGCCTTCATGATCCTCTCCATCACTAATGATGAACAAAACTCGATTGGTTTGTTCTTCATCGTTGTAATAGGTTTTAGCTAGTTCAATTGCCTCCGTAATTGCGGTCCCTTGCGACGATACCATGTCGGTATTCATTCCACTTAAAAACAGTTTTGCTGAAGAAAAGTCGGTGGTGATAGGAACCTGCGGAAAAGCACTTCCGGCATAGCCGATAATCCCCACACGATCTCCGGCCAGGCTATTGATAATTTGCGTCACCAATTGTTTCGATTTCTCCAATCGGTTGGGGGCAATATCTTCGGCGAGCATACTTTTTGAAACGTCCAGCGCAAAAACGACGTCCACCCCTTCTCGTTTTACCGTTTCTATTTTGGTTCCAATTTTAGGATTTACCAAGGCAAAACTCAAACACAGAAGAGCCAACGAAAGGACAAAGACTTTTAGCACCGCCTTGAACACTGATCGATTTGGACTTAATCGCTTTAGAAGTTCGGCATCGGCAAATTTAGATTGTGTTCTTTTGCGCCAAATTAAGACCCAAAGAAACAACACTACCAACACCGGAATGGCGAATAGTACGTAAAAATATATGGGTTGTTCCAGTTGATACATAATTAAACAAAACTTTTAAACAACGTGTACCTCAGCAATAATTCTAGACCTAACAGGCCTAATGCCAATAAGGCCAAAGGGCGAAATTTTTCGTCGTAATTCTGGTACTTAAATTCTTCTATTTCGGTCTTCTCCAGTTTATTGATTTCGTCATAAATCTCTTTCAATTTGGTGTTGTTGGTGGCTCGAAAGTACTTCCCTCCGGTAGTTTGGGCAATCTCTTTAAGAAGCTCTTCATCGATCTCCACCTGCACATTTCCGTATTGAAAATCGCCATTCGGGCGAATTGCAATGGGAGAAAGTGCAAGACCATTGGTCCCCAATCCGATGGTATATGTTTTAATTCCAAATTCTACGGCCAGTTCACTCGCGGTTCGCGGATCGATGAAGCCGGTATTGTTCACCCCATCGGTAAGAAGGATAATTACCTTGCTTTTCGCGCGGCTTTCTTTTAAACGATTCACGGCAGTTGCCAAGCCCATTCCAATGGCGGTTCCCCCTTCAATGATGGTGTTGTACTTTATATCTTTCAAAGACGATAATACGATGCTTTTGTCGCTGGTCAAGGGGGTTTTTGTATAGCTTTCCCCGGCGTACTCCACCAAACCAATTCGGTCGTTAGGACGTTCGTTGATAAATCGTGCTGCTACATCTTTTAAAGCTTCCAGGCGGTTGGGCTTTAAATCGCGTGCGAGCATACTTGCCGATACGTCGATGGCCATCACAATATCGATCCCGCTGGTTGTTTTGATGCGGGTGCTTTCATCCACATTTCTGGGACGTGCCATCGCCACGATGAGGGCTGCTAAAGCCAATAATCGGAGGATAAACATGAAAGGGTGCAACTTTGCCAACCAGTTACTGCTTGTTTTAAATCCTTTTAAGCTGGAAATTTGCAACTCGGCCGTTTGTTTATTTTTCTTTAGTAAATGCCATACCACCAGGGCCGGAAGCAATAAAAGCAACCAGAAAAACTGTGGATTGACAAATTCAAAATTGTTAAACATTAAGATTTCTTTTGAGTTCCTTCGGAGGTTACTTCCAACTCTACCGAATTAATAATTCTTTGTTTTATAGTTTCTGCATAAGTTCCATCGTCTCTGTATGCAATTAACACGCTTTGAATCCCCCCGCCTTGCGCGAATATGAGTAATTCGTAGGTGCTTTTCTCTTTCATCATTCTGTTCTCTCCCACCTGAACATTAAACTTTCCATAGGCTTTTAAGCCCTTTATTCCTTTATCTGTTTCAAATTCTTCCCGCTTAACAATCATGTTTTTTGCACCGATAGCTTCAAGACTACTCAAGGTATTGTCTAGGGCCAAATCTAAATTAATCTCTTGACCGTTTGTATTGACCTTCATGGTGGCCACGGTAACGTGAAGTGGATCTCTTAGCTCTCCTTCTTGAAATACGGCACTATTTTGCGAGAGGCTATCGTTCCATCGTTTCAGAATAAATGGAGTTTCAATAATGACCGCCGGTCCACCGTATTCACTTTTGTACCAACGTCCTTCGGCTAGATCCCGCATTTCGTTTCCAAGTACCTTATCCTTCAGATTATCAAAACCGGTAACACTGCCATAAATAATGGCAGCAAGGACGAGGACCATCAAGAAACCACTCGTTGCATAAATCCATTTTCGCCGCAGTTTTCGTTTTGCCAATTTTTTTAAGTATTCCTCATTGCGTTCTAACTCTTCTTCGGTAGGTTCCGGCAAGACTTCTTCAGTTTCGTTGATGATGGATTCAATTTCACTTCGATCGAGACGTGCTTGGGACTCTTCCAATTTCATCTTGGCAAATTTTACCAAATCGGCACGCTTTAAAATAGCATCCAATTTTCGGATGGTTTCCACGTCAAAATCGAAATGCCCGGAATCTTTGTGAAGCATCAGGCGTTCAATCAATTCGTTGCTCGTGCTTTCCAATGCCATATCGTCTACTTCTCGATCGAGGTAACGTTTTACAATTTCTGTTAGGGATGAATAGTAGTCTTTGCTTCTATCCTCCTTCAAATATTCGCTCGCATCCAATTGCTGAAGGGCCACCATGGCCTCTTCATAGGGTGGAAGTTGTTTTTTTCGCTCTTCCCTAATTTTTTTTCTTCGGAAGAAGTAATACCCGATACCTATCAAAGCCAAAATAGCCAATATCCAAAGCAATAAGCTGGTCCAATCGAATGAAGGGTTCTTCACTTCAATCACCGGCTTGATATCGAACATCTTTTGCTTGAGTGTGTCTACCGGCACATCGCGTACCTCCACTTGAATTGAATCTGTGTTGAAGGGTTTTTCGTTAATTACGACACGTTGAATGGGAATTTGATAACGCCCGGAATCGAATTGGGTAAGTCCGTATTTCTTGATCAGTCGAATCTTAGCTTCCGCAAAACTGGTGTCCACTTTATACGATTCGATCACTTCTAAAGGAGCGAAACTTTGCCCTTCCGGAAACAAAACAAGGCTCGTGGAATCTGTTTCCACCTCAATGGTGTATTGAATCTCTTCACCAATTCTAATCGCTGTAGTATCGACTGTTACGCGAACTTGAGAGAAAACCGACCACAACGGGAGTAATAAAAAGACGCCTAAAGAAAGGATTCTTAAGTTGTAAGAGGCGTTATGGTTTAATCTTGCTGACATCGTTTTCAGTTATCCTCTTTTTTTAAAATATCCTAACAACTTCTTTACGTAGCTTTCGTCGACCCTACAATCTACTGTGCCGGCGCCACTTTTTCGGAAAGCATCATTAAAGGCCTCCACACGTTTTCGGTAATAGCTGTTATAGCTATTTCGAACTTGTTTTGAAGCGGTGTTTACCAACATTAACTCGTTGGTTTCATCGTCTTTCATTTGTACCATTCCCAGATTTGGAATAGACTCCTCGCGCTCGTCGTACACGCGAATTCCGGTGACATCGTGTTTTCCCGAAACAATTCGAAGCGCATCTGCATATCCCTCGGTAATAAAGTCGGAAAGCACGAATACAATGGCTTTCTTCTTCATTACGTTGGTTAAATATTTCAAGGCATGGGCAAGATCCGTTTGTTTGCTTTGCGGTTGAAACTCCAGCAATTCACGAATAATTCTCAGGACGTGCGATTTTCCTTTTTTGGGAGGAATGAACAATTCGATTTGGTCTGAAAAGAGTATTAAGCCAATTTTATCGTTGTTCTGGAGTGCCGAAAATGCCAAGGTGGCTGCAATTTCAGTGACGATTTCATTTTTAAATTGGTTCCTGGTTCCAAAGAATTCGGACCCACTTATGTCGGCCATGAGCATCATGGTGAGCTCGCGTTCTTCTTCGAAGACTTTTACAAAAGGTTCGTTGTAACGTGCCGTTACATTCCAATCGATACTGCGAACGTCGTCGCCAAATTGGTACTGGCGCACTTCACTAAAGGTCATCCCTCGTCCCTTAAAAGTACTGTGATACTCGCCACCAAACACATGATCGCTTAGGCGGCGTGTTTTAATTTCAATTTTACGTACTTTCTTTAGAAGCTCTTTTGTATCCACTTTCCCGGTTTTAAGGTTTCAGGTTGGTTAACTTGTAACTTTAAATGCCTAGGGTACCTCAATTACATTGACAATTTTATTGATTAGCTCTTCTGAAGTCACATTTTCGGCTTCTGCTTCGTAGGTAATTCCGATACGATGTCTTAAAACGTCGTGTGCCACGGCGCGAACATCTTCAGGGATAACATACCCTCTTCTTTTAATGAAGGCATAGCATTTTGCTGCCATGGCCAAATTAATACTTCCACGAGGGGAAGCACCAAAGCTAATAAGTGGTTTAAGATCGGATAAATTGAATTTTTCCGGATTTCGAGTAGCGAAGATGATATCCAGGATATAACGTTCAATCTTTTCATCCATATACACATCACGAACGGCTTTTTGAGCCTTTAAAATTTGATCGAGGGTTACCACAGGATTTATTTCTTCGTAGGCGCCTTTCAAATTCTGACGTATAATGAGTTGCTCTTCGTCAATCTTTGGGTATTTAATAACTGTTTTCAGCATAAATCGGTCGACCTGTGCTTCAGGAAGCGGATACGTTCCTTCTTGCTCGATGGGGTTTTGGGTGGCCATCACCAAAAATGGTTTGTCGAGAATAAACGTTTCATCCCCAATGGTCACTTGCTTTTCCTGCATGGCTTCCAACAAAGCCGATTGCACTTTCGCGGGCGCTCGGTTAATCTCATCGGCAAGAACAAAGTTTGCGAAGATGGGGCCTTTTTTAATGCTGAAATCGTTCGATTTCATGTTATAGATCATGGTCCCTACCACATCGGCGGGTAATAAATCGGGGGTAAACTGAATTCTACTAAAAGACCCGTGAACGGCCTTAGCCAGGGTATTGATGGCAAGCGTTTTTGCCAATCCGGGAACTCCTTCCAATAAGATATGACCTTGACCTAACAATCCAATGAGCAATCGTTCGACCATATGTTTCTGTCCAACGATTACCTTATTCATTTCCATAGAAAGAATATCTACAAAAGCACTTTCCCTTTCAATTTTTTCATTTAACGCTCCAATATCGGTGATAGCAGCTGTTTGTTCCATATCGTTATTATTTGATGCTGTTTAGGCTTTTTAAAACACCCCGCAAATTGACTATTATTAATCAAAAACGATGTTAACAATTGGTTAAAAAATATTATAAATAGAGGGGTTAACAAAGATTTATAACTCGAGAATTAATTACTTTTAGGAAGTAAAAAACTTACTATGAAATCACCGTTTTCTAAAGTTGTACAAGGATGTATGGGATGGGGTCTTTGGGGGAAAGAATTTTCCACTTCGGCCATGGCTGAACTTATCGAACATGCTGTCTCCTTGGGACTTACTTCCTTTGATCATGCCGATATTTATGGCGACTACACCACAGAACAGCAATTTGGAAAGGCCTATAAAGAATCTTCGATTCCAAGGAAGGATCTACAAATCATCTCAAAATGCGGTATTCAGTACGTCGGAGAAACCAGAAATAATAAGCTTAAGCATTATCAATACGATGCTGAATATATTGTTTGGAGCGCCGAAAAGTCAATTTCCGATCTTCAATGTGACTATTTAGATTTGCTTTTGCTTCATCGTCCAAGTCCGTTAATGCACCCCGATGAAGTTGCTAAAGCTGTGGATCAATTAACCAGTGAAGGAAAAATTAAATCGTTTGGTGTCTCTAATTTTACTCCTTCTCAAAGCGATTTAATTGCTTCGAAGAGCACAATTTCATACAATCAGATTGAATTTTCTTTAACCGCACATGAAGCCATGTTCAATGGCAGCCTAGACCACATGTTGTTGAACCACATTACCCCCATGTGTTGGAGTCCGCTTGGAAATGTTTTTCGTGAAAAGAACGATCAGACCTATCGCATACATTCGGTGCTGGCATCGCTTTCTGAAAAATATAACGCCAACAAAGACCAGGTTTTACTTGCTTGGATTATGAAGCACCCGGCCGGCATTCTTCCTGTGGTAGGGACCACCTCAAAGGAACGAATGAAAAATGCTGCAGATGCGATGAATATTGTCCTTTCAGACATTGATTGGTTCGAACTTTTAACCGCAAGTACGGGACATAAGGTGCCATAAAAAAAGGGAAGCTTTCGCCTCCCTTTTCAATGATAAGTGTGTAGATTATTCGAAAATCACATCATCCAATACGGTGGTTTGTCCGGCAACAACTTCAACATCTGAAATTGTAATTGAGTCAAATCCCAACAATGGATCTGCTTCGAAAAGGACGCTATAAATGCCTTCCGGCAATCCATACAGCATATAATTTCCATCTGAATTTACATAAGATGAAACTTCTACGGTGCCATTATCGTTGGTGGCAGTAACTAAGGTTTGAATTCCCAGCGGCAAAACCATTCCAGCGATTTTGCCTGCATCGGCCACCAAACTTGCTTTGATGGTTGGTTTTAATGAGTAATTTCCATTCCCTTGAACTACGATGGATTTGTCCACGTCAAAATCCAAAATATATTCATAGAACACATCTTCCTCCAAGGTTTGATTTAACTGAATTTTCAATCCTGATTGTTGTGCACTTGGCGTTGCCAAAGGGAAGGTTTCTCCATTGACTACGATAGAATTATCTTCACCGAGCACCAAACGTATCTGACTCACATCTCCAGCTGGGATTTCGCCATCCACCAATAAGACGGATACCCCACCGGTAAGTTCTAGCAAATCGTAAACTCCTGTATTGATAGCTCCCAAAGGGGCCTCATCGTCGCTCCCTTGGTATTTTACAACTACATCTTGCACATCAATATAAACAGCATCGTAATCCCCCGGGGCGTCCACCAATCGTAAACTTAGCTGGGCCGTACCGCTCACGGTATTTGAGTTTTCGTCGTTGTCACTGCATGAAGCTACTCCTAATAGAAGAGTGAGTGCAATAAATGATTTCCAAATATTCTTCATAGTTATTATTTTTTTGGTTGATACAAATTTAAGCATCTCTGAATTAAATAGTCCATTCATTAACGACTATTAACGACAACTTTAACCCGAAGTTAACTTTAAATTTTGTGTTATAATATCTACCTTTATGCAATGAACAAACTCTCATCAAAAACTGCTTTTATTACCGGGGCTACTTCAGGGATTGGAAAAGCTACCGCCCAACTTTTTGCTGAGCAAGGTCTTCGATTGATTCTTTGCGGAAGACGCCAAGATCGATTGGATGCGCTTGCAACTTCACTCTCAGAAAAAACAGAGGTTTATACCTTAAATTTCGATGTTCGAGATAAAGAGGAGGTCTTTAAAAAAATCCAAGAACTTCCTGATGCCTTTCGCACCATCGATATTCTCCTCAACAATGCAGGTAATGCTCATGGATTGGATCCCATTCAAACAGGAAGTTTGGACGATTGGGATGCCATGATGGACATCAATGTAAAGGGTTTGCTTTATGTTTCCAAAGCCATTTTGCCGGGGATGATTGAGCGTGGTTCGGGGCATATCATCAATATTGGTTCTACCGCCGGAAAGGAAGTCTACCCGAACGGCAATGTTTATTGTGCCAGCAAGCATGCGGTGGATGCCATTAATCAAGGAATGCGCATCGACCTTAATGGAAAGGGAATCCGTGTTGGAGCCATCAACCCAGGACTGGTTGAAACCGAATTTAGTGAAGTGCGTTTCAAAGGAGATTCTGAACGAGCGTCTAAAGTATACCAAGGATTTACTCCGCTAAAGCCTCAGGATATTGCCGAAATTATTTGGTTTGCAGTGACACGACCCCCTCATGTGAACATCGCCGATCTCACCGTAATGTGTCTAGATCAAGCCTCGTCAACCATTGTGAATAAGCAATGATTAACAAACGCCTTTTAATTAAAAACCTGCTCGCCTATAACGACGAGAGTAGTTTTTATGACAAAAAGCGAAAAATTGATCTTGGAAACAAGGAAGGGAAAGCAAAGTTCCTAAAACATATATGCGCTTTAAGTAATAGCAATCCTAAGAACAACAGCTACATCGTAATAGGAGTCGAAGACGAAGGAAATGAAATTAATGGCGTTGATTTTTTTGACGACAGTAAACTTCAAAATCTTGTGAACGCCTACCTAACGAACCCTCCCCTAATTGCATACGAAAATGTGATGTTTCCTCATTTGCCGGCAGACAAGGTGGTGGGGTTGGTATCCATACGCCCGACAGGTGAAATTACTTCCCTTCGAAAAAACATTTGGAAATACTGGGGAGGATCTATCTTCCTGAGGGACGGCAGTATTTCTATGCCCAAGGATTTTGATATCGAAATAAAGGATGTCAATTCTGAAATCGTTCGATCGATCGAAACCCAATCCAAAAATAACATCGAATATACACTCGACGGAGTAATTGATTTTATCAATCATCGCCACAGCGACCTCGAGTCCCATTACAAAGTTTTTAAAGAGCAGTTTGT
>JAHEMY010000124.1 GCA_024643425.1 Flavobacteriaceae bacterium
ACACCACTAAACTGACCGGTTTCTCTAAATTTTCCGTTTCCTGTATTTTGATGTAGCATATTGGCCATATATTGATAATGGTACCCAACCTTAACCATCGCTATAAAATTGGAAGTGCTCATAGAGGCCATGTTTTCTTTACCTCGTGCATAGTTTTCGGCAAGCATATCTACTGTAATTAGATCGGGATTCAGATCGTTGTCGAGATCGGCGAAATCGCTACCCATGCTATTGAAAGAAATATGATTTAGTCGTGTATTGATTTCATTTTTGAAAGTTCCGTCTTTCTGATTGATGTATAAAATATCCGGTTCTAAATAATCGTTGGAAATATAAATGTCTTCCCAACCGTCGTTGTTAAAATCCCCTACACATCCTGCGAGGCCCCAAGTTTTGTTATAGATTCCGGCTTCTTTGGTCACCTTGGTGAAATGGGTTTGGTCATTACGATATAATTGATCGCTTGTAATCTCCTCGATTTGGCTTTGAATATTACCACTTATCTTGGTATTGTTTTGAAAATCGTAGCGATAATTTACTACATACAAATCCATGTCGCCATCTTTATCATAATCTAAAGGATAGGCTTGTGTGGAATAGCCGGGGTCGTCTAACCTCCATTTTTTTCCTTCTTCTTGAAAGGTGCCGTCTTGTTGGTTTACGAACAGTAGGTTTCTTCGTTCTTCATCACTTTTTAGAGAACCCGCTTTGGATACATAAATGTCCAACCAACCATCGTTATTAACATCCATCATGGTTACCCCTGTGGTAAAACCGGAATAATCTTCTGTTTTAGAGGAAACGGTAATATCTTCAAACCTAAAGTCACCCTTGTTTTTGTACAATTTATTAGGGCCGAAGTTAGAGGTTAAGTAGATATCCAAAAGCCCATCATGATCAATATCTCCGATGGCTACTCCACCACCCGTGAAAATATAAGGGTAATTAAGGAAATTGAATTCCAAGTCCTCATGGATCATATTTTTAAATGAAATGGCAGAAGTTTCCGCGGTGATTTTAGTGAAAAGGGTTTTTGAACCTCGAGTAAATTCTCCGGTTTTGGTCTCTTCGGAAAGGTTATTACCACAAGCGCCAAAAAGCATCAAAAAAAGAGAAAAAATGAGCAGGGTAAAAATGCGGTTCACCATAAGTAAAATCTAAGATTGTTGGCAAATATAAGAAACTACATTTTTATAATTCTCCCTTATTTATAACGCATTTCAATAGTTTCAGGATGGTGAATTTTATACTCGTTCTTATGCTTAGGTCTCCTCCAAGTACCAATAATTACTGGAAGAAATAAATAAAAAGTTAAAAATGCTATATTTAGTCCAAATATGAATCCCCGATAAAAATTGTGATGAGCATAATCGCAGAAGCCCTTTCATCAATAGATATAAATTTTAATTAGAAATTAAATGAAGTTTTTACAAAAATTAAAGCAACCCATCGATGGAGCGGCTCTTGCAATCTTTAGAATTGGCTTTGGGCTTCTAATGCTATGGGAAATGATTTATTTCATTCGCATTGACTTTGTAAAAATTTTTTTAACACGTCCAAAAGTTCAATTCACGTATGAATATTTGAGTTTTTTGAAACCGCTGCCGGGCCCTTTGTTGGATGTGTTGATTTTAGTTTTAATAGGATGCTGCATCTTTATTACCATAGGCAGATATTATCAAAAGGCAATGATTATTTTTTTTGTGGGTTTCAGCTACCTTTTCTTTTTAGACAAAGCCTACTATAACAATCACTTATATTTGATTTGCCTTTTGTCTTTTTTATTAATTTTCATTCCGGCGGATTACTCTTTTTCTCGATCCAAGAAAGATCTTGAACATCGGAAAGTCCCACAATACTACCAACAATTGATTCTTAAATTGCAAATAGTAATTGTTTACTTTTTCGGTGGTATTGCTAAGTTAAATTCAGATTGGATGTTCTATCAAGAGCCGGTCGTATCCATTCTTAACAATAAAGCGCAACATAGTTTTTTAGGAGATTTGTTAATGCTCGATGGAACTCTTTATTTCTTTACCTACGGTGGTCTGCTATTCGATTTATTAATTCCTTTTTTGCTCTTCATTCCAAAAACACGTATTCCGGCTATATTCCTTGCAATCCTTTTTAATTTGATGAATGCATGGTTGTTCAGTGACATCAATATTTTCCCGTATTTCATGATACTTTCACTTGTGTTATTTTTAGATTCTAACAAGGTCGGGCAATTTGTGAGGAATAAATTGTCCTTAAAGAAACCCATTATTAAGAAAGCTTCTCAAGAGACCCAAATAAAAAAGCCGGTAATTGTTTTATTGGCGATTTATTTTATTATTCAAGGTTTGCTTCCTTTCCGTCATTTTTTATATCAAGGAAATGTAGACTGGACTGGTTTGGGACAACGATTCGCTTGGCGCATGAAAATTCAGAAACGCAAAGTAGAGGAAATGGAATTTAAGGTGTTCGATATGAAGAAAAAGATTATTCATCCCGTATCGGTTTATCACTATGGCCTGAATCAAGATCAAATAAACTCAATTGCGTATGATCCGGTGTCGGCTTTGCAATTTGCACAATTTCTTAAAATGCATAGTTTAAAAAATAAAAATATGGAGGAAGTGGAAGTGCGGGCTAATATCGTTGTTTCTTTCAATGGAAGAACCCCACAAAATATGTTCAAAAATGAATTAGATTTGTCGACCGCTGCCCATAATCCATTTCAGCTTTCTAAATTTATCACAAAATTGGAGAATAGATAATTTAATCTAAAAACACTTTCAAAATGTCTTTATATCATCCACAAAATTTATTCTCATTCATCAGTAGGGGAACGCAATCTGTCATTATTTTTTTATTGCTGATGTTCATTCATGGTTGTGGCAATCCCGAAAATGATAAACCGCAATATTCAGGACCTCTATTTCACTTGATCTCGCCGGAACAATCGGGTGTAGCTTTTGAAAATAAAGTGCCGGAAACTCCGGAGATGAATATCTTAACCTATCAGTATTTGCATAATGGAGCGGGAGTTTCAATTGGGGATATTAACAATGATGGTTTGCCGGACATTTTTTTCTCTGCCAATTTCGGACCAAATCATTTATACCTGAATAAAGGAAATTTAAAATTTGAAGAAATTGGTCGTGAAGCGGGCATTGGGGGAAAAAGAGGATGGTCTACCGGATGTACTATGGTAGACATCAATAATGATGGTTGGCTTGATATTTATGAAAGTCGTTCAGGAGATGTGAAGCCAAACCAAAGAAGAAACGCTTTATTTATTAATAATGGAGATTTAACTTTTACAGAAAGTGCCGCTCAATACGGTTTAGACGATAGCGGATATTCCAGTCAAGCTGCGTTCTTAGATTTTGACAGAGATGGTGATTTGGACATGTTTATGTTAAACCATGCAATAACGGCCGAACAAAATGCAGATTTCAACGCCATTATTTCCGGAAGGGATGAAGATGCCGGTGATCGATTATATCGAAATGATAACGGTCGTTTTGTCGATATAAGTGAAGCTGCGGGTATCATTGGCAATAGCATTGGGTATGGTTTAAGTGTTTCCGTGGGAGATTTAAATAATGATGGTTTCCCGGACTTGTATGTGTGTAATGATTATTTAGAAAGGGATTATCTATATATCAATAATCAAAATGGAACTTTTTCAGAAAAAGGAAAAGAAGCTACGCGTCATATTTCTAACTTCTCCATGGGATCGGATATGGCCGATTTTAACAACGATGGGTTGTTGGATATCATGGTGGTTGATATGGTGGCAGAAGATAATTATCGCATTAAAACAAATATGTCCGGAATGAACCCTGAAAGATTTCAACGTGCCGTTGACAATGGGTTTCATTATCAATATATGTTCAATACTCTGCAAATGAACAATGGAAATGGCACTTTTAGTGAAGTCGCCAAACTAGCGGGTATGTCTAACACCGATTGGAGTTGGGCGCCTTTATGGGCCGATTTTGACAATGATGGGCTCAACGATATGTATATCACGAATGGCTTGCGAAAGGAAGCGCGTAACAATGATTTTGTTAAAAAGAAAAAGGCCTGGTTAAAGGAAATGGAGGAGCGTCCCGAAATCCAATTGGAATTAATGAAAGAAATCTTGGATGCTATGCCACAAACCAAAATCCAAAATTATGTGTTTAGAAATGAGGGGGCTATTGCGTTTTCAAATAAAACGCAAGAATGGGGGCTCACGGATGTTTCCTTTTCCAATGGAGCTGCCTATGCAGATTTGGATAATGATGGAGATTTGGACATCGTTGTTTCAAATATTGATCATCCTGCCTTTATTTATGAGAATAACAGTGAAAAGCTACAAACAAAAAATTTCTTACAGATAAAATTAATTGGACCTGCTCAGAATCGTTCAGCGTTGGGAGCCCGTATCACATTAAAAACGGGAGATGGCTTTCAAATGAAGGAACATTATTTGAATAGGGGATACCTATCCTCCGTAGACGACCAACTTCACTTTGGATTGGGAGGAAATATCAAAGTAGATTCACTTTGGGTTCAATGGCCGGATGGAAAAAATCAGTTGCTCACCAATATTAAGTCTAATCAAAAATTAGAAATAAACTATCAACCTGGATCGCCATCATTAGCGAGTCTTTACAAAAATAAAGGCACCAAATTATTTAAAGACGTCACATCAAATCTAGGAATTGATTTCGTGCACCAAGAAAATGAGTTCAACGATTTCGAAAAGGAAATTCTATTGCCTCATAAGATGTCGACCTTAGGACCGGGGATGGCTGTAGGTGATGTTAATGCAGATGGACTGGATGATTTTTATGTCGGAGGGGCCAAAGGACAAAGCGGTATGTTATACCTTCAAAATTCTGAGGGTTTATTTGAAAAAGGAAGTGAAAATATTTGGAAAAAGGATGCCGGATTCGAGGATATGTCTGCAACCTTTTTTGACTCAGACAACGATGGAGACAAGGATCTATACGTGGTTAGTGGAGGTAATGAATTCGATGTAAATTCGGACAAACTTCAGGATAGACTCTATGTCAATGACGGAATGGGCAATTTTAAAAAATCGGTCGATGCCTTACCTAAGATGTTGACCAGTGGAAGTTGTGCTGAGGTGGCCGATTTTGATGCAGATGGAGATTTGGACATTTTTGTTGGAGGCAGGGTTGTGCCCGGATCTTATCCCGTTGCTCCCAGGAGTTATTTATTACAAAACAACGATGGGAAATTTGAAGATGTAACAAAAAATGTTGCCCCGGATTTAGTATCACCTGGTTTAGTGACTAATGCTTTATGGACAGATTTCAACCATGATGGCAAAAAGGATCTAATTATTACGGGAGAATGGATGCCGATTTCGATTTTTAAAAATGAAGGCAATCGTTTTGTAAATATGACACAGTCGCTTGGTCTAGACAATACAACAGGGTGGTGGTATAGTATTGCTGAAGGGGATTTTGATAATGATGGTGATATGGACTATATGCTGGGGAATCTCGGACTCAACTATAAGTATAGAACAACGGAGGAATCGTCTTTCGATCTTTATTATGCAGATTTCGACAATAATAATGTAGGTGACATTGTACTTAGTTATAATGAAAATGGTGCTGAAGTTCCATTGCGCGGAAGAGAATGTTCTTCGCAACAAATGCCTTTTATTAAAGAGAAATTTGGAACTTATGACGAATTCGGTAAAGCGAGTTTAATTGATATTTTTGGTGAGGAAAAACTAAAAAGTGCATTGCATTTAAATGCGAAAACTTTTGCAAGTGTGTATCTGGAAAATAAGGGTTCCGAGCCATGGAATGTAAAGCCCTTGCCGAGATTAGCGCAATTGTCCTCTGTGAATGGAATTATAGTAAAAGATCTGAATAAGGATGGAAATCTGGATGTTGTTATGGCAGGGAACTTATTTGGTTCAGAAGTAGAAACTCCAAGAAACGATGCTGGAAATGGTTTGGTACTAATAGGGGATGGGCTTGGAAATTTCAGCCCAATGTCTGTGCTCGAAACAGATTTTTTTACACCTTTTGACGTAAAACAACTTCATTCAATCTTAGTGGATAATATTTGGCATATTGGAGTGGTAAATAACAATCAAAAACTTCAACTTTTCAAATTCAATAATCCTAAATAGAATAAATGTTCCTGTAGATTAGTGGTGGATTAATGCTCAGTATCAAGCTAAAATTTTTATTATGAAAGTATTAAGTAAAAAATTTCAGAGCACATATTTTTTTAGTAAGAAATTTTATGTTATTTTTAACACTTAAGATTTCTATAATTTAACTAATTAACTAAATCAACAAGGGTATGAAAAATTTTACACTAAAGATTGTACTTGCTACGATCTTTATCTTTTCGGGCATAATGCATGCTCAAATCTCAAACTTCCCGTACACGGAAAGTTTTGAATCCGGAGATGGGGGCTGGGTTGCATCCGGCACGAATAGTGACTGGGCACTAGGTACTCCTGCTAATCCAACTATCATTGGCGCCTCTGATGGGGTCAATGCTTGGTGTACGGATTTAACAGGTACTTACAAT
>JAHEMY010000032.1 GCA_024643425.1 Flavobacteriaceae bacterium
AGATAGCGGAAAACCCATGAAACGGGAAGCAGACCTCATCGATGTGTGGTTCGACAGTGGAAGCATGCCTTATGCCCAATGGCATTATCCTTTCGAGAACAAAGAAAAAGTAGATAGTACCTGGCGTAAAGCCGATTTTATAGCCGAAGGTGTAGATCAAACCCGTGGATGGTTCTATACCCTTCATGCCATTGCCACTATGATCTTTGATGATGTGGCTTATAAGAATGTTGTTTCTAATGGTTTGGTCCTTGACAAGAACGGACAAAAAATGTCCAAGCGTCTTGGAAATGCCGTCGATCCTTTCGAAACCTTGGATGCCTATGGTCCTGACGCCACACGTTGGTATATGATAAGCAACGCAAATCCTTGGGACAATTTGAAGTTTGACATTGAAGGCATAGCGGAGGTGCGCAATAAATTCTTCGGAACCTTATACAATACCTACAGCTTTTTCAGTTTGTATGCCAATTTGGACAATTTCGATTATTCTGAAGCAGACATTCCTCTGGAACAACGCCCGGAAATAGATCGATGGATCCTTTCAGAATTGAATACCTTGATTCAAAAAGTGGATGAGGCCTATGCCGATTATGAGCCAACGAAGGCGACGCGCGCAATTTCTGAATTTGTGCAAGAGAACTTGAGCAATTGGTTCGTTCGGCTAAGTCGCAGACGTTATTGGAAAGGAAGTTATGCTGAAGATAAGATTTCAGCCTATCAAACTTTATATACCTGTTTGGTGACGGTAGCACAACTGGGAGCTCCGGTGGCACCTTTCTTTATGGATCGTTTATATAAGGATTTGACGCAAGGAACTGTTCAAGGAGGAGCCTCTTCGGTGCACTTAAGTAACTTTCCGAAGTCTAATGCGTCTTATATCAATAAGGTACTGGAACAAAAGATGCAAAAGGCGCAAACAATATCTTCCCTCGTTTTATCGTTACGACAGCGCGAGAAGATCAAAGTACGTCAGCCGCTACAAAAAATCATGATTCCGGTGTTGGATGATAAAGAACGAGAAGCTATTAATGCAGTTTCGGACTTGATCAAGCATGAGGTGAATGTGAAGGAAATTGAATTGATTGATGAAGGCTCCGGTATTTTGGTGAAACAAATAAAACCCGACTTTAAAAAGTTAGGGCCACGTTTTGGACAAGACATGAAATCTATTGCTCAGAGCATCAGTAACTTTGGTCAAGAAGAGATCGCAACCCTTGAAAAAGATGGTGAAATTACCATTAGCCATAGTGGAAAAAATAGTACATTGACCCTCGAAGATGTGATTATCACGTCCCAAGATATTGAGGGATGGCTTGTTGCCAACGCAGGAGGAACCACCGTTGCTCTTGACGTAACCATAAGTCAGGAATTAAAAAACGAAGGAATTGCCAGGGAACTGGTAAACAGAATTCAGAATCTTCGAAAGGACTCCGGTTTTGAAGTTACAGATCGGATTGAAGTTGCCCTGGAGGAAGAACCTTTATTAAAAATAGCGATTGAGCAAAATTTAGATTATATTAAACAAGAAACCCTAACAGACGTATTGACATTTGAAAAAGCAATGGGAGATGGAACGGAAATTGCTTTTGACGGAATAGAGACCATGTTACGGATTAAAAAACACTAAGATTATGTCCCAAGATTTAAAAACACGGTACAGCGATAAGGAATTGGAAGATTTCAAAGTCATTATCACAGAAAAACTTTCTAAAGCAAAGGAACAATTGGCACTTATTGAAAGCGCTTATAAAAATGATTTGAACAATGGTACCGATGATACATCCCCTACGTTCAAAGCCTTTGATGAAGGAAGCGAAGTAATGAGTAAAGAAGCGAATTCACAATTGGCCATCCGTCAGGAAAAATTTATTCGTGATCTTAAGAATGCCTTAATTCGCATTGAAAACAAAACCTATGGCATCTGCCGTGTAACTGGGAAATTAATCAACCCGGAGCGACTAAAACTAGTGCCTCATGCCACCTTGAGCATTGAAGCCAAGAATATGCAAAAATAAGATCTATCTGTTTTGAGCATGCTTATCAAAACAGTCAATATTTTAAGAAACCCCATGCTTTGTTCATGGGGTTTTTTCATCGTAGCCTTTGTGTTCACAACTCCCTTGCATGGGCAAAAAGTCTTGAAAAAGTCTTGGGATGCAGCACAATTTGATCAACTGGTACTGTTATCAGAACAAGTGTACCGCATCGAAATCGCGTCGGAGAAAACCACTCAAATTCGTCTGGAAATGCATATTGACGGGGAATATGCCGACAATATGATGGTGAGTGTCACAGATGATAACCGCATCTTAAAACTAGCCGAGAACTACCGTCCTCTTTACGAACCTCCCAACGATAAATTGGCTGCGCATAAAGTGATTTCGATAGAGATGAAATTATATGTGCCTGAAGGAATGAATATTCACATTAGCGCCGAAATAGGAAGCGTGATCGCACGCGGGAATTTCGAAAAATTGGAGGTTACTTTGGTTCGAGGATTTTGTGAATTATTCCAATTTAAAGGCGATGGTATGGTATTAACCAAAGGGGGCGATATTACCGTTTATGCTCAAGACGGCATGGCGGGTGAAGCCTATTCCAAATACGGTACAGTAGAAAATGAATTGCTGCACGAAGGCTCTATATTTCTTAGGGCGGAAAGTGTTAATGGCCATATAAGATTATTAAAAACCACGGATTAAATCCTTACTTTTGCCGCATTCGTTGCGAAAAATTATACCTATGTCGTTGAATAAATCAATTTTATTGATCATTATTATCCTCTTGATCGATCAGATTTCAAAAGTATACATCAAAACAAATTTTGCCCTTCACGATGGTGTGGAAGTGCTTAGTTGGTTTAAAATTTACTTTATAGAAAATGAAGGAATGGCTTGGGGAGCAAAAATTCCTGGAGCCTATGGTAAATTGGCGCTTACGTTGTTTCGACTTGTTGCGATCGTAGGAATTGGCTATTGGTTGTGGGATTCGGTGCGCAAGAAGGCATCATCCATTCTTATTGTGTCCATTGCCTTGATCTTTGCAGGCGCATTTGGAAATATTATCGATTCTGTATTTTATGGAATTATTTTCAACGATAGTTACAGTCAGGTTGCAACCTTCATGCCTGAAGAAGGCGGTTATGGAACCTTATTCCACGGTAAGGTAGTAGACATGTTCTCCTTTTCATTTTTCGATCCCGTATTTAATGTAGCAGATTCTGCCATTAGTGTGGGCGTCGGACTTTTAATTCTTTTTAATAAAAAGGCATTTCCAAAAAAGAAGGAAGACGAAGTTGTTGAAGTTGAGGCAAGCGAACCTGAAAAAGAGGTGCTTTAATTCAATTTAATACGAAAGGTGGTTCCGGTTCCTACGGTGCTTTCCACATCAATGGTTCCATTGATCGATTCAATCTGGTTCTTTAAGATGAATAAATCAATTCCTTTGGCTTCAGCTCGGTTGTGAAAGGTTCTGTACAATTGAAACAAATGGTCTTGATGCTTTGTCAAGTCGATGCCCATTCCATTGTCTTTTACCATTAAATAAATGTCTTGATCTTCATAATAGCTAAAGATGTCGATAGAAGGGGTTCGATCCGGATGCGCATAATGAATCGCATTCGAAAGTAGTTTCTCAAAAATACTTTCGATGTATTCCGGAACGTAACTAATTTCGGGCACTTCTGAAAAATCAGTATAGATTTCCACATCGCGCTCTTGAATCAAGCGTTGTAGTTTTTTGGTAACTTCTTTAAAGGAATCCACTAATGAAATCGTGCCAATGTTGGTCATTCCCTTAATTTGAGATTGCACAATTTCATTTAAATCGGCCACCGTCGTATTCAATGATTTCGAAATCTCATGAATATTTCCTGTGAGCTCTTTTTCTTCTTCCGAACCATTGGCAGAGTTCATCAAATCCAATGTAAGGGATAAGTTGCCTGCATGCGATCGGATGCTGTGTGAAATAGTTTCTGCAAATTGAAGCAATCGAGCATTCTGAGTTTTTGCAATTTCTAAGGAATGTGCCAGTTCTAACTCCTTGGATTTAGCCTCATTAATGTCTTGAAAAACAATATGGATTCCGGTAATGATTTGGTCTTCATTATACATTGGGGCTCCTACAACTTTAGCCCAAAACGGTACTTGATGGTAGGTAAGCATTTTAAACTCAAGGGAAAAAGGCTGGCCTTCCTTACAAGCTTCAAAGGTTTCCATGGCAAGTACATGAGACTCCGGAGCGTAAAAATCTAAGGCAAATTGAAAACTTGGTGAATAATCTGCAGGTAGTTTTAAAATTCTTCGAGCTTCTTGGTCAAAGTAACTTTTGTTTTCATCGAAATGAATACTCCATCCTCCGGCTCCAATTAATTTGGCCACTTGCTTAAAATAATCATCGCTAAAAGCCCGATGCTCAGTCTTATTGAACGGAGACTCGCGTAAAAGGATGTGCTTTCTTTTCTGTGCTAGAAAGTTCATTTACAATAAATTTGGGGCTTGCAAGATAGGAATTTTCGTACAATCCTCAATAAAAAGTGTCGAATTTTAAAAGAAATGAATTTTCCTCGGTGTCACGCAGCAATGCAGGGGAATATCATGCTCTAAAACAGGAAGATGATGCTCGGGTTCAAAAAAGGAGAGTCCGATGCGTTTGCAGTCCGGTGAACATTGTGCTAAAAAGCGATCGTAAAACCCTTTTCCATAGCCTAGACGATTGCCTTTTTCATCATATGCTAATAAAGGAATAAACACAACATCAAGCTGCTTGGGCGCAACCTCCAAGCCTTCTTCAGGTTCTGGGACTCCATAACTGTTTGGAACTAGTTTGGTGTGCTCTTGCAAAAGGATGGATGCCATTGATTTTGTTTCAAAATTAACCTTCGGAACAATTATGCTCTTATCCCGACCCTGAAGGATATGCAAAATAAACGAGGTGTCTATTTCATTTTTTGAAGCAATAGTCAAAAATAAATGGTAGTAGGTGCGATCCCAAATATCCAATTGCAGCAACAAATTTGCAATGTCCATGCTTAAAGCATCCACCTCTTCGAGATTTAATTCCTGTCGTTTTTGAAGGTATTTTTTGCGTAAAGCAGGCTTGTCCATCAGAGAATTTGTGTGGAAATATGAAACAATGCATCCCCTTGATACACAATGGGAGCTTCATTTACGTTGAATACATAGCCTTCATGACTTGCTTTGATCCAATAATGTACTTTACCATAAGGATCGGTAATATGCCCTAATACGTCGTACACGGCAACCTTACTGCCCACTTTTACAGACGATTTAAACATGCCGGATGCCTGTGCGCGAATCCATTTACTGCCTCCTATAGAAATGGCGGATTTTGCCGGGGTGCTTACTTTAAACTTTGATTGCAGCATTCCCAATTGATGCAAAATACGTTTCGAACCATTTACTCCGGTATTGCTCACTGCGGCATCGATGGAGTTTGATTTTCCCCCTTCGAACAACAACATTGGGATTCCTTTTTTTCGGCAAGCATTTCGAAACGAACTTTTTAAATTCTTTGAATATAAAATAAAGGGCGCGCCAAAAGTTTCGGCCAATTCGGTTAGTTGCTCATTTCCTTTTTCTATCCTAACGTGTGGAGCGTTGAACCTGCTGGAGCCTCCTGTGTGGAAGTCTAAGACATAATCGGCATGAGGGACAATTTCCGTCATGAGTTTATAGGCCACCTGACCCGCTAAAGATCCTTTCTTACTGCCCGGAAAACTTCGGTTGAGGTCTCGCCCATCGGGAAAGTCCCTTAGCTTTTGTAAAAAACCGAAAATGTTGATGATCGGAATACAAATGGTGGTTCCTATTTTGGGTTTGTTGATGCCTTTTGAAACTAACTGACGAACAATTTCTACACCATTCACCTCATCACCGTGGATGCCTGCGGTAAAAAGAACGGTGGGCCCTTCATAGAGCGAACGTTCCACAATAATAGGGACATCCACAGGAGTGTTGGTGTGTAATTTTGCAAAATTGAAATTGAGCTCAATGGAAGTTCCCGGAAGAATCTCCTGATCAAATAATTGAATCGCCTTTGCTTTCTGTTTTGCCATTAAGGTTTGTTTCGTTCAATATAGCCCATGATGAGGCTCGATATATCAATCTTAGTGGTTGTCTCAATCCCTTCTAATCCGGGGGTCGAGTTAATCTCTAAAACCAAGGGGCCTCGACTGCTTTGTAAAATATCTACGCCGCAAACACCCAATTTCAAAGCGCGTGCTGCTTGTAAGGCAATGTTTTCTTCTTGCGGACTTAAACGCACTAATTCTGAAGAGCCACCACGGTGTAAGTTGGATCGAAATTCACCCTCACGGCTTTTTCGTTTCATCGCTGCGACGGCCTTGCCATCTATTACGATAACGCGTAGGTCACTTCCCTTGGACTCTTCAATAAATTCTTGAATTATAAATCGAACTTTAGCCGTATTCAGCGTTTCAATGGTCGATAAGGCAGAGGCAGGGGTTTCGGCTAAAATCACCCCTTGGCCATGGGTTCCTTGTAATATTTTAATAATGACCGGAGCCTTTCCGAAGAGCTTCATAAGCACTTCACCATCGTAGGTATTGCCTAAAAAGGTTTTAGGAACAGGAATTCCGGCTTGCGCAAGAATCTGATTGCAGGTCCATTTGTTTCTCGACTGCAAGATGGCTTCAGCCCCAACGATCGTAAATACATTCATACATTCCAAATGCCGCACTAAGGAAGAGCCGAAGTAAGTATTGGACGCCCCAATCCTCGGAATTACCGCATCTAAATCCTCCACACGTTCGTCGCAGTAATAGAGCGTGGGCTTGCCGTTTTCAATGGCAACGGTGCAAAGCATTGGATCCAACACCTCCATGGTATGATTGCGGCGCATTCCTGCATTCATTAAGCTTTTGGTGGAATATAAATTTTCTCCCCTCGATAATACCGCAATATTCATAGGCGTTTCTTGTTGTACGCAATTTACCAAAAAAATGAAAGGCCTTGCCGTTTGCAAAAAATTAATCGTGATCCCTCAAAAATAGTCACTATTATTCGATATGATTGTAAAGTTTTAAATGTTGCGGGGGTAATTTTCAAGAAGATATCTTTAATGGGCATTAACAATTATTTCAAAATGAATTAGTTCTGTAGATGAATAACATCCTTTATCTTTGAGGTATGGAAGAAGCTTCGGTAAAACTTCAAATTTCCACCTTGCCAAATGCTCCGGGGGTTTATCAGTACTATGATAAAGAGGGGAAATTGCTCTACGTGGGAAAAGCAAAAGATTTAAAAAAAAGAGTCGCTTCGTACTTCAACAAAGAACACAACAATGCCAGAACGCGTTTGTTGGTTAAAAAAATCAAGGACATAAAGCATATTGTGGTTTCTACAGAAACCGACGCTTTGCTCCTTGAAAACAATTTGATTAAAAAATATCAGCCACGGTACAACGTGATGCTGAAAGACGATAAAACGTATCCTTGGCTTTGCATTAAAAAAGAACGATTTCCGCGCGTGTTCTCTACGCGGAGATTCATAAAAGACGGCAGCGAATATTATGGGCCCTACACGAACATGAGAACCGTGCAAACCTTGCTTGAATTGATTAAAGGACTTTATCCGCTGCGTACATGCAATTACGATCTTTCGAAAGAAAAGATTGAAGCCGGAAAGTACAAGGTGTGTTTGGAATACCACCTGGGAAATTGTTTGGGTCCCTGTGAAGACAAGTTTTCAGAGGCGGCTTACACGGAGAATATCGATGCTATTCGAAACATCATTAAAGGAAACTTCAAGGACTCGCTTCATCGCTTTAAAAAACAGATGGATACTTATGCCGAGAATCTTCAATTTGAAGATGCGCATCGCATCAAAGAAAAAATCGATGTCTTGGAAAACTATCAGGCGAAATCGACCGTTGTAAATCCTAAGATCAATAATGTAGATGTCTTTTCCATTGTTTCCGATGAAAGTTATGCTTACGTAAACTTTCTTCAGATTTCCTTTGGAAGCATTATTCGTTCACATACCTTAGAAATAAAAAAGAAACTGGATGAAACCGATGAAGAGTTGCTTGAGCTTGCGGTCGTGGAATTGCGGCAGCGTTTTCATTCGTTGTCCAAAGAGCTTTATGTGCCTTTTACCATTCGAACGGAAGAGGGAGTTACCGTCTCTATTCCTAAAGTAGGGGATAAAAAAAGAATCTTGGATTTATCTGAACGCAATGCGAAATACTACCGCATGGAACGTTTCAAACAAGCCAAGATTGTCGATCCCGATCGCCACGAAAAACGCATCATGGCGCAAATGAAAAAGGACTTACGTTTGAGTGTTGAACCGCGTCACATAGAATGCTTCGATAATAGTAATATCCAAGGAACCAATCCGGTGGCGGCATGTGTAGTTTTTAAAAATGGAAAGCCCAGTAAAAAGGATTATCGTAAATTCAACATTAAAACCGTGGAAGGCCCGGACGATTTTGCATCCATGGAAGAAGTAGTGTATCGCCGATATAAACGATTGAAAGAGGAAGGCCAGTCTTTGCCACAATTAATTATTATCGATGGAGGGAAGGGTCAGTTGTCTTCTGCATTAAAAAGTTTAGATCGTTTGGACCTTCGGGGAAAAATTGCTATTGTAGGGATTGCGAAAAGACTGGAAGAATTGTTTTATCCCAACGATCCAATACCGCTGTATTTGGATAAAAAATCGGAAACGTTGAAAATAATTCAACAATTGCGAAATGAAGCGCACCGTTTTGGAATTACATTTCATCGAGACAAACGAAGCAAAGAAGCGTTGCAAACCAGTTTGGAAACCATACCGGGTATTGGAGAAAAAACAGTAACCGAATTATTAAAACATTTTAAAAGCACGAAGCGCATAGGGAAAGCTAGCTTTGACGAATTGGAAGCTGTTATAGGCGCCAGTCGTGCAAAAAAAGTAATCACCTACTTTCAAACCATTAATTGAAAAAATTTTTCACCATAGCCGCCATTTTATGTATGTCCCTTTCTTGGGGACAAGAGACCTCTTTGGATGAAGATTTAAAAGTGGGGGTGGTTCTTAGTGGAGGTGGCGCAAAAGGATTGGCTCATATTGGGGTGCTTAAAGAAATTGAGGATGCAGGCATTCGTGTGGATTATATTGGAGGAACCAGTATGGGGGCTATTATCGGAGCATTATACGCATCGGGATATTCGGCAAAACAATTAGATTCCATTTTTACTTCTTTGGATTTTGAAACATTAATTCGTGATGAGGTTCCGCGCAGTGCCAAAACCTTTTTTGAGAAAGAGGATTCCGAACGATATGCCCTTACCTTTCCGTTTGATGGATTCAAGATTCGTTTTCCTTCCGGAATCTCCAAGGGACAAAACATCTATAATTTATTGTCTCGATTGTTAATGCACGTTAAGGATGTAAACGATTTTAATGAATTACCCATCCCTTTTGTTTGTGTGGCTACCGATGTAGAGCGTGGAAAACCTAGAATCTTCCGAAATGGGTATTTGCCGCGCGTTATTTCTGCGAGTGGCGCACTGCCCACTTTATTTAGTCCGGTAACCATAAACGATACGATTTATGTGGATGGAGGCGTAGTAAATAATTATCCCGTGGATGAAGTAAAGGCCATGGGGGCCGATTTAATTATTGGCGTAGACGTACAAGATACCTTACGTTCGAGGGATAAATTACAGTCGGCATTGGATGTTTTGGTACAAATTAATAATTATCGAACCATCGAAGGCATGGGTGCCAAACGTAAAAAAACCGACGTGTACATCAACCCAAAAATTGATGAATTTACTGTGGTTTCGTTCGATGAGGGAAGACAAATTATTGCTTCAGGAGCCAAGGGAGCGAATTTGCGGGCAGAAGAATTAAGGGCAATTGCTAACCGACAACAACCCACTGAAGGGAGAACTCCTCCTTTTCAGCATAAAGCATCCATTCAAATTGAAGATGTTGCAATAAATGGAATTCAGAATTACACCCGATCGTATATACTTGGAAAGCTTAAATTAAAAACCCCTTCAGAGGTAAGCTATGTAGACTTCAATGAAGGCGTGAACAACCTTTCTGCCACCGGGAATTTCTCCGGGATCGATTATCGTTTTGTGAACGTCCCTGAAAAACCGGAAGTTTACGATGCCGTTTTTAGCATTAGAGAGAGTGATTCCCGCACTTCGGTTCGCTTGGCTGCACACTATGACAATCTATATAAGTCGGCAGCCTTACTCAATCTTACCCATAAAAGGCTTTTAACCAATAATGATGTAGTGTCTCTCGATTTAATGGTTGGGGATAATTTACGCTATAATCTCAACTATTATATCGATAAAGGTTTTTATTGGAGTATTGGGGTCAATTCAAAATTCTTGTATTTCGACAAGAACATTGGTCTTGAATTTATTGGTTCTATCATCCCAGTTCCGCAGGATATTCAGTTAAACAAAATTGGGCTCGAATATGAGGATCTAACCAATCAGCTTTATATCCAAACACTCTTTCGAAGGGCTTACCAGTTTGGAATTGGTGGAGAGCATAAGTATTTGCGGTATCTCTCCGAAACCATAGGCGTGGATGAAAATGGGAACCCGCGAACCTTTTTTGAAAACACCAATTATTTCAGTGTATACGGATATTTGCTTTTCGACACCTTAGACGATAAGTTTTTTCCGTCGAAAGGGTGGAACTTTAGTGGGGATTTTCATGGGTATATATTTGCTGAAGGACTAAATGAAGATTTTGAACCTTTTTCCATTGCGAAGGCAAAAATGGGCTATGCACATTCATTCACATCTTATTTATCAGCCTACACTTCTATTGAAGGAGGATTTAAAATTGGCGACACTTCAACACGGTCTTTGGACTTTACGTTAGGAGGATATGGATACACTCCTACGAACAATTTTGTATATCTATATGGCTATGATGCTCTCAGTATTCGTGGAGACACCTATTTAAAAGCCAATATGGACATCGATTTTGAGTTTGCCCGTAAAAATCATTTTGTCTTATCTGCGAACATCGCCAATGTTGGAGATGATTTGTTTGGCAAGGGAGATTGGTTGGATCGAATCCAGCATTATGGAGTTGCCTTTGGATATGGGCTTGAAACTTTCCTAGGCCCTATGGAAGTGAAATATGCCTACGCGCCGGATCTGGGAGAGGATATTTGGTACGTAAGTGCTGGGTTCAGGTTTTAAAAGGATTGCGGCTTCATCAACAGAAATTTTACGATATTTGTGGTATGGCAAATAAATCGTGGAAATATTTACTAAGCCTTCTTAAATTTCTAATAAAAAGAAATCCTGAATGAGCCGTTTAGGCCAAAAACTCGTATTTTAGTAGGAGTTTAATTTTCAGTATTTTATATCAGAAATTAATTAGCGTAAATAAAAAAACATGCCATTCTATCATAAATTGGGGAAAATTCCACCCAAACGTCATACACAATTTCGTAAGCCAGACGGCTCTTTGTACCCGGAACAATTATTCGGAACCATTGGTTTTGACGGGATGTACAGCAACATCTACCACGAACATCGTCCCACTCAAGTAAAAAAAATTGTCAAACAGTACAGTGTTGCGCCTAAAATTGCAAAGGCAAACAATATGCAATCGTATCGATTGCGCGGCTTTCAAGTAGCTCCGGAGAACGATTATTTAGAAAGTCGAAAAACGGTACTTACCAATAGTGATTGCAACATTATTCTAGCCGCTCCAAAACAATCCTTGCGATCGTATTTCTACAAGAACACTGATGCCGATGAATTAATATTCATCCATAAGGGCTCAGGGAAATTGAGGACCTTTTTAGGAAATCTCGATTTTAAATACGGAGATTATTTATTGGTGCCACGAGGAATCATTTATCAAATTGATTTTGACACGGACGACAACCGATTATTCATTGTTGAATCGTACGATCCTATCTATACACCAAAGAGGTATCGCAATTGGTTCGGGCAATTGTTAGAGCATTCCCCCTTTTGTGAGCGTGATATCCGTAAACCGGAAGAATTGGAAACTTTTAATGAAAAAGGGGAGTTTTTAATGAAGATAAAAAAGCAGGATGAAATTATTGAAATGGTTTATGCAACGCATCCATTTGATGTAGTGGGTTACGACGGATATAATTTTCCATACGCCTTCTCCATTCACGATTTTGAACCTATTACCGGACGTATACACCAACCGCCACCAGTTCATCAAACCTTTGAAACCTCGTCGTTTGTAGTGTGTAGTTTTGTACCTAGATTATACGATTACCATCCAGATAGCATTCCCGCACCTTACAATCACAGTAATATTGACAGTGATGAGGTGCTTTATTACGTCGATGGAGATTTTATGAGTCGAAACGACATTGAAGCAGGTCATATTTCGTTGCATCCGGCCGGGATTCCACACGGACCCCACCCAGGAGCAACGGAGCGCAGTATTGGAAAAACTGAAACAGCCGAATTGGCGGTGATGGTAGATACATTTAAACCTTTAAAGGTGACCGAAGAAGCATTGAAAATTGCAGACGATACCTATTATCAATCTTGGTTAGATTAAAATTAATATTATGAGCAAAGAAGTAACCTCCGTTAATTACGGTTTAGAAAAAATATTCGAAGGAGCTGAAGACTTCCTTCCACTTTTAGGAACAGACTACGTTGAATTTTACGTAGGAAATGCAAAGCAATCCGCTCACTTTTATAAAACTGCGTTCGGATTTCAATCTTATGCATACAAAGGCCTTGAAACTGGTTCAAGAGATCAAGTAAGTTATGTTTTAAAGCAAGATAAGATACGCTTGGTGTTAACCACACCTCTAAATAGCAAATCGCCTATTAACGACCATATTGTAAAACATGGTGACGGAGTGAAAGTGATTGCACTATGGGTGGACGATGCGCGCAGTGCCTATGAAGAAACTACAAAGCGAGGAGCAAAATCGTACATGGAACCTACTGTTGAAAAGGATGAGCACGGAGAGGTAGTTCGTGCAGGAATCTATACCTATGGAGAAACGGTCCATATGTTTGTGGAACGCAAAAATTACAAAGGAAACTTTCTTCCCGGTTTCAGAAAATGGGAGTCGGATTACAATCCTGCACCCACCGGACTAAAATTCATCGACCATATGGTGGGGAATGTAGGCTGGGGACAAATGAATACTTGGGTAAAATGGTATGAGGATGTGATGGGATTTGTGAATTTCCTTTCTTTCGACGACAAACAAATCCATACTGAATATTCAGCCTTGATGAGTAAGGTAATGAGCAATGGGAATGGAAGAATCAAATTTCCTATCAACGAACCCGCAGAAGGAATTAAGAAATCTCAAATTGAGGAGTATCTTGACTTTTACGAAGGGTCCGGAGTACAACACTTGGCCTTAGCCACAGATGATATTATTGAAACCGTAGCGCAATTACGCGCTCGTGGGGTAGAGTTTTTACCACCCCCTCCACAAGAGTATTACGACGATATTCCAAGACGTTTGGGAGCTCACATGGATATGATGAAAGAGGATCTTAAAGAACTTCAAAAATTGTCCATCTTGGTGGATGCCGATGAAGAAGGGTATTTATTGCAAATTTTCACCAAACCTTTAGAAGATCGCCCTACCTTGTTTTTCGAAATCATTCAGCGAATGGGCGCCAAAGGATTCGGAGCAGGTAATTTTAAAGCACTGTTCGAGTCGATTGAGCGAGAACAAGCGTCTAGAGGCACGCTATAACGTAACAATTCTAAAACTCCACCGTCATATACGGTGGAGTTTATTAATTTTGGAACAGTAGTTGTAAATCAAGAAAACAAAAGACCCCAAAATGTTTGACATGAAAAAACTTATTTGTTTGTTTTTTGTTTTTACAATATCCCATGCTTTTGCCCAAAAACGAGCTTTCGGCGATGGAGAATGGTTTAAGTTTCGCGTCCATTATGGAATTGTCACTGCCGGATACGCTACCCTAGAAGTAAATAATGCTAAAATTAACGGTAAGGAAGTTTACCACATTGTTGGAGAAGGAAAAACTACCGGTGTCTCCCGTTGGTTTTTTAATGTGGAGGATTATTACCAGTCGTACATAGACAAAGAGAAAGATGTTCCCTACCGGTTCATTCGAAAGATTGATGAAGGAGGGTATACCAAAGATTTGCAAATAGATTTTAACCGGGACACCAAAGTGGCCATGGTTTATAACAAGGAACGTGATATTAGGGAGTATGTCACCTTTAAAAAAGATGCCCAAGATATGGTGTCGGCATTTTATTATCTCAGAAATGCCGTTAATGTTAATACCGTTAAAGAAGGAGATACCTTCGACATGGATATGTTTTTTGATAAAGACAGTTACCGATTCCGATTGAAGTTTTTAGGAAGAGAGATACTACGCACAAAATTTGGTAAGATAAACACCTTAAAATTTCGCCCCTTTGTAGAAGCGGGAAGGGTTTTTAAAGAAAAAGAAAGTCTTACCGTTTGGGTAACCGATGATGAAAATAAAATCCCCCTTCTAATCAAAGCCGAATTGGCAGTGGGGTCCCTTAAAGCTACCTTGACAGAATTCAAGGGGCTTCAACACTCATTTAAAATAATAGCCGACTAATACCATGGAATTAACTCCTGAAACCAAAGAACTAATCGCCCAACTTGACGAAAAATTCAAAGCAATTGGTCAAAATCTTAATACCCACCTAGAAGGGCTTTTGTATGGTGAACCCATCACCTATTGGGATTATATTCAAACCGATGCATTATTAAATTTGCAGATTCAGCGTACCAATCAACCGGACGAGATGGTGTTTATTATGTACCATCAAATTAATGAGTTGCTCTTCAAAATGATCCTATGGGAAATTCAGCAAATTTCACATCATAAAAATTTAACGGCCGAGTTCTTTTCCAAACGACTTATGCGAGTGAGCCGTTATTTCGATATGTTAACCTCTTCCTTCAACATCATGACCGAAGGTATGGAGGTTGAACAATATTTGAAGTTTAGAAATACCTTGGCTCCGGCTTCAGGGTTTCAAAGTGCTCAATACCGAAAAATAGAATTTGCGTCCACCGAGTTGATCAACCTGATCGATGCGCGTTATCGCGAAAATATCGACCGAAACACACCTTATGAGCACGCCTTGGAACATTTGTATTGGCAGGCCGCCGGAAAGGATTACGCTACAGGAAAAAAGAGCTATTTGTTAAGTGCTTTTGAAGAAAAATATAAAATTGAGTTTATAGCCTTCACAAAAGAATATAATACCATAAATTTGTATTCGAAATTTAAAAACCTGCCCCAGGAGGTTCAAGAAGACCCTAAATTACGAAATGCCATGAGGCATTACGACTACACAGTCAACGTAACTTGGGTGATGGCGCACTATAATACTGCGGTCAAATACCTCAACCATGGAGAAAAACCGGAAGAAGCGACGGGTGGTAGCGATTGGGCAAAATATATGCTCCCGAAATACCAAAAACGTATCTTTTTTCCTGCTGTTTGGACCCGAGAGGAACTCGACAATTGGGGCAATGATGTTTAGCAAGAAAAGAAACCCAAATTGAAGTATTTATTTTTTATTTTTCCCGCCTTTCTATTTTTTTCATCGTGTTCCGATGAAATTAAGCAAGATGAACAAGCCGAAGAAATCGAAGAACCTGTATTGGTTGAAGAGTACGGGTACATCCTCAACGATTTTAATGTAATTCGCGACACCATTCGCCCAGGAGACACTTTTGGAGGAATCTTAAGTGAATACGGAGTTTCTCAAAATAAAATTTTTGAAATCGCAACGGGATTTAGGGACCACTTCGATGTAAGGCGTATCGGAATAGGGAAACCTTATGTTCTATTGAATTCGAAAGATTCCCTCAACCAAACCCAAGTTTTTATTTACGAGACTAATAAAGTAGACTACGCCGTAATCGACTTGCGCGATTCTATAAGTGTGGTTCACGAAAAGAAACCGGTAACCTTGATCGAGAAGGAAGCTTCAGGAATTATTACCAGCTCACTTTCTGCAACCATGGCAGAAAACAATTTGAGCCCTTACATGACCGATCGATTGGCGAATATTTATGCCTGGACGATAAACTTCTTCCAATTACAACCAGGGGATAACTTCAAAGTAATCTATACCGAAAAATTTATATCAGACTCCATTCCGGGTGGGTTGGATGAAATAAAAGCTGCCTATTTTGAACATCGCGGCAGACCCATTTATGCCTTCAATTTCAAACCTGAAAATGAGGCAGATATGATTAGGGATTATTATGATGATGAAGCGAATAACCTGCGCCGAGCCTTTTTAAAAGCTCCGGTAAAGTTCAGCAGAATTTCTTCTCGTTATAATCTAAATCGACGAATTGCTTATTATGGCTATAAGGTACGACCTCATAAGGGGACCGACTTTGCAGCACCGGTGGGCACGCCAATCTTGGCAACAGCCGATGGTGTGGTTACCAAAGCAGAACGTCGTGGCGGAAATGGTATTTATGTGAAAATAAAACATAATCCAACCTATGAAACCCAATACCTTCACATGAAAAAGTACAACGTGAGAGTGGGTCAGTATGTACGCCAAGGAGATGTAATTGGATGGGTTGGAATGACGGGAAATACGGGAGGTCCTCACGTATGTTATCGTTTCTGGAAGAACGGACGACAAGTAGATCCATTCCGTGAAGATTTACCAAAAACAGAACCTCTTAATGCAAAATACCATGATGAGTATTATGCTAAAATTCGTCCACTTCGGGAACGACTAGATTGTATCGTGAACTAGACTTTTATTGTTAATAACCTTGTTGTTATTTAAAGAGCTTGCTATCAAATACTTACCATTTTTTCTTTTAATTTTCTTTATGCTAACATAGTGTTTTCTTAACACTGGACTAAAATTGTATTTTTTAAACAGTATTAAGTTTGCAAAACTCAATATGAACTAAACAATCTATTATGAAACAACTTTTACTTTTTTTATTATTAATTACCAGTTTTACGGTATTTTCACAAGGAACCGTTAGTGGTAATGTGACCGACGCCGATCTAGGCGGACCTCTCTTGGGAGCGAATATTTTGGAAGTAGCTCATTCCAATGGAGCCATTTCCGATTTTGATGGAAATTTTACCATTACAGTAAGTGAGAACGTTGGAACTCTTGAAATATCTTACTTAGGATATCACAAAGCTACTGTGAAATATACACTAAGCGGGGGAACTGCGAACGTGGGAACCATCGAGCTTCATTCGGATGAAAATACCTTGGCTGAAGTAGTGATTATTGGTACCGGAGTTATTGATCTTGCGGAAGATCGTCGCACTCCTGTAGCAGTTTCTACCATCACCCAACAGGATATTCAATCCAAAGTAATCGGAAACGTAGAAATTACAGAAGCTCTTAAAAACACTCCTTCTGCCTATGTGTCCGGACAAAATGGTTTTGGTGATTCTCAGTTCTACTTACGTGGTTTTGACCAAAGAAATATTGCAATATTACTGAATGGTCAACCGGTAAATGGAATGGAAGATGGACGTGTATACTGGTCGAATTGGGCCGGTATTGCTGACATTGCGAATGCGATTCAGGTGCAAAGAGGACTTGGTTCTTCAAAATTGGCAATTTCTTCTGTAGGGGGTACCACAAATATTGTAATGAAAGCTGCCGATCGCAAAGAAGGTGGATTTGTACGATTTTTAGGTGCAAACGATAGCTACTTTAAAGGAACTGCTGCCTATAACACCGGACTTAATGAAAGTGGTTGGTCCTTTTCTATGCTTCTAGATTATTGGCAAGCACATCGAAAATGGGCAAGAGGAACGTATGGTGAAGGACAGAATTATTTCTTTGCTGTTGGATATAAGCCAAATGAAAGTCATTCCTTTAACTTCTTGGTGACAGGAGCCCCTCAGTTACACGGACAAGCATGGTCTCAGTCCAAAGACATTATTAATGCCGATCCAAAATTCAACCAGCATTGGGGATATACTTCGGACGGTATTGAATCTGAAAGACAAAATTATTACCACAAACCGGTGATGAACTTGAACTGGGACTGGAATATGGGTGTTGAAACTGATCTATCGACCGTACTTTATGCGTCTTGGGGTCGTGGTGGAGGAACAGGTCCCAAAGGAGCAAGCACTCCGCGCACCGAAGATCCGGATGGCGATGGACCCTTACGAGGTCAAGTTGATTTCGATGCGATAGCCGCACTCAATGCTGAAGTTCCGGGTGGAATAGGGGACAATGCAACCCGTACAGGATACATTAGACGGGCCTCGGTAAATAACCACCAATGGTATGGAGCTGTGACCAATTTGAGTCATAACTTCTCAGAGAACTTCACCGCCAATGTAGGAGGAGATGTTCGATTATACAAAGGAGATCACTTCAGACAAGTTGCCGATTTTTATGGCTTATCCGGTTGGGCGAACGACCGTCCCGATGGTGCAGTAGTGACGGAATCATTCGATCCAACACCATGGGCTGCATTGTCTAATTTTGCAGATGAAGGTGAGCGCATTGATTACGACTATTCTGAAGACATTAATTATGTTGGAGGTTTTGGACAATTGGAATATGCGGTTGGAGGATTCTCCATCTTTTTCCAGGGTTCGGCCTCTACACAATCGTATCAGCGTGAAGGACGATTTGATTCCGACGCGAATGGAAATCAAATTACCACCACTTCAGATAAGGTAAGTAAGTTTGGGTATAACGCAAAAGGAGGTATGTCCTATAGCATTAACGACATGCATACCGTGTTCTTTAATGGAGGCTATTATTCTCGTCAGCCCTATTTGGACAATATCTTTGTGGATATTCGAAACTCTAACGATTTAATTTCACCGGAAGTTGATAACGAAATTATTCGAAGCTTCGAAGCGGGATATCATTTTTCAAGCAGTGATGTAAGGGCAAATTTCAACGCCTACATTACCGATTGGGCAAATAGAACCAATGCGAATACCGGTGAAGAAGATCCTGACGGAGTGCCGGATTCAGGGGATGAGTACGATGCCACCACGTTGCAACGCGGAATTCGTCAGTACCATACCGGTGCCGAATTCGATGTGACCTGGAGAGTTTGTAATTCACTTACGTTAAACAGTTTTGTTTCCGGAGGTAGCTATGTGTATAAAGGACAATCGGATGTAACCAAATACAACGACGAAACCGGAGAGGTTGTAGAACAACAAACAGGAGTAGACCGTCAAGGCGTAAAGGTTTCCACGGCGCCTCAATTTACTGCCGGAATGGGTGCTAAAGCAAAAATCGTGCGTGGATTAAGTGTAGATGGGTCTATCAACTATCGAGCAAATCACTACGAATTTACCGATGAGTTTACCAGTGCAAACAATTATGATCCAAAAAAGTTACGCCCTTATTCTATCACCGATTTAGGGTTAACGTATAGGTTTAATTTCGGGTCTAATGACATTACTTTCAGAGCAAACGTGTTTAATGTTTTTGATTACAACGGATTGCAAAATTCGGATGCTTTTGGATACTTTATCGAAAACGGAAGATTATACAACGCATCATTGCGATATAACTTCTAAACGATTCTATAAGTTTATTACAAAGAGGTTGATTTTGTCAACCTCTTTTTTTATCCTTTTTCGCTACCTTTGAGTGCAACTCAAATAATCATGTAAATTATGTATACCACGATACAGTTTGTTCACTCTTATTGGGCCTATGTAGTGCTCTTTATGGTTCTAATAGCTACGCTGAATGCCTTGGCCGGTTTCTTCGGAAATAAGGAATATCAACCTAAAGACTTTCGTCTCTCTTTGTTCGCGCTCATTGTTTCCCATATTCAATTGTTATTAGGACTTGTGCTTTATTTTATTTCACCATTAGGAATAAAATCAATTTCCTCGAACGGAATGGGAGCGGTTATGAAGGATTCCATGCTTCGACTGTATGCTGTTGAACACATAACCATCATGATTTTGGCGGTAGTCTTAATTACGATAGGGTATTCAAAGCACAAAAAGAAGTTGGTCTCCAAACCAAAATTCAAGATGCTAGCCATCTTCTATACCCTCGCCTTGGTATTAATGTTAAGCAGAATTCCTTGGTCTGAGTGGTTGGGGTAAACAGTTAATTTTCTAATTCCTTTATTAGGATAAGATAAACGGGGAAGTGGTCACTGTACCCCCCTGTAAATCCTTCCTCGGTAAAACTCCGATAAGGGTAACCCTTGTATTTTCCGTTCGAATTTGATAAGAATGACTTATTATAAATTCCGGCTCGATAGAATTGATATGAGGTGTAATCTTTCGTTACCAGTTCCGAGGAAACAATCATTTGATCAAACAAATTCCATCTGTCGGCATAGGCTAAACTTCCCAAGCCTTGTTTAAATAAGGAAACCATTGGATTAAATAGTTCTTTATGCTGTAGGTCTGTACTTTTTGGTTTTGCATTTAAGGTCTTGACTACACTTTTACTATTGGGGTCATCGTTTAAATCGCCCATGGTAATTATTTTAGCATAAGGGTCCTCCGCAAAAAGTGAGTCGATAATGCGCCTATTTAATTTAGCCGCATTTATTCGCTTATAGGCGCTTTTCGCTTCTCCACCTCGCCGTGATGGCCAATGGTTTACAATAAAATGTATTTTTTCATCTTCTAAATATCCACTAACCACCAGTTGATCACGAGTGTATATTCGCTCCAAGGGATCGTAATCTTCATAAAGTATTAAGGGATATTTTTTAAAATGAGAGGGTCGAAAAAGTGCTTTCTTATAGAGAAATCCCACATCAATTCCCCTTCGATCTGGTGAATCAAAATGAATAATTCCATAATCTTGAGATCTTAAGAAGGGTTCATTGATTAAATCTTCCAAAACTCTTCTGTTCTCTATTTCGCATACCCCAATTATGGTTGGGGCCGTATCCACAATTTCGAGTCCAATTTCAGCAATCACTTTTGCCATATTTGACACTTTAGCACGGTACATGGATTCCGTCCAATGATCTTTGCCTTCCGGAGTTCGATCGTCATCGAATGTAAGTGGATCATCCTCGTAGTCGAATAAATTCTCCACATTATAAAAGGCCACGGTAACCGCTTTGAAGGACTGTTTGTTCTGCGATATGCACGAGGGCGAAATCCAAAAGAAAATTAGGATCCATCCAAACATTGAATTCATAAATCGTAAGCTTTATATAGTTAAATCAGGGGTGTAAAGTACAATGCAATAAATTAAAACTCGTTTAAAAATGTACCTTAGCTTGGCATACTCCCCCTTTTTTTAACGGATAAAATAAACGATGGTAAAAATGAAATCATTCATTTTATTCCTGGTGATTGGTGGTTTAAGTGTGGTACTTACTTATGGGCAAACTCTGGCCATTCAGGGGAATGTTACTGAAGCACTTACAAATCAACCTATCGAGGGGGTGAGGATTTGGATTGAAGGGAGTACATGGAGCACTTTATCAGGCACAGATGGACTTTTTATGTTGAAAGGAAATCAATTGCCGTTAGGTGAAGTGATTTTAGCTACTGAAAGGGAAGGGTATATCGGTCAGAGAATCTTCATAATAGTTTCTGAAAATTCATCGAACAATAAGATTCCAATTAGGTTACAACTTGATTTAAATTCACTTGAAACAGCTTTGGGGGTTCTTGAATTGGGAGCAGAAGAACTTGGTGATCAAGTAGGGTTTAGTGAATCTACACCGGGTTTATTGCAGGCCAATAGCGATGTATTTTTTAAAGCGGCTGCCTATAACTTTAGTGCCGCTTTTTTTCGACCACGCGGATTGGGAAGTGAGCATAGCCAGGTTGCAATTAATGGTATGGCGATGAATCAAATGGAATCCGGAAGGCCGTTGTGGAGTATGTGGGGAGGGCTCAATGATGCGCAAAGAAATAGGGTGTTTAGCATGGGGTTACAAGCGAACGATTACAGTTTTGGCAATTTAGGTGCCAATACCAATTTCATTATGAAAGCTTCTCAATTTCGCAAGGGTGGTCAGGTGTCTTTTGCATCATCAAACCGAACGTATTTAGGTCGATTAATGGCTTCTTACAACAGTGGAAGAACTTTAAGCGGCTGGGCCTATTCGATATTGCTATCCCATCGATTTGGAGCATCAGGATACAAAGAAGGTACTTTTTATGATGCCCCATCCTATTTCTTTTCTGTCGAGAAGGAGCTTGATGAAAAGCAAAGTGTCAATCTAACAGTTTTTCATACCCCGAATGAGCGTGGGAAGTCAAGCGCCCTCACCCAAGAAGTTTTGGAGCGCAAAGGGAATCGGTATAATCCCTATTGGGGCCTTCAAGAGGGTAAGGTTCGAAATAGTCGAACAAGTTCGGTGTCCATTCCTGTATTCATGCTGAATCACGATTGGAAGTTGTCTGAACAATCCGAACTCCATAATAGCATCATGTTTCAAAAAGGATTTCAAGGGGAAACTCGATTGGACCATGGAGGTTTTCGCAACCCTTATCCAAATTATTATCAGCGATTGCCCAGCTATTTCCTGAGGAATCCAACGCCTTTGGCGTACGATTATCAATTGGCTTATCTAGCGGGAAATGCATTGCAAGCTGATGGGCAGCTTGATTGGAATTCATTGTATAGCACCAATGAGTTTAAAAGTTCCGGAAATCCTGGTTATGTATTATATGAGGACGTGACAAGGCTGCAACAATTTGCCCTCAATTCAAATTTTCAAGCAAGAATTGGAGAACGAGGTTCCTTCTCAGCGTCCCTTGATTATCGAAAATCGATAAGTGAACATTATGCGTTAACGAAAGACTTATTGGGGGGTACTTCGTTTCGGGATATCGATTCCTTTTACCAGGGCAACGATGCAAACTTTGAATTTAATGATGTCTTGCATCCGGACCGCTTGGTGGGGTTGGGAGATAAGTTTAAATACAATTATAACGTCAATTCCCAAGAAATTGCCGGATTCGGACAATTTCAATACCAAGGTGCATCTTGGAATGCATTTTTCGCTGCTGAAGTGAAGCTACATCAATTCCAGCGCATAGGAAATTTTCAAAATGGCTACTTTCAAGAGGAGGGACGCTCATTGGGAAACAGTGAAAAAGTGATTTTTAATCCAGTAGGATTCAAAGGGGGTTTGACCTACAGATTGAATGGGCGTCATTTTTTTGAGATCAATCTAGGATATCGCACCAAAGCACCCTTACTAAAAAACATCTTTCCAAATATTCGAATATCCAATGACCTTGTCGATAAAATTAAAGTTGAACGAATAAAAACAGTTGATGCGAGTTACCTCTTTCGAACTTCACGCATTAAATCTCGACTTACTGCGTATTATAACCATTTTCAGGACCAAACCGATATTGGGTTCTTTTTTACCCAAAACGCCATAGGCGCTGAAGACAATACAGCGTTTGTTCAAGAGGTTCTTCAAGGGATCGATAAACTTCAATTTGGGATTGAACTGGGTTTTGAATTTCAAGTGATGCCATCACTTTCTTTAAATACTGCCGCTTCATTCGGGCAATTCTATTATTCAAACAATCCGAGCTTGTATTTATCCGGAGACGATTTTGATGTCACATTGAATGATGGCTATGTGGAAGGGAGTGACCTTGCTAGTCGCGGGAAGCGAAAAGTTTATTTAAAGAATGTTCATGTGTCTGCGGGCCCCGAACAGGCTTTTCAATTGGGGGTGGATTATCGAGACCCCGATTATTGGTGGGTTGGCATCTCTGCTAATTATTTGTCGAATGCTTACGTTGATGTGAGTGCGCTTAAACGAAGCGAAGATTTTGCTTTGGAGGAAGATGGTGTTGCTTTTGCGCAATACAATGTTCAAGATGCTCGGAGTTTATTGAGGCAAGAATCCTTGGGAAACTATTTCTTATTGAACCTGGTTGGTGGCAAATCTTGGCGGCTTGAACGACATTATTTGGGCTTTTTTCTAACATTAAACAATGCGTTCAACCAAACTTTCAAAACGGGAGGATTTGAAGATTCTCGAAGAGCTAATTTTTTACAACAATTAGAAGAGCAAAACAGGCCGGGAGGTCCCTTGTTTGGAACGCGATATTTTACCGGAAATGGAACCACTTATTTCTTGAATTGCTACATCCGTTTTTAACCATTTAAATGAATACTAAGATGAATATTTATGCTACTATTTTGAAAAGAGGATCGCTGCTTTCCCTTCTAATACTTTTTCTTGCTTGTATTGAGGAAGAATCCTATGAGGTTCCATTGGGTATCACAAGTGCGATAGAAATTCCCGAAAGCCAAATTATTACCATTGAAGCCTTACGATCTGCCTGGAGTCAAGAACTAACAATAAATGGAAATCAGACGTACACTTTTGGTGACGAATCGAAAGATCAATTTGTTGAAGGCTATGTAATTTCCTCCGACGAATCAGGTAATTATTTTGAGGAAGTGGTCCTTCAAGATAAAACCGAGAATCCAAGCAGCGGAGTGAAGGTATTAATAGATTCGAGTCCACTTTTTAACCGATTCGATTTTGGCAGGAGAGTTTACGTTCGAGTACAAGGATTAACCGTTGGTTTGGATAGTGGTGTTTTAGCACTTGGATATGAGGACGGGGGAGTAATCAAGCCGATTTCTGAAGCCTTAATGAGTTCTATTATCAAAAGGGATACTCTGGTTGCTCAAATAATGCCAAAAGAGATTTTCTTAGAGGATGTATCGACATCAATGGTGAACCTATGGGTGCGAATAGATAAGGTTCAATTTCATAGAAGCGAGGTGCTAGGGGAAAACCCTCTAACGTATGCCGGTGAACCCTTTGATGAATTTGACGGAGAGCGCATTCTTGAGAGCTGTATGAACGGGTCACAACTTATTTTTAGTACGAGTACATTTTCTAATTTCAAATCACAAGCGATGGACTTGGGCAAAGGCGCAATTGATGGAATTTTGGCGATGGACTATTACGGAGAATACCTCGTACTGAAGGTAAATGGACTGGGGGATCTTTACTTAGAGGATGAGAATAGGTGCGATCCGGAGTTTTTTTATTGTGAAGGAACAATGAATGGAAACGATGTCCTCTGGGAGGAAAATTTTGAAGAAGGTACATCGATGGAACACTATGTGAATGAGGGGTGGACGAATACAAATTTGAATGGTGGGGAAACGGTTTGGAGCCTCCAAAGTTTCAGCGGGAATAATTATGCGCAGATCACAGGTTATAATTCAGGAGAAACAGCAATAGATTCCTGGCTCATAACCCCACAAATTACTATGCAAGGGTCCGTTGAAAGGGGATTATACCTCGATATACAAACAGCTTATTACAACCAAAGTATTTTGAATGTTTGGGTAACTCAGGAATTCTCCGGCGATGTTTTAACCACTGATTGGAAACTTATAGATGTTTTTGTCCCAACTGGACCCACTGATGGTTTTGGGGAATTTCAAACCGTGGGTCCCATCAATTTGTCTTGTCTTGAGGGTACAATAACGATTGGATTTCAATATGAGGGTAGTGATCCTTCCGCAACTACTCGGTATCATTTGGATAACATCAGAGTAAAAGGTTATTAACGCTGATAACCAGGGTGTTAAAAAAATTGTATCTTTAGGATAAACAAAAAATAATTTTTCTATTTTTTGAATTGCTAAAATTAAATACGATATCAATACTAAA
>JAHEMY010000033.1 GCA_024643425.1 Flavobacteriaceae bacterium
ATAAATTGTGTCCAATCTAATGGAAATCCAATAGAGGTATCTTATATCAATCAATTCGGAAATGAAAGTAGTAAAAGGCAATTTATCTACGAATAACCTATGGAAAATATACAAGCGGTAAAACAGCGTTTTGAGATTATTGGGAACGACCCCAAATTAAATAGAGCCATTGAAAAAGCGATTCAAGTGTCGCCTACCGACATATCGGTTTTAGTCACCGGTGAAAGTGGTGTGGGAAAGGAAAGTATTCCAAAGATAATCCATTCACTTTCCAGTCGTAAACACAATAAATACATTGCGGTTAACTGCGGTGCTATTCCGGAAGGAACCATCGACAGTGAACTTTTTGGTCATGAGAAAGGATCGTTCACCGGAGCCACGGCAACCAGAAGTGGTTATTTTGAAGTAGCCGACGGAGGTACTATTTTTTTAGATGAAGTGGGAGAACTTCCTCTTCCAACCCAAGTGCGATTGCTTCGAGTACTGGAAAATGGAGAATTTATGAAAGTAGGTTCTTCTAAAATTCAAAAAACCAATGTGCGTATCGTTGCGGCCACCAATGTAAATATGGGTGACGCGATTGAAAAAGGAAAGTTTCGTGAAGATTTATACTACCGTTTAAGCACGGTCGAAATAGCGCTTCCTCCGCTTCGTGCACGCGGCGAGGATATTCATTTGTTATTCCGAAAGTTTGCCTCAGATTTTGCGCAGAAATACAAAATGCCCACCATTCGTTTGGACGACGATGCAGTGAGTTTGCTGCTTCAGTATAACTGGGGCGGGAACATCCGACAGTTGCGAAACATCACCGAACAACTTTCAGTATTAGAGCAAAAAAGAGATATTTCTTATGCCACCCTCAAACACTATTTACCCCGGGTTGGCAGCAACCTTCCGGCGGTTATTAATAATAAGAAGGATTCTAGTGACTTTAGCAGTGAACGTGAGATCTTGTATAAAGTGTTGTTCGATATGCAACGCGATATCAACGACCTCAAGAAACTAACGATGGAATTAATGAATTCCGGCAACTCCACCAAAGTTAAAGAACAGCATGCAACCCTGATTAATAAAATATATGCAGACGATGATGAAGAACGGGAATCACAACTGGCTGTTTTTGCAGAAGAAGAGACTCCCGAAGCACGAAATGTTGAGGTATTGAACATCCCTGAACATCCAAAGGAGTCTGTAGACGATAAATACCATTTTGCTGAAGATATTGAAGAAGAAGAAAGTCTATCACTGCAAGACAAAGAATTAGAGCTCATCAAAAAGTCGTTGGACAAATACGAAGGCAAACGCAAAGAGGCTGCCAATGAATTAGGAATTAGCGAGCGCACGCTTTATCGAAAAATTAAACAATATAATTTGTAGCTTGCGACCTATGCGTATACGACTCTTATTTTCTTTAGTAGCCATAGCAATCTTCTCACTAATTTTTGTGGGGTGTGGAGCTTATTCGTTCACAGGAGCGGACATCGATTATGCTTCGACCAAGACATTTCAAGTAAATAACTTTGTCAACAATGCCCCCATCGTAGAGCCAAAAGTAGCTCGAAATTTCTCCTTGGAACTACAAGATATTCTACTCAACCAAACGAGCTTGGATTTGGTGAACACCAATGGTGATCTGGTGTATGAAGGAGAAATTGTGCAATATTATGTTTCTCCAATTACGGCAACTTCGCAAAGCACGGCTGCACAAAACCGACTTACCATTGCTATCAATGTGCGTTTTTTTAATACAAAGGCACCGCAGAAAGACTTTGAGCAGCGATTTTCGTTCTATTATGATTATAATGGAAGTGCCCAGCTGGTCGGATCTCAATTAGACACTGCCTTAGAAGTCATCTTTGAACGCATCACCCAAGATATTTTTAATCAATCGTTGGCAAACTGGTAAGATGAATAAAGCGAAATACACCTCATTATTGGCGCGACCTCAGGATATTTCGAAAGAAGATATTAAAGAGCTTACTACCATTATCGATGCATTTCCTTACTTCCAAAGTGCGCGGGCACTTCAGTTGAAAGGCTTGAAGATTGAAAATAGTTTTTTATATAACGATGCTCTTAAAAAAACCGCAGCCTATACCACAGACCGAGATGTTTTGTTCGATTATATTACTTCCAATGTCTTTATTCAGGATGAAATTTCTGAAATGATCCTTCAGAATATCGATGCCATTAAAGAAATTGAAGTGGTTTCCGAGAATCTTTCAGAAGCTACAAGTTTGGAAATTGACCGTCAGTTAAAATCTGAAATTAAAAAAGCCGAAGCCATCCTTGATCCTGAACTATTTGAGCGGAAGAAAAAAGAACCCGTTACTAAAAGTTCAGAAACTGCCAAAATTCCCGCTAAGGAACCTGTAATCCATCCGGACGAACCACTTCATTTTACGAAAGACGAAACTCATTCTTTTACAGAATGGTTAAAAATTACCAAAGCAGTTCCTATTGATCGCGAAATTGAAGCAAAAGATTCAACGTCTATTCAACAACCTAAAGGGATCGATCGAAAATTTGAGTTGATTGAAAAATTCATTCAAGAACGTCCTAAATTAAAGCCAAAGGAAGCTGTCGAGAAAATTATCGACCTTTCAGAACCTTATACCAAAACTTCGGAAAGCCTTATGACAGAGACTTTGGCGAGGGTTTACCTACAACAAAAAAATTATCCTAAGGCAATTCAAGCATATAAAATTTTAATTTTGAAAAATCCCGAAAAAAGTGGTTTCTTTGCAGACCAAATTCGGGCAATACAAAAATTGATAAAAGAATAACAATGAGTACGTTTTCAATATTTCTAATCCTAATTATTTTCGTCGCGTTTTTATTAATCGTGGTAATCATGGTACAAAACCCTAAAGGAGGCGGATTATCCTCTTCTTTCGGTGGAGGTGGAACACAACAATTAGGGGGTGTTAAAAAAACAACCGATTTCCTAGACAAAAGTACTTGGACGCTTTCGGCTATCTTATTAGCACTTATTTTACTTTCTAACATGTCGTTATTTGAAGGTTCTGCAAACAGCAATTACCTACAAGACCAAGTAGAAAATGTAACCTTACCGGATACAACAACTCCTCCGGCAACAGAAAATACTCAGGAAACTCCACAAGAGTAGATCAGAGACATTTAAAAAAAACAAGAAAGCCAACACATGTGTTGGCTTTCTTGTTTTATAGGCATTCCCGTCGAAAATCAAGGAAATATCATAGCCTTGAATTTATAAATTCGTGGCAGCTATTCAAGAAATTAGCCTGGTCTCATTTTGTAAGGTGAAATTCTTTCGCTTACTTCGATTCGAAGAAACTCCCAATGTAAAATGTTCTTGCATTTAAGAGAACTAGAAAATATCTAAAGTTTAAACTTTTTCAATTAGGGAATATGAAAACAGCAACCTACATGATCGTACTACTCATTTTTACACAATCCACCTCGCTTTTCGCTCAGATTGTCGATATCCCCGATCCTTATTTTAAACAAAAACTTTTAAACCATAATCCGGTCATCGACACTAACGGTGATAACGAAATACAATTAAGTGAAGCCCTGGCATTTACCGGAACTCTAGAAGTTGCCTTCACTGCCGGAGATCCAGAGCCAATAACCAATTTAATCGGACTTGAGGCATTTGCTAATATCGTAGGGTTATCTGTCGGATACAATGCCATATCCGAAATCGACCTCTCCGGGAATCAAGCATTAGTCACCTACAATGGTTCAGGGAATCTCTATACCAGCTTGGACTTTTCATACAACCCAAATCTTGAGTTAGTTCAATCGAACAATGGAAATCTTAACGCGATTAACCTCCAAAACAACCCAAATCTAGTGTGGGTTCATTTACAAGGGAATGAATTATCGTCAATAAATTTAGGGAACAATCCGCTTATTCAAGGATTAAACCTTGACTTCAATCCAATGAATCAAATCGACCTAACTTCCAACCCAATGTTGCGCTTTTTAAATTGCAGAGGCTTGGAATTAGAAACCCTAGATGTAAGCAACAATGGAATTCTACTGGCTGTCGATTGTCAAGACAACCCCAACCTCACCTACATCAATTTAAAAAACGGAAATAATGAAGGTTTGAATCTTAGTGGGACCGGTCCTTCTTGTGAGTTCTACGACCTGCCAAATCTAGCATCTGTTTGTTTGGATGAGATAGACTCTGCCTTAAGTAATTTAATTGTAGAGCAGGTGGGGCATTCCGTCACTTTTATGGAAGAATGCATCCTAAATCAGGACAGTTTTAATTTAGACTCGGTAAAAATTTACCCTAATCCGACCAAGGATATACTAAATATAGAATCCCTCAACGTTATTACAGAAGTCAATATCGTGAACCTTTTGGGCGAGATTGTTTATAATAACCCAATCCATAAATCGGATGTTGAAATAAACGTACAGGCTTTACCAACCGGGTTATATTTAATACAATTAACCGTTGACAAGGGCTCTGAACACATACTTAAACTAATAAAAGAATAATCATATGAAAGCATATTTTCTAATATTTATCGTTCTATTTTCCTGCTCAGGAGACGTAAACGACAGCATAACGGTTTACAATTTCACAGAGAGTGACTTGCAAAGAATTCCGGATGTGTACGAAACAGAAGGAACTACCGTGGAGTTCCAAAATCAATTACAAGAATCGTTTGTGTTAACCGTTTCCGATTATGGAATCTATCGAAAAACAGGAGGTGGCATTGGAACGAATGTACAAAATGCCGAATATGATGAATTAATCCTAAGGTTAAAAAAGAATAACACCGACTGCACCTTTAGCACCATAACCATTGCTAAAACCATCGACGGACTTAAAACATGGATCCATGCATATACCGAAGCGAATCCATGCAATTCCTATGATATTTATTCGTTCGATACCACCCAAACGCTTGAAGCCTTAACGGTTGGAAACAAAACCTATCAAAAGGTTGTACGAATTTCAGATGTTTCAGGTATTGTATTCCTCGACACCTACGTAATTGATACCATGTATTACGATTTAAAAGAAGGCTTTGTTGGATTTGATGATAACATTAATGATATCCAATTTCGCATCTTAAATTAATTGCGGCGCTCAGCAGCGCTTCTTCTCCCTGCCAAATTCTCTCCCCGCTTTAATTAAAGCAAGCACTTGTTGTGCTCAAAATTCCCTGGCCCCTTCGGGCATCTCTCCCCTATAGTATTTAATTAAAAAAGGGCGTCACTGCCATGACACCCATTTATTAATAATTAAACCAATGCAATTGTTTCACTTATTAACTATTCAAATTTATGAGAAAATTTCTTTTAACCTTCGTTTTTCTCCCCTTTTTCACATTGCTCTACTCCCAAGAACCTGAAGACATTAGTATTGATAGCTTATTAGTCAATATTGATCTTAGCTCATTGACCTCGCAAACCCTTTACGACAGGGTAACGCCTTGGTCTGCACTGGACATTTTTAATGATAGTATTAACATCGCCGATACTAAGTTTTTTGAACAATCCTTATATGAACTACAAAAAGCATCTTTGGATCAAAAATTTACTTCCTATGAGAGTCTGCGCAATTATTATGCTCCGGATAGCCTTTCAAACATCTTGGATATTGCCATACTAAATGCATCCTTTCAAAAACTAAACTTCAATGAATCCAATGAGTTATCCGGCGCCTTGAGAATTACCGATAGTTTGTTTGAACGTATTTCAAATAACCAATCAACATTTCTGGATGCGCATGTACTTATGATTGCTCCAACAAAACCGTATGTCGTTGGAAACGAAATTACGTTTCGAATAAACTCGGACCTAATCATTCAAGAAACCACCGATAAATCTATGATTTCCCTTACGGGAAACTTTGAAATGGGTGACGACATCCTCCTTATCGATAACGGTACTATTTTAGTCAACGAGCTGAACATACCATACATTGAAGCCGGAGATAAGGTATTAACCTTTACCGCTCAATTTGCTGATGGCAGCAGCAAATCAACACAAGCCGTAGTAAATGTTTCACTACCCTTACCTCCCAACGACCCACTTATTGAAAATGGTAGTGTTTGGGCAACAATTCCTTGGCAGGGGTTCAATGAAAGTGAGCCTTATCTGGGCAAACTTGATTATCGCATCTTCTATCACACAAACAATGGTAATTCACAAAAGACTCTTTTAAAACCGATAGTCATTATTGATGGTTTTGATCCCGGCGACCGACGTAAAATTCAGGACAGCGACCCGCACCCACTGCAGAGTAATGCAGAACACAACTCTATTGAAGAGATGATGATGTATACCAACAGTAACGGTGAATCTGTACCAATAATCCCTTTGCTTCGAGGTTTAGGATACGATGTGGTTATTGTAAATCATCCTAATCATTGGTACAACGGTTTTAAAATTGATGGCGGTGCCGATTATATAGAACGAAATGCCCTAACACACGTACAGCTCTATCAGAAATTAAACCTCATACTGTCACAAAATAACAGTTCTGAAGAACTCGTAATTGTTGGACCGAGCATGGGCGGACAAATTTCAAGGTATGCCTTAGCCTATATGGAGCAACACGAAATTCCTCACAATACACGCTTGTGGGTAAGTGTAGACAGCCCTCATTTGGGCGCGAATATTCCACTAGGGCTGCAAACCTTATTAAACTTGCTTAAAGATGTTACAGGAAGCGTTGCTGCGATCGATTTTGTTGACAATCAACTAGGTTCTGCAGCAGCCAGACAGCAGCTCATTGAGCAATATTCCGGTGCGACAAATAATCAATTAAATCAAAATTGGCTGGATGGCAGAACACAAAGCCAAGGATTCTCTCAAAACAAAGGAAGACCTATTTTTATTAATTATTACAACAACCTATTCAATAACGGTTTACCAGGCAGCAATGGATATCCACAAAATTTGAGGAAAATTGCTATTGCAAATGGGTCCTTAAAGAACAAACGACTTTTCGACAACCCATTTGAGGCAAACAGCCCAGAATTTACAGGCAGTACCTTTCCGGATAACTTTGCCAACCACGGTGTTCAATCGCTAAAAATTGAGGGCTTTACCAATATTTTAGGTCATACCGCCACTATGGAATCCTACATGATGCCCAATACCAATAGTTCGCATAAAGTCGCTTTTTTCAAAAAGAAAATGATCTTTTGGAATTATTTTGATCGATATGTCACCAACAACAACTCAAGAGGGAATTTAGATAATATACCAGGAGGTTGGTTTCCTTCACAAAGAGACTTGGCAGATTCGGTGATAAATTCCACTCCCTGCGAATGGATGATAGGACAGTTCTGTATAAACGACTGGAATGTTGAAGCTCTGAAACATGTGAATTCGTTTATTCCAGTAATAAGTGCTCTTGGATTCCAAAATCCTGATTTCAATTGGAATGCAGACCTCAATCGAAATCTTGTTTGTACCAACGAGATTCCGTTTGACTCCTATTACGGTCCAAAAAAGAACGAACAACATACCTCCTTCACCGAAGAAAGTGTTGAATGGCTCTTGGAAGAATTGGCGGGAAGCCCACAACCACCTACGGTATATTTTAATGCATCAAACCTGATGGGCCCGGATGCCGTTTGCCAAAGCGATCTCGTAACCTATGAATTCGATAGTTGTACGCCTCAAGCAGTTCAACAATGGCAAGTATCCAACGGATTACAAATTATTACTTCCGACGACCTTTCCGTAACTGTAAAAAACAATACATCGGCGAATAAGAGCGGCTGGATAAAAGCTATTTTTTCGAATCAGGTGGTTCAAAAAAACCTATGGTTGGGGAGACCCACAGTTCCTGAATTCTTAACAGGACCGGAGGTTGTAGAAACAGGAGCCGTGGTCACCTATAACGGCGGAATCGCCGAAGGTGCTACTTCCTACGAATGGTGGCTGCCCTACCCTTTTGAAATCCAAAATCCTTACAACACTAGCAGTCCGTATTGGCAAATTTATCCCAATGCCGGAAGAACAACACAAGTATTTACAGGCAATGGAGGAATTGGTGGCTATGTCCAACTTATGGGCGTAAACAGTTGTGGCAATGGCGATGCTGCCATTTTAAGTGTTGAACATGGCCAAGGTGGCGGAGGCGGACAACAACTTCCTGTGTATCCATTTCCCAATACATCGGACGACGCCTTTAACCTTGATTTCAGTACCTACCCATCTGGGACCTACGAAATTTATATTTACGATGTGTACTCCAACATGATGTACCAAGGAAATAGTTCGAACATTGAAAAAACTATTAGCACCCTCGACATGAATGAAGGAACCTATTTCTTGCACATTCATATTGACGGGGAGATTCTGCAATACCAGCTTATCATTAATCATTAAATCCATTTATGCATACAAGAGAATGCCAACTTCTGTCAAGTTGGCATTTTTTATATTATAATATGACAAAAAACGGAGTGGCATAGTTTCTGACTTAATGCAAGAAGTAAATTATAAACTAACATAAAATTAAAAGTATATGGCTTTAAAAATTCAACCTCTTTCAGATCGTGTGGTCGTTGAGCCTCAAGAGGCAGAGACCAAAACAGCATCCGGATTATACATTCCAGATTCCGCTAAGGAAAAACCTCAGCAAGGAAAAGTTGTTGCCGTGGGAAAAGGTAAAAAAGATCACGAAATGACCGTAAAAGTTGGGGACGTTGTTCTTTATGGAAAATACGCCGGAAACGAACTCAAATTGGATGGAAAAGATTATCTCATCATGCGTGAAGACGATATTCTTGCAATCGTTTAAACCTTAAATACAAATCCTTAATTTTTAAAATTTACAAGAATGGCAAAAGATATAAAATTTGATATTGAAGCACGTGACGCAATTAAAAAAGGAGTCGATGCTTTGGCAAATGCAGTAAAAGTAACCCTAGGACCTAAAGGTAGAAACGTAATTATTAGTAAGTCCTTTGGCGCTCCTCAAGTTACCAAGGACGGGGTAACCGTTGCAAAAGAAATAGAATTGGAAGATGCTCTTGAAAACATGGGAGCTCAAATGGTGAAAGAAGTTGCTTCTAAAACCAACGACCTTGCGGGTGACGGTACCACTACTGCTACCGTGCTAGCGCAAGCAATCGTTAAAGAAGGTTTGAAGAACGTTGCCGCTGGAGCCAACCCAATGGATCTTAAACGAGGAATCGATAAAGCTGTAGAAGCCATCGTGAAAGACCTCGAGAAGCAATCAACCAAAGTGGGGAACTCTTCAGAAAAAATAAAGCAGATTGCTGCAATATCTTCAAATAACGATGAAACCATTGGAAGCCTTATTGCTGAAGCATTCGAAAAAGTAGGTAAAGAAGGTGTTATCACCGTTGAAGAAGCTAAAGGTACAGAAACCTACGTTGATGTGGTGGAAGGAATGCAATTCGATCGTGGATACTTATCTCCTTACTTTGTGACCAATAGTGAAAAAATGAATGCTGAAATGGAAAATCCTATGATCTTATTATACGATAAGAAGATCACAAACATGAAGGATTTACTTCCCATTTTAGAGCCTGTTGCACAACAAGGGAAATCACTGCTTATCATCGCTGAAGATGTAGAAGGAGAAGCTTTGGCAACCTTAGTAGTAAATAAACTACGTGGTGCGCTTAAAATTGCCGCCGTAAAAGCCCCAGGGTTTGGAGATCGAAGAAAAGCAATGCTTGAGGACATCGCCATCTTAACCGGAGGAACCGTGATTGCCGAAGAGCGTGGATTCACCTTAGAAAATGCAACCATCGACATGTTGGGGACTGCAGAAACGGTTACTATCGACAAAGACAATACAACCATTGTTAATGGTGCTGGTAAGAAAAGTGACATCCAAGCACGTGTAGGACAAATTAAATCTCAAATTGAAACCACAACCAGCGATTACGATAAAGAAAAACTGCAAGAGCGTTTGGCTAAATTGGCCGGCGGTGTTGCTGTATTATACGTAGGTGCTGCGAGTGAGGTTGAGATGAAAGAAAAGAAAGACCGTGTAGATGATGCTTTGCATGCAACCAGAGCTGCCGTTGAGGAAGGTATTGTTGCCGGAGGTGGCGTTGCTTTAGTTCGCGCTAAGAAAGTATTGGAAAAAGTAACTACCGACTCCCTTGATGAAACTACAGGAGTTCAAATTGTGGCCCGTGCCATCGAATCTCCACTACGTACTATTGTTGAAAATGCAGGAGGAGAAGGATCTGTGGTGATTAACAAAGTGATGGAAGGAAATAAATCCTTTGGTTATGATGCTAAAAATGATGTCTATGTTGACATGCTAAAAGCGGGTATCATCGATCCTAAGAAAGTAACGCGTGTAGCGCTTGAAAATGCTGCCTCTGTCGCAGGAATGATCCTTACTACCGAATGTGCTTTGGTAGACATTAAAGAAGATGCACCATCCATGCCTCCAATGGGAGGTGGCGGAATGCCGGGAATGATGTAATTCAATCCTAAGATAAAAGTAAAAGCCCTCACCAAAGTGAGGGCTTTTTTTAATATAAAACCACCTGTAAAAGGTGGTCGTTCTGAAAAGGTCTATACTAAATAAACCGGACGAAAATTACTTCTTCTTTGAAGCTGGAGTAGTCTTCTTTGCAACTGCTTTAGCGGCAGGTTTCTTTGCAGCAGACTTTCCATTTGACTTTGATGTTGCCATAGGTTGTCGTTTTAAATTGACATAGTAAAATTAGAGAGAAAACACAATCGATGATAATCTTATTGGCAAAGTTTTAACTAAAATATCCCAACAAAAAAACGCCTTGAAAATCACTTCCCAAGGCGCTATAATTAATCGACTAGAACTTAATGTTGTTCCCCGTCTTTATGGGCATCAATAACCCCCTGATCACGGTATTTACAACATGGGTCTACCGAATTATAAGCTTCGTCTGTGGCTTTAATTTCATGAGTGTCGTGCCCCGAAGCAGCGATACTTTTTTGTATATCTTCTAGTGAAGTTTTCCCTTCATTGAAAATCAAACTTAATTGATGGTCTTCTACATTCCAAACTGCCGATTTAACGCCTTTGGTTTTGATGGCCGCCTTTTCGATACGCATTTTACACATATAGCAAACGCCATCGACTTCGATGGTAGCTTTCGCATTTTTATCCTGTGCGAACATTGCCCCTGCAAATAACAGGCTTAACATTAAAATTGCTTTTTTCATAAGTTATAATTTATAGCGCAAGCCCATATAATACATACTTCCAAAAATAGGCCCATATACGTTTGTCGTATCAAAATTTGCGCCAAAAGGGTCGTCTGAACCGATAATAGGTTGCGGTTGTTTAACATTAGTTACATTTTCACCGCCCAAATATACTTCAAAATGTGGACTGAATACCCGAGTAATTTGAGCATTTAAAGTTCCAACGGTTGGTGTATATTCGGGCAATTGATAAATTTCCGGATTGGTATCGGTAGGCAAGAATCGCTGCTCCCCGAGCCAATTGTAGGTTGCATCCATTTTCCACTGCGATCCATTATCTAGTAAATGAGTCTCATAAGATGCATTGGCGAATATTCGGTGTTTTGGCGTTAACGGACGTTCTTTTAATCCCGTGGTATACTCCGTTTTTATGTCATAATACTTGTAGGCAAAACGTAAATCGAAATGATCCAACAAATTGTAATCAAATTCTGCCTGAAAACTATTGGAATAACTCTTCCCATCCAAATTGTAAAAACTAACCTCGGTTGGTGTCTCCCAATCCACAACAATCTGATTCGTAAAATCTGTTCGATAAAAATCAAAGGTGACATTAGCTCTTCGTCCAAATACATCAAAACCTTGCATAAAAGAAGTCCCAAAATTCCAGGCAACTTCAGGATCGAGCCCATACAGATTTCCTCCTTCGCTATTCAGAATAATTTGTCTTGAACTTGCAAAAAGATTCATGTTCTCCGCAAAAATATTGGCACTTCGTTTCCCTCTTCCTGCTGAAAAGCGCAATGCCGATTTATCCCAAGGACTGTATTTCACATGCAGTCTGGGAGTGATAAAGAAGCCGAGCAAATTGTGGTAATCGGCACGAACTCCAGCGGTAAGGCTCAAAGCTTCCAGATTATCGAAAGCATATTCAAAAAAACCGCCTACTGAATTCTCATTTCTACTAAATTCATCCACCGTTAACACCTCAACGTAATCGTCATAGGTATAACTCAATCCTGTTTTAATTTTATGTCTCGAATCGCTAATGATCGAATTGTACATAGCATTCACGTACAAACTATTGTGGGTGATGTCGTAATTACGCAGTCCAAAATAAGAATCTTGGTTATGATAGCTATACGCCATTTGTAACCCGGCACTTTGCCAAGGTATTTCTGGGTTAACATAGCCTAATTTCCCGGAGAGATCCCATCGTTGGGTATTGATTTCACTTCCCCATGCATTTTGAGTAAATGCATCCGTATCGGGATTGAAATCCTTTTGCCCGGTTTGCTTCTCATCATTCAAATACCTGAAGTTCAAGAAACTTACCCATCCGTGCTCCAAATCCTGATACTGCCATCGATTCATGACATTAATTTGCTGTGCCAGCGGAACGTCTAGAAATCCATCGTCGTTTTTATCAAATTTTTCATTTCTGCTGTTTCCATGAATATAAAGTCCTGTGCTCCATTTGTCGCTCACGGCTGTATTGAGATGTGTATTAAGCTCCAGTCGACCATTCATCGAACCATATGCGTTTACAAAAAGTTTATCGTCGGTTGATGGTTTTTGTAATTCAGCATTGATCTGTCCGGCGATACTCTCAAAACCGTTCACCACACTTCCGGCACCCTTGGTTATTTGTATACTCTCCACCCAAGTTCCCGGGATAAAACTCAAGCCATAATTTTGAGCGGCCCCTCGAATGGCAGGAATATTTTCAACAGCAATAAGAATATAAGGACTTGTTAATCCTAACATTTTTATTTGCTTGGTCCCCGTGATTGCATCCGAAAAATTGACATCGATGGAAGGATTGGTTTCAAAACTTTCAGAAAGGTTACAACATGCCGCTTTCAATAATTCGGCACTACTCACATTAATTACATTTTGAGCCGACAGCATAGAACGAGCAGATGCTTTCTTTCTAGCTGCTATGGTAACCTCGTCCAAGGTGCTACTGGGTTGAAGTGCATGAACAATGCGCTTGTTCTCCTTCACCGTAAGGGTATCGTTGTGATATCCCACAAAACTAACCACCAAACGGTTATATTCCTTTGAATACGGTAAGGCAAAATTTCCGTCAAAATCGGTGACCGCTCCGGAGGTTCCATTCAACCAATATACATTGGCGCCTCCGAGTCCTTTTGGTTCTTTGGACAATCCGGCATCTTCAATACGCCCTTCCAGCATCTCTTGAGAAATTGCTGCTATTGGCATCATCACTAATATAAAAATCCACTTTTTCATCTTAGAGTCCATTTAACAACATAAATATTCCCATCGCCAACATCACTGCATTTTCAATGAAAGTTGCCTCGGTCATGGGTAAATTAAGCGCTGTTCCCAAACAGGCGCAACGAATTGCTTTTTTATTGACTAAGCTTCTTGTAACACCAATGGTCGTAATTCCTAAAATCACCAAGGTGATGATCACAGCGATTCTAAGTTCGAAACGCATCAAGAACATAAGTCCTAAAGCTACTTCCAGAAAAGGATAGATCCATCCATAGACAGGAACTACTTTTGCCAAGGGATCGTACATGCGGAACGATTCGGGAAAACCCTTCAAATCCAATAGTTTGAAAAAACTAAACACGATGAAGAATAATCCCATAAAGTCGAGCATGGCTTCATTCAACGAACCTCCATCCATATTTAACAAAACGGATGCTACAACAAGGTATAAAAAGATAAGAAACAGCGGTTTTAGCTGTTGAAATTTTGAGGCCTCTTGCACCGCTGCGCTTGAGAAAACACCTGTGTTTTCTTCGGTGGTAATTTGATATTTTTCAGGCAACGCATCTTGAAGTGTTGAAACAGAAAGATGTCGTTCCATCTCAATTTTTGCTTCTGATGTTGCCAAATCTACGGTGACAGAACTTACGCCTTCCACCGATTTTAAATATTTTGTGACTGATGCTACACAGCCTTCACAGGTCATCCCTGTGATTCGATATGTATGATTCATGATTGTAATTTTAAGGTTTAAAAACAGTAATAGCGCCCTGAGGGCTTTGTTTTACCTTAAAATCAAATGAGGAAAGTTTCGTACAGCACCTGTAAATTCTGCTGCAACGGAGGTGGGTAATATTCGCTAAATACGAGTTGATCGGCTTTTGGAACCGATTCATTTAAGGTGAAAAGAACTTCGAGAAGTGTTGGCACCCATAGGTTCTCAACATGAAAATCAAAGGACGCCTTCGCAAAGTGATCGTCTGTGGTTACCTGAAGGTACTTATCACTGCAACAGCTATGCTTTTCGTGACTTTCAACTGCTTTGGGCGGTATTCCCATTTTTGCTCCACACGACAACGATTCTTCACCCAATGTAATTTTCGACTCCATTTCCAAGCCGCCACAATAGTGCTTGGCATAAGCCAAACCACTGCTACTTAGCAAGATTAGAGATGATAATAGTATGGAAAGAAATCTTTTCACGAGGTAAAATTACAAAAAAAGAGGGCAATTAAACCAATTACCCCCTTATTCTAACAGACTTTTAACGAGACCTTACTGATTTAAAACGTCTTCTGCATTTTTGATCGCAGTCTCCATTTGAACTTTTAAATCGTTCGCACTTTGCTCAAATTCATTGAGCGTTTGCTTTTTATCTTCAGTCAAATCCGCACCATTCATAATTTCATTCGTTTCAAAAGCGCTGCCGAAACCCATCATCCAATTCATCATACTTTCATTGGCAGATTTTAATTCAACAATACTTTTAACTTTTACCGAGTCAACATTTAGGGTGTCAATATTGGCCTCAATTTTTGAAATTAGTTCTCCAATCACCGACATCTTAGGCATCAATTCATCGTGAATTGCTACCACCTGTTCCATTTGAGAAGGCCCTTGTGGTTCTTCCGTTTTAGTTTCTTTTTCTTTACACGCAGTGAATAAAATCACTACCAATAATGCCATAAATAGGTTTTTCATAATTGTTTGTTTTTTGGTCCTGCAAAGATACCACTAATTCGTATTTCTGAAAAAATAAAAGCCAGGAATCAAAATAAGAACGAAGATCGGCTGAATTAAAAACCGACGTACATAGAACAAGGCCATAAAAGGCCCTTCAGGATTCACTTGCAACAGGAATGCAAAGACAATAATTAACAATATAAACGCAATAGCATAAAGTACTAACGACAGTCTTACCACCTCTTTGCTGCTAAATACGAACCACAAAATAGTCAACGAAATTAAGGTGTTCATCCAGAAACGAACCGAAGTATTCAATAACAATCCCAAGAGATCAAATTCAGGCAAGGTCAAGTTCCCCGACGAATTTTTGAAAAACAATATAAGCGGATCGTAAAAGAGCTCTGGAGCATACGCCCTTATAAGCACCAGTAAAACGACGCAAAACAAAGTAATAATAATGCGTATGGTTTTATGCATCACTCCCTTCTAATTTTAAAGACCGCACCCATATAACCCACAAAATAAAGACCATACCATAGATAATGCCCGGAAATACAATCCGATGGAGCACATCTTGATGCTCCGGCCAACGATACAAGGCCACCGCCAAGATGGAGATACGAACCAGATTAATCGCATAGATTAGCACCGCTCCGCCCAAAAGAAATAAGACTGTCTTTCGCCAACGTTGCGCAAAGGAAATAACAAATGAAATGAATAGAATAATCACACTAATCCCATTACATCCTTCCACAATCCGACCCACAGGATGCCCAAATAGGCTAATTTGCATGCTGGGATGATTGGGAGTAGGTGTGATGGAAGCTTCATAACCAAATTCGTTTAATAGAGTCTGACTTTGTCGTGCAACCAGCGAAGTCACATAGTCCGATTCTGCAGCCCCCTTATGAGATGCTTGGAGATATAGCCCATAGACTAAACTCAATATCAAATAGCTTCCCAAAAAAAGGAGAACAAATCGTAGGACGGGTCTATATTTAATGAATAGCTGTTTCATTTTTAACAAATGTATATAATTTGAAATTCAACAAGCTTTGAATTTTTGAAATACATTTGCAGCAAACATGGTTCCTATGAAATTAGCATCCCTAAAGCCCGCGATTAGCTCGGTATTAAGTCAAGCTTCGTTAGATACTTCTACAAAAATGACCCGAGTATGTGAGGTGCTTCGGGAACAGGTTCCTTACTACGATTGGGTAGGATTTTATTTTGCCAATGAAAGTGCACGTACTTTACATTTAAAAGCGTTTGCAGGAATTCCTACCGACCATACGGTCATTCCTTTTGGAAAAGGAATTTGCGGTCAGGTAGCCGAAAGTAATGCAAATTTTGTAGTACCGGATGTAAAAGCACAGGACAACTATATCGCCTGTAGCATCACGGTAAAATCGGAAATTGTAATCCCACTTTTTAAGGATGGAAAGAACATTGGACAAATCGACATCGATTCAAACACCATAGATCCATTTAGTTCAGAAGATGAGCGTTTCCTGGAATGGGTGAACCAACAAGTAGCCGAAATACTTTAAAGAATTATTGCTTACATCCCTGTTCGAATTGCTTCAACCGGGTCCAGTTTTGACGCTTTAATGGCAGGAAGAATTCCGGAGATGAGACCGATAATAGCTGCAATGGCAGTTCCAATAAACATATTCCATCCCGACAAAACAAATTCAAAGTCACCGGTAAACTGAGAGGCTATTAGGGAAACGATAAAGACAAGGACCAAGCCAATCAACCCGCCAATAATGGCTAAAATCATGGCTTCAAACAAAAATTGATAGAGAATAAACTTTCTTTTTGCTCCTAAGGATTTTTGGATTCCAATCAAGCTGGTGCGCTCCTTCACACTCACAAACATGATGTTGGCGATACCAAATCCACCAACGAGTAAAGAAAACAAACTAATTATTCCACCTATCACATTCATACTTCCTGTAATACTATCGATGGCATCGGCAAAACCCTGTAACTGATTCACAAAGAAACTGTCTGTCTCATCGGCTTTCAAGCCACGCTTCAATCGCATCTTTTGCTTGAGCATGGCAATGAACTCGGCATTGTCGATATTCTTTTCGGGTTTGATAATAATGAAGGGAAACAAGTTCTTGTTGTTGGTTCCAAACAACCGACGCAATACATTCACAGGAACAAAAACTGCGGTATCCTTTGAATCTCCCAAGGAAAAACCTTCTTTCTTCAAGACACCAATAACCGTAAATTTTTGTCCGTAAAGCCGCACCTTTTTTCCAATGGCTTGTTGTGGTGATGAAAATAAGGAATTGGATATTTCATTCCCCAAAACAATCACATGATTCCCATTGTTGGATTCAAGTTCATTATAAAAGCGTCCTTCTTCAATTTTCAAGTCCTCGATCTCATAATATTCAAAAGTGACGGCGCCGATGTTCACATTTTCTACGGACTTCTCTTCATACTTCAAGGTCTCGTTAGGGACATTAAGCGTATAGGAGATTGCTTCAACTTCGGGTAATGATTTTTTTAAATACTGGTATTCTTCATAACTGGCCGTTGGGAATTGCTCCCACTTCCATCGAGGTACGTCGGTAGGTCCAAAAGAAAAATTGCCTAAATATATCGTGCTGTTGTCGAGACCGCTAATGGACCCTTCAATTTCATTTTTTAGGGAATCCACCGATGCCAATACGGCAATTATGGAAAAGATTCCAATGGTCACTCCCAACAACGATAAAAATGTACGTAACTTATTATTTGTTAACGCATTAATAGCGAAGTTGAAACTTTCCTTAAGAACCCTAAGATAAATAATCATAGTTGTAAAGCAAGACCTCTGATGGCAGCCTAAATATAGGTCTTTTTAAGTGAAGTTATGTTACAGTATTCCTTCGGATTTATGTACTTTTGCACCTTAATTCCACTCAAATTATTTTACATGGCCACTACAAAGAAAATCCAATCGGCGTTGATATCTGTATTTCATAAAGACGGACTGGCGCCCATCGTAGAAAAATTGGATCAATTGGGAGTTACCCTCTACTCAACCGGGGGAACCGAAAAATTCATCAACGACATGAACATCAATGTAATTCCTGTCGAAGAAATCACAGAATACCCTTCCATTTTGGGAGGTCGGGTAAAAACCTTACACCCTAAAATATTTGGTGGAATATTGAACCGCGAAGACCACGAAGGAGACCGTCAAGAAATGAAAGATTTCGACATACCTCAATTGGATTTGGTTATTGTTGATCTTTACCCTTTTGAAAAAACAGTAGCCTCAGGAGCTCCGGAACAAGACATTGTCGAGAAAATTGATATTGGAGGTATTTCCCTTATTCGTGCGGCAGCCAAAAACTTTAAAGACACCCTTTGTGTTTCTTCCATGGAAGATTATGACGAAGTGCTTGAATTGCTGTTTGAACAAAATGGCGCCACTACTTTGGAGCAACGTAAGTACTTCGCAGCAAAATCGTTCAACGTTTCTTCCAATTACGATACTGCAATTTTTAATTATTTCAACCAAACCGCAGAACTCCCTTCGTTAAAAGTAAGCGAGATGAAAGGCGATGTGCTTCGTTATGGTGAAAACCCACACCAAAAAGGATATTTCTATGGCGATTTTGAGGCTATGTTCGACAAGCTTCATGGAAAAGAATTGAGCTATAACAACCTTCTGGATGTAGATGCGGCGGTAAATCTTATGAACGAATTTCATGGTGAAGCCCCTACTTTCGCCATTCTGAAACACAACAACGCCTGCGGAATTGCCCAAAGAGGTACTGTTAAACAAGCCTATGTTGATGCCTTGGCGGGAGATCCTGTATCGGCTTTTGGAGGAATTTTAATAAGCAATACAGAGATCGATGAGGCAACGGCAGAAGAAATTCACAGCTTGTTTTGTGAAGTAGTAATTGCCCCTTCATTTAGTGAAAAAGCACTTGAAATTTTAAAAGGGAAAAAGAACCGAATTCTTCTCAAACAAAAATTATATAAACTTCCTAAAAACACATTAAGAAGCTGTTTAAATGGTACCTTAGTGCAAGATCGTGACAACCTTACCGACACGCTTGAAAATTTAACGGAAGCTACCAACAATAAACCTTCGGCAACAGAGTTAGATGATTTACTATTTGCCTCGAAGGTGTGTAAACACACAAAATCCAATACCATCGTTCTGGCTAAGAACAAACAACTCTGTGCCAGCGGAACCGGACAAACATCAAGAGTAGATGCCTTGCGTCAAGCGATTGACAAGGCAAATGCCTTTAAATTCGACCTAAAAGGTGCTGTAATGGCAAGTGATGCGTTCTTCCCATTTCCCGACTGTGTGGAAATTGCAGATAACGCAGGAATCACTGCCGTGATTCAGCCGGGAGGGTCAATAAAAGACGAACTAAGTGTTGATTATTGCAACAATCACGGCCTGTCGATGGTATTTACAGGGGTGCGGCATTTTAAACACTAATTTTGTTACATTTGTAAGAACACTTAGCCTATAAATAATATACAACCTTGAACCACTATGGGATTTTTTGACTTTCTTACCGAAGAAATAGCCATTGACCTTGGAACTGCCAATACCCTTATCATTCATAATGATAAAGTGGTTGTGGATGCCCCTTCCATTGTCGCCCGCGATCGAATTAGCGGAAAAATTATCGCCGTTGGTCGCGAAGCTGCTCGAATGCAGGGTAAGACCCACGAAAATATTAAAACCATTCGTCCGCTAAAAGACGGTGTTATCGCCGATTTTGATGCGAGTGAGAAAATGATCAATATGTTCATCAAGGACATCCCTGCGCTTAAAAAGAAATGGCTCACCCCATCCTTGCGCATGGTAATTTGTATCCCAAGTGGTATTACTGAAGTTGAAATGCGTGCGGTAAAAGAAAGCGCCGAAAGGGTGAACGGTAAAGAAGTCTATCTTATCCACGAACCGATGGCCGCAGCTATTGGTATTGGTGTGGATATCATGCAACCAAAGGGAAATATGATTGTAGACATCGGGGGTGGAACCACCGAAATTGCAGTGATTGCTCTTGGAGGTATTGTGTGTGATAAATCGGTAAAAATTGCAGGAGATGTATTCACCAACGACATCGTGTACTACATGCGTACACAACACAACCTCTACGTTGGAGAACGCACTGCAGAAAAAATAAAAATACAAATTGGTGCGGCTACTGAAGACCTTGAATTGCCACCGGATGAGTTGGCAGTACAAGGACGGGATTTATTAACCGGGAAACCAAAACAGGTTCAAACCTCCTACCGAGAAATAGCAAAAGCGCTGGATAAGTCCATCTTGCGTATCGAAGATGCGGTGATGGAAACACTTTCCCAAACGCCACCGGAATTAGCTGCAGATATTTATAATACAGGTATTTATTTAGCCGGAGGGGGGTCGATGTTGCGCGGACTTGATAAAAGATTATCACAAAAAACCGATCTTCCCGTCTACATCGCAGAAGATCCTTTACGCGCTGTAGTTCGCGGTACCGGTATTTGCCTAAAAAACCTCGCAAAATATAAAAGTGTGTTGATAAAATAAGATAAGGAAGGCCCCAGAATGCAACAGATCATTGATTTCTTTATTCGGAATAAAAATTTCGTGTTGTTCTTTGTGCTCTTTTTAACTGCCATAGGTCTTACGATTAATGCACACTCTTATCACAAAAACAGGTATGTAAGCTCCGCTAACTTCCTGAGTGGAACTATTTACACCTTCAAAAGCAGCATTACCGATTATTTCGACCTGAAGACGCAGAACGAAAAATTAACCAATGAAAATAAACAGCTTCGGGAGCGCCTTCAAAACATCAAACTACCGCTACCGCCCATCGATACTGCAGCAATGCCTTCCGTTAAAAATTACCGCGTAAGAAATGCCAAAGTAATTAATAACAGCTACGGAAAAACCAAAAACCAGCTTACCATAAACAAAGGCGCCTTAGACAGTATTCAAATAGATATGGGTGTGATCTCCACCAAAGGAATCGTAGGGATTGTGAGCCACGTTTCCAATCGTTTTGCATCGGTGCAATCGGTATTGAATACTCAGAGCCAGATAGTCGCAAAGTTTAAAAAATCAAACCACTTTGGAACCCTAGTTTGGGATGCTAAGAAACCAAATCGTGTTCAATTAAAAGAAATCCCAAGAATTGCGCCTATCGCCGTTGGCGATACCATTGTTACCGATGGACGTTCAGCCATTTTCCCTGAAGGTATTCCGATTGGAACCGTTCAAGATTTTGTCGTGGAAGAAGTAGGTGATTACTACCGAATAAATGTGAATTTATTTACCGACATGACCAGCGTGAAATACGTTTATTTGGTATCCCGAAAGGATCGGGCCGAAATCAAAGAACTTGAAAAGGAAGCAACCGATGTGGAATAATGAAATTTTCATAAATGCGGTTCGTTTTTTGGTTTTAGTGCTGGTCCAAGTACTTTTGCTAGACCATATTAATTTCCTGGGGCACATCAATCCCTATTTATATCTGTTTTTCATCCTCTTGTATCCCCTTACCGGAAACAAAGGCCTCTTGATCTTTTTAAGCTTCTTATTGGGACTTACCATCGACTTCTTTAACGATTCCGGAGGGATTCATGCCGGAGCGTCAGTATTCATTGCTTGGGTACGACCCTTATTGCTGAAGTTTTCGTTTGGGGTGAGTTATGAATACAATACGGTACGAGTGAATTCATCGAGTTTTTCACAACAACTCGTATATATTTTAGGAATGGTATTGCTCCACCATTTGGTTCTTTTCTCCTTGGAAATTTTTAACGTTCAACAAATACTATTAATTTTGAAGTCTACGTTATTTTCAGGAATATTCAGTACAATCCTTATCTTTTGTAGTCTGTATATATTTAGTCGAATGAGTTGATGAGAAAACTGTTACTTCTTTTGGTGGTATTGGTGACCGGGGTGGTGTTCGCCTCCAGGCTTTTCTATCTTCAAATTTACGATTCCTCTTACGATAAACTCTCACAAAACAATGCGGTAAAAATTGTTTACGATTACCCGCAACGTGGATACATCTTCGATCGCCATGGAAGCCTGTTAGTATCCAATCAGCCTTCCTACGATGTGATGGTGATTCCTCGCGATGTGAAACCTTTAGACACCTTGGAGTTTTGCAGCCTTTTACGCATTACCAAAAAAGATTTTATTAGAATCCTCGCAAAAGCGAAGGTTTATTCTCCCAGATTGCCCTCGGTAGTGATACCGCAGCTTACCAAAAGCGAGTATGCTGCCCTTTCTGAAAAGATGTATAAATACGAAGGATTCTACATTCAGAAGCGATCGCTTCGAGATTATCAAGTGAATCACTCGGCAAATGTATTGGGCTATATCTCTGAGGTAAACGAGCGCATCATCGAAAAAAACCCCTATTACCAAATGGGAGAATTAATAGGTATGGGCGGTGTTGAAAAACAATACGAAGATGTACTGCGCGGCACTAAAGGTGTAAAATACATTCAGAAAGATCGATTTAACCGGGACATAGGCCCCTACAAAGAAGGAATTTTTGACACCCTGCCTACACGTGGTAACGATATCAAACTCACCATCGATGCAGCCCTACAACAGTACGGAGAAGATTTAATGGTAAATAAGCGAGGTGGCATTGTCGCTTTAGAACCAAATACCGGCGAGATCCTAGCCTTGGTTGCCGCTCCTAACTACGACCCTTCCCTATTAGTAGGAAGAGAGCGTTCAAGGAATTTTACCAAACTCTATTACGACACCATTGCCAAACCTTTGTTCGATCGCGTATTACAAGGAGAATACCCTCCGGGTTCTCCCTTTAAAACGCTTACTGCACTCATCGGACTCCAAGAAGGAGTAATCGATCTGGACGAACGCATTTCATGCCATGGCGGATATTCTTATGGTCGTCGAAAATTAGGCTGCCACCACCATGCTTCCCCCCTCGCCATGATTGGTGGAATTGCGAATTCTTGCAACGCTTATTTTGCAACGGTGTACCGTCGTACCATCGATAAATACGATACCCCTCAGGAGGGTATCGACCATTGGAGAGAGCACTTATTAAGCTTTGGTTTGGGAGATTATATGGGCTACGACCTACCTGCCGGAAATAAAGGGCATATCCCAGATGCAGATTATTACAACCGGGCATATCAATACCCAACCTACAAGTGGTATTCGGCAGCGACTATTTCAAATTCCATCGGACAAGGGGAAGTATTGCTCACCCCTATGCAAATGGTCAATTTCACGGCAACCATCGCCAATCGCGGCTATTTTTACAGGCCTCATATTATCAAAAACATTATTGGTGCCGATAGCATCCCGTCCAAATACAAGGAGAAAAACATTACTACCGTCGATCCAAAATATTTTATTCCGGTGGTGGAAGGAATGCACGACGTATATCGCTATGGAACTGCTTCACGCATTGGGGTTCCCGGTATTGAAATCTGCGGGAAAACCGGTACGGCCGAAAATTATATTCGCGTAGATGGAAAACGAATGCAACTCACCGACCATTCCGTTTTTGTGGCATTTGCTCCAAAAGACGATCCAAAAATTGCCATAGCAGTATTTGTAGAAAACGGCTATTGGGGGTCTCGTTGGGCAGGTAGAATTGCCGGCCTCATGATTGAAAAATATTTAAAAGGCGAGATTACAAGAAAGGACATGGAAGACTTTGTGCTTAACGGAAGCCTCATGGATGAATATAAAAAGCCTTATAGCGGTGTACCATTTCAAATTAACAACTAATGGGAGCCGTTACCCGGAATCTTAAATTCGACCGATGGACCATTCTCCTCTATGTGATGCTGGTAATTGCAGGATGGATGAATATCTATTCGGCCTCCCTCACCGACGGGTCGCAAGGCTTATTTGATCTCTCTCAAATTTACACAAAACAGATGCTCTGGATTGGAATGAGTTTCATCCTCATTTTGTTTATTCTGGCCATCGACTCAAAATTCTATGAACGCTTTTCCAGCGTAATCTATCTCGTATCGCTGCTTTCACTACTAGGCCTTTTTGTGCTTGGGAAGAATGTAAACGGAGCTACCTCCTGGTATAATTTTGGCAGTTTTGGAATTCAACCCAGCGAGTTTGCTAAGGCGGCCACCGCATTGGCCTTAGGGAAATATGTAAGCGACATTCAAACTAACATGAAGGAATTAAGGCACCAAATTCGTGCCTTCATTATTATTATCCTTCCGGCCCTTATCATTATTCCACAACCGGATCCCGGGAGTGCCTTGGTCTATGCTGCTTTTGTGTTTCCCATGTACCGAGAAGGCCTCAATTATATTTTTGTGCTCCTCGGTTTCTTAACCGCCGGACTGTTTGTAGGGACCCTCATGATAGGAGTACCTTGGATGGCTGTATTAATTGTCCTTTTTGCACTTTTTCATTATTTAAACCAACGCAGAAAAAAGAATCGACCAAAATTAACCAACTACCTAGCCTTGGCCCTGATAGCGATTGGCTTCACCTTTTCGGTAAGCTATGTATTCAATACCGTCTTTGAACAACGCCATCGAGATCGCTTCAACATTGTGCTGGGAAAAGAAGTAGACGAAAAAGGAATTGGATACAATACCAACCAGAGTGAAATTGCCATTGGGAGTGGTGGATGGACGGGAAAAGGTTGGCTGCAAGGCACACAGACTAAAGGAAATTTCGTCCCTGAACAACACACCGATTATATCTTCAGTACCATTGGCGAAGAATGGGGGTTCCTCGGCTCGATGACCGTAGTACTCTTGTTTATTTTTCTCATCATCCGACTCCTAATTTTATCCGAACGACAAAAATCTACCTTCGGCCGGGTTTATGGCTATAGTGTCGCCTCCATCCTATTCTTTCACTTTTTTGTAAATGTGGGCATGGTGATCGGACTCCTCCCTACCATCGGGATTCCCTTACCCTTCATTAGTTATGGCGGATCAAGTTTGTGGGGCTTTACCATCTTGCTTTTTATCTTCGTCAAGCTTGACGCCTCCAATTACATCAATCGTTAATACTGCTTCCAAGAACCTTCTCCAATCGAAGCTTCCAAAGCATTTTCAACATCATCCGGCAGAGCTTCAAAAAAATCGATGCCGGTAGCTGCTTCTAGGTCGTCAATCGAAACCATGAATTCATAATAAGACGCCTCCGTCGGTTCATTGGGGATCAAAAAGCTAATCGCTCGAAACTCACCTTCATGCTCATCCACGATAATTTTGTAAAAATACTCCGGAACCAACACCTTTTCATAGCCAATGGTTTTTAGACCGGGTGAAAGCACACCCCCTGTGACCACAAAAACAGCATCGTATTTCTTCGCCCATCGACGCACCCGTTGTTCCAAGAAATTCCAAACGCCGCTGTTAAACGTTCGGTCTTGCGGACTTATATTGCTGGTTA
>JAHEMY010000034.1 GCA_024643425.1 Flavobacteriaceae bacterium
GGTTGGGCGTATTATTTTTCAGCATTAAGTTTATCAAGAACTTGTCAAACCTCATTCAGAAAATTCAAAATAATCCTCAAGTGAAAGGTCGAAATGTCCTGCACGTTCTTTTAAATAACCCCACCACCCCTCATACTTTTTTTCGTTACATATTTTTAAACAAACAAAAGTTTGAAGCGAATGAAATTCCGCAGGAAGTGCTTCTGCATGAACAAATTCATGCCAATCAAAGGCACAGCATTGACACCCTATTTATCGAATTAATTCAGATTATCTTTTGGTTCAATCCGTTGTTATACTTCCTGAAAAAGTCCATTAAATTAAATCATGAATTCTTGGCAGATCAAGGGGTGCTTCAACTTGGAACCGATCCTTATACCTATCAGAACCTATTATTGGCATTCTCATCAAATGCCTCATCGCCAACCCTGGCGAATTCAATCAATTATTCATTCATCAAAAAACGATTTACAGTTATGAAAACACAAACATCATCAAAAGCGAAATGGTTGAAAAGCCTTTTCATCATTCCATTATTGTCTGTAATCCTTTATGGATTCAGCGATCGAACCTTGGTGGTAAAACCAAACGCAACAGCAGAAGAAATAGTAAGCTTACAAGAGAAAAAAGCTACTCCTGAAGAATTAAAAGAATACAATCGATTGGCGAAAATATACAACGCACAACCTATTGAATCTCGGGTCGTGAAATTAAAAGACTTAAAACGATTAGAGTATTTATATAAAAGGATGAGCCAAGATCAAAAAGAACAATCTGCTCCTTTCCCTGAATGTATCCCTCCACCACCACCTGCAAAAAATTCTTCATTGGACCATAGCAAAATTCCACCACCACCGCCACCTGCAATTCCTTCTTACAGCTTGGAGCCCATAGACCAGGTCGTAGCGTTGGCGAATGAACATTCAGCATTTTTCTACGAAGACAAACCAATAACGTCAGATTATGCGATTGCGCTTTTGAAAGCAAATAAAAACTTACATGTTAAAACGACGACCTTTAAAAACAGCAATCCAATTGTGAATATTTCGGCCAAACCATTTCCTGCTGAAGGAAGCCTCAAACAATTACCCGGTGTAGACCCCTTTGCATATTTGATGGATCTTTCTAAAAAAGGTGCTGTTTTCTATATGGATGGAAAAGAGATCCCAACAGAAAAAGCATTAGAGATTATTCGAAAGGATCCTAACCTAAGAATCGAAATTGATGAAACAAGTAAGGAATATCCAATAGTTACCCTCAGTGGCTGTTAGCTAAATAACATTCCACTTCAACTAAAAATAAAAGCCTTGAAAAATCAAGGCTTTTTTTGTACCAAATCGCAAGAATTTCCGTTATAAGCTTCTATTCATCAATCAATCACATCATGTTACAACGCTTTTTTATTTTCTGTTCGGGATCGGACGTAGACCTCTTAGACCAATGCTCTGCAGGGGAAAAAACTAAATATGCCGGCATAGGTGCTACGGTTTTCTTCACCGCAGTTATGGCGACTATCGCTGCTGCTTACGCCTTATTTACAGTCTTTGACAATCCTTATACCGCCGTGTTTTTTGGCTTGATCTGGGGGTTGCTCATTTTTAATTTGGATCGATTTATTGTGTCCACCATTAAAAAACGAGATAGTTTTTTTGACGAACTCCTTCAAGCGTCTCCCCGTATTCTGCTCGCCATTATTATTGCCATTGTTATTTCGAAACCCTTAGAAATTAAAATTTTCGAAAAGGAAATCAATCAAGTTTTGCTTGAAGAAAAGAATACCATGACCTTGGCGAACCAAGAGCAATTAGCCCTTCAATATACTCCAAACCTAAATGCTTTAACCCTTCAAAATGAAGCTCTAAAAAAAGAAGTTGTTGATAAAGAAACCGAAGTCAATGCTTTGTATGAAACCTACATTGCCGAAGCTGAAGGCAGAAAGGGCACTGAATTAATTGGAAAGGGACCTGTTTATAAAGAAAAGCGTGAAAAGCATGATGCCGAACTCGCTGCCCTGCAAGAATTGCGTAAAACCAATAACGATAAAATTGTAGCGAATGAGGCCGAAATAAACCGACTTACGCTTGATTATGAAAAAAGGGTTGCAGATACCCAGCCTATTATAGAAGGTTTTGACGGATTAATGGCTCGAGTAAATGCGCTAAACAAACTCCCTTGGTTACCTTCCTTTTTTATCTTTTTGTTGTTTCTAGCGATTGAAACCTCCCCCATTATCGCGAAGCTTTTATCACCGAAAGGAGCCTACGATCTAAAATTGGCAGAACAAGAAGGAGCAGTCGCGTCTTGGGTATCCCAACAAAAAGCGCAACGCGATGTATTAGTCACTACCGATCGCGAGGTAAACAATCGTGTTTATGCAGACATTGCTGAAGAAAAGGAATTGTACGACTACAAGCGAAAAATTGCAAGAGAACTCATGCAGATGCAAGCCGATGCCTTTTATAAAAAACAAAAATCTGTCCTCTAAAAAATATGAAGTTTTCTAATTGGGCCTTGAGCAACCAAAGGTCGCTGCATGTATTATTTCCCGAATTAACATTCGACGAGGTAGCCGCCATTGATATGTCCTCCGGTAGTAATTTCTTCGGAATGGACCCCCAACATGATGATTTAGACGCGGCTAATTTGCGCATTCAACTATTTCAAGAAAAACATCCAAAAGCACTTTTAGCCAACGGATATCTCGAACAGCGATCGTTTTATAACACCCCGGCCTTTGAACGGGTCTTAAAGGGAGTCAAAGAATTTAGAAACATTCACCTAGGAACCGATTTTTGGATTCCTGCGGAAACCCCAATTCATGCATGTTGGGATGGAGAAGTAGTGATTTCCCACGATAACGATTACCACAAAGATTACGGGGGAACATTGGTGCTAAAACATCGTTTTTCGGAAATAAGTTTTTATACCCTGTATGGGCACTTAAGCAAATCGTCTTTGCTACTCTCGCCTAAAGGCAAAAAAGTTTCTCAAGGGGAACGGATTGCCTTTATAGGAAATGAATTGGAAAACGGTCATTGGGTGCCGCATTTACACTTTCAATTGATCACAGATTTAATGGAAGAAGCAGAAAACTTTAACGGCGTAGCGTTTCCTTCAGAAATTGCACAATGGAGGCAGCGTTGTCCGAATCCGGATCTCGTATTTACGGAAACGCTCCCTTCCGCCATTTTATAATTTATACATCCTTTAAAAATCGAAGAATCCCTCCAGCAAACGGCTTTGCAGCCTCGGGGTAGTTTCTTAACCAAAGTTCCGGCTCAATGATCTCTAATTCTGAAAGCAAATGATTTCCGGCTTCATCCCAAACAATATCGGCCCTTCCATAGGCGGGAAGCGGTTCACACTTTGAGAAAATGGTTTCTGCAAATTTAATTTCTTCCGGGCTGGGTGTGTAAGGGTGTACCGTCCCTCCAAAATCGTCTTGCACTCGAAAATCTCCTTCCTTGGCACGTTTCAAAATCGCATGCGTATAAGTTCCGTTGAACACCATCAAGCTTGCCTCACCTTTCGTTCGAATGGTTGGAAGGTATTCTTGAACCAACATATCACGCTCGTCCACTAAATCAGCAAAAAGCGATTCGTGTTGTTGCAATTGAGCTTCTCTAATGAGGTAGGTATGAAACGCAGCCCCGGAGATGGCCGGTTTTATCACAATATCCTTCCATTGATGTAATTTACAGACTTGCTTTAGCATTTCCTTTTTTCCTCGATCTACAAAATGGGTGGGCACTATGGCGATTTCTTTACTGTGAAGATCTCTTAAATAATGCTTATCAATATTCCATTGAATTAATTCATAGGGATTAATTAATATGGTTTTCTTTTTTACTTCGTCCAGCCATTTTTGAAATTCTTCAAAGCGTTCAAAATAATCCCATACGGTTCTAAATACCACCGCCTTGGTTTGCGTCCAATCGTAATCGGGATTGTCCCAATACGTGCGCTCCACAGCAAGCCCTTCAGCCTCCAAGGCCTTCGTTAAATAGTGTGCTTCATCTAAAATATTTTGAATGTACGGCGTGATCTTTTTAGGTTGATGATAACGGCGGTCGGTAAGAAGAGTAATATCGGTCATTGGAGAAAGATCTAATTGGTGGTGGTTGTAAAATAATTTAGATTATCACTCAAGTCCAATAATTTTATCTTCTTAATTGCATTTCTAAGTGCATCCTTTTCCTTAAACACAAGCTCGTGAATGGGGCAAGGCATTTCTGCGTTACAAGCATCGATATTCAACACACATTGATGGAACCGATCCTTCCCTTCGATGGCGACAATAATATCCAGAACCGTTCTTTGTAATTGCTCCTCTGTCAGAAAAAATCCTCCATTAGGACCCTTTGATGAAGATATAATTTCAAGTAAAGCTAATTGCTTCAATAACTTAGATAGAAAGGGTTTGGGAATATTAGTCGACTGCGATATTTCAACGGACCTCAACTTCTTATTTGAACTTCCATTCTTTGAAATAAAATGTAATGCTTTGATAGCATATTTGGATGAATGTGATAACATGAGACAAATTTACTAAACAAATATAATATTTAATAAAAAATACCCCTAGGTCTTTTATTATGATAAAAGTCATTTTTTACAATACCTACTCAAACTATTTTTACTCCACTTAAACCAACTAATTATGAAGTATTATTTAATGACTTTAGTATTTTTTAGCAGTTTCTTGTTTCTTAATTGCGGTAATGGAACTCCCGAAAAAAATTCGGAATCTATTAAAATTGGAACAACACCAAAATCCGAATCCCCCGTTTCTTCGCAAAAAACAGACGCCTCTGCAATGATTGACCTTAATAACAAAGGAGTCGGTCCTATTAAGAACTTAACCCTCGAATCAAGTATTGACGAGGCTATGGCGCTGACTGGCCAAGAACATTTTAGAACGAAATGTATGGCATGTCATAAACCAGATAAAAAATTTATAGGGCCAGCACCTACAGGTATTTTAGAACGACGTTCCCCAGAGTGGATTATGAACATGATCCTAAATCCTCAGGAGATGGTTGAAAAAGACCCCATTGCCAGACAATTATTAATAGACCATAATGGCTCTCCCATGGCAAATCAAAGCCTTACAGAAGAAGAGGCCAGAAGTATTTTAGAATATTTCAGAACACTTAAATAAAAACCGAAATGGGCAATGTTGCCATTTTTCTTAAACTCAAAACCAATGAAAACAACCAACATTTTATCGCTCCTATTAATTCTTGTCTTTTTTAGTTCGGGTTGTAACAATATAACCACGACCGAAACTACCGAGGCAAATGATGCTCCTATGGCAGCTGATCAAGAAAAGCAAGGACAAGCCTTTTTAAAAGACGACGAATCGACTCCCAATGTGCTAAATATTGCCATAGGATCACCAGATCATACAACGCTGGTCGCCGCAGTACAAGCAGCAGAGCTCGAAAACGCCCTTGTTAACGCTGGACCTTTAATGGTTTTTGCGCCAACCAACGAGGCATTTGCTGCACTGCCCGAGGGTACTGTGGAAACACTTCTCAAGCCAGAAAACAAAACACAATTGGCCTTTATCTTAAAGCATCACGTAACTCCAGGAAATTATGATAAAGAATTTCTAAAAAAATTCAAATCCTTGGGTCAAGCCAGCAACCAAAACGTAACGGTTGAAGTAAAGGGTGATGATGTATACGTTGGAGGAGCCAAAATAATTGCCAGTGTTCCAGCCGGAAACGGAATTGTGCATGTAGTAGATAAAGTAATACTTCCAGAAAACTAATCGACAAAACTAAAATATACACCCATGAAAACAACCCTAAAATTAATTCCTTTTTTTATTGCCATAGCCTTTTTTGCTAGCTGTGATAAGACGAGCAATACAAATAAAAAGAAAGGTGCCCTTGGCACAAATGCTGCAGAAAAAGTATATGTGGCTCCAGGTGAATACGACGATTACTATGCCTTTGTGTCTGGTGGATTCAGTGGTCAACTATCGGTATATGGTCTGCCTTCAGGCCGACTCTTTAAAGTGATTCCTGTTTTTTCTCAGGACGCTGAAAAGGCCTATGGCTATAATGAAGAAACCAAACCTATGTTAAACACTTCTCATGGTTTTGTACCCTGGGATGATGCTCACCACCCAGATATTTCTCAAACTAATGGTTCTTTGGATGGTCGATGGGTGTTCATAAATGGGAATAATACCCCTCGAATCGCTAAAGTTGATTTAACAACCTTCGAAACAACAGAAATTATTGAACTTCCCAATAGTGCAGGAAACCATAGCTCTTCTTTCGTAACAGAAAACACAGAGTATGTGGTCGCAGGGACTCGTTTTTCAGTTCCTATCCCTCAAAAGGATATGCCGATCAAAGAGTATAAAGGCAACTTTAAAGGGTCTTTATCTTTTATTAGTGTAGATCCCGAAGATGGTGGAATGGACTTAAAGTTTCAAATTCTAATGCCCGGATTTAACTATGACTTAGCACACCCTGGACGCGGTGCATCGCATGGATGGTTCTTTTTCTCCACCTATAATACGGAGGAAGCAAGTACGCTATTGGAAGTGAATGCTTCACAAAACGATAAAGATTTCATCGCCGCCATCAATTGGAAAAAGGCAGAAGAATATATCAAAGAAGGTAAGGGTAAGAAAGTTCCCGCCCGATATGCTCATAATACCTATAATGAAAACACCCATCTAGCCACCTCTACCATGATGGAAGAAGTTTTGACGCTTGACGCTTCAGAATTGCCCGGATTGGTCTATTTATTACCTACTCCTAAATCACCTCACGGTTGTGATGTGGACCCATCTGGAGAATATATCGTTGGAAGTGGTAAACTTTCCGCCAATCTTACGGTTCATTCCTTTACCAAAATGTTAGCCGCTATTGAAGCAAAAAGTTTTGAAGGTGACGCCTATGGCATTCCTATCTTAAAATTCGAAGATGTATTGGCCGGGGTAGTAGATCAGGCTGGATTAGGCCCTCTTCACACAGAATTTGACGGAAAAGGAAATGGATATACAAGCTTCTTTATTTCTTCAGAAGTAGTGAAATGGAAACTTGGAACCTGGGAAGTGATTGATCGTCAGCCTTGTTATTATTCTGTAGGGCATATCATGATTCCTGGAGGTAATTCCAGAGCCCCATTTGGAAACTATCTCTTGGCAATGAATAAGATCACCAAAGACCGATACTTGCCTACCGGCCCCGAAGTGACGCAATCTGCACAGTTGTACGACATTTCCGGTGAAAAAATGGAACTTCTCCTCGACTTCCCAACCGTTGGAGAGCCTCACTATGCGGCTGGCATCGCTGCAGATATTGTGATGAAAAATTCGAAAAAAATATTCAAATTAGAAGAAAATGAACATCCGTTCGCTGCCAAATCTGAAGCCGAAACAAAAGTAGTTCGAGATGGAAAGGTGGTTCACATTTATATGACGACCATCCGAAGTCATTTTGCTCCTGATAATATCGAAGGAATTAAAGTAGGGGATAAAGTATATTTCCATGTAACCAACTTGGAACAGGATTATGATGTACCACATGGTGTTAGTATTATTGGAGCGAATACCTCCGAACTATTAATCATGCCCGGGCAAACCGAAACGTTTGTATGGGAGCCAAAAGAAGTTGGAGTTTGGCCATTCTATTGTACTGATTTCTGTTCTGCCTTACACCAAGAAATGCAGGGATATGTACGTGTATCCCCATCAAACTCAGCACTACCCCTCTCTTGGTCGGTAGGAGAAGATTAAAATAATAAGGAATACAGTTAGTAATTAATTTTTCACATTCCTTATTTTTTAAGGGCGGGGAGTCCCCCCGCCCTCAATCTAAAAAACTTACTATGAAAAAGTCTCGACTTATGATGATTCTGGGATCAGTGCTTATTCTAGGACTGTTTATTTTCCCACTATGGAATATCACCCTCGAAGCACCACAATATCCAATCCCGCTAGGAATGGATATCTATATCAACGATTTTTCTGATGCAAACCCCCATGACATCAAGAATATCAACCTCATGAATCATTATGTGGGAATGAAATATATTCCAGAGTCCATTCCGGAGTTCAAAATATTTCCAGTGGTTATTATTGCGATGTCTTTAATTGGTATTTTTATTGGATTGAAAGGAAACAAAAAATGGTTCATAGGATGGGGAGTTGCAATGCTAGTTTTAGCCATTGCAGGGATTTATGACTTTTACTTATGGGAACACGATTATGGTCATAACTTAGATCCGAAAGCCATTATGAAATTCACCAATCCCGATGGTAGCGTAATGGGTTTTCAGCCCCCACTGTTTGGGTCCAAGGATATCTTGAACTTTCGTGCTCACTCCTACCCTCAATTGGGAGCCTATTTCTTAGGTGCAGGAATGGCATTATCCTTAGTAGCGGTATGGTTTTGGAATAAAGAAGAAAAAGATCTAGCAAAATGAGAAACTCGATCTACATGCTAATAGCCTCTCTCCTGTTTTCGGTTTCCTGCGACGTAAAACCCAAGGAAATTTCTTATGGTGAAGCTGCCTGTGACTTTTGTCGAATGACGATTGTAGACAATCAGCATGCTGCACAATTAGTTACAAACAAAGGAAAAGTATTCAATTTTGATGCTGCAGAATGCATGATCAATTATACAGATGAAATTGACAATAACACCATTGGTCTTTTACTAGTAAGTGATTATAATCATCCCGGAATACTTATAGACGTTGAATCAGCCACATTTATTATTTCTAAAGCGATTCCAAGCCCGATGGGAGCGAATTTATCAGCTTTTTCGGACTCAGAGGATGCCGAAAAGATTCAAAAAGAAAAAGGTGGGAACTTATATGACTGGCATACCCTAAATACGCATTTGAAAGACTAAATTCATTGTTTTTAAATCCGAAAAAACCCATGGAAAATAAAGCCGTTAAAGTTGAAAAAGTAGTTCAAAACGACTGTTTCGAAATTCGAAAAATAAGTCTAGAAAAAGGAGCCAAACTTCCACCGCATACCTCTCCCAAAGATGCATTCTTACAAATGCTGTCCGGGCACATCCAATTTCATATCCACGAAGCAATCCATGAATTAAAAAAAAATGAATCACTATCATTCTCAGCCCTTGAAACGCATCAAGTAGTCGCGATTGAAGCGGCCCAATTTTTAATTATCAGATAATATAAATGATTCAAAGAGTACTCTTTATCCTTATAATTTCGACGAATATCGTTTTTGCATCTAGCATTACTGTTTGTACAGATTGTAAGTACAGAAATATAAAAGATGCTTTAAGTGCTTCCCAACAGAATGACACCATTTTCGTTCAAAAAGGAATTTATAGAGAGTACAATATTTTAGTGGACAAATCGGTCACCATTATAGGTGTAAATCGCCCAGTGATTGATGGGGAAAACAAAGGGGAAATTATAAAGATTATAGCCGACGGAGTAACCTTAGACGGTTTATTTATTAAAAATGTAGGACGAAGTTATACCCAAGATAATGCAGCTATCAGAGTCACAGAGAGCAGTTCCTTTGTGCTGCAGAATTTGATTCTCGAGAATTTATTCTTCGGAATTTATATCGAAAAATCACATCACGGAAAGATCTTAAATAACGAGATAAAAGGAAATGCTGTAGAAGAATACAACTCGGGAAACGGCATTCAACTATGGTACAGTGAAAGTATTGAAATTAAGAACAACTCAATCTCCAAGGTCAGAGACGGTATTTATTTAGAGTTTGCCACCAATTGCACTATTAGCAATAATGTAAGTTTTAAAAATATTAGGTACGGCCTTCATTTTATGTTTTCAAATAATGACACTTATCAAAACAACACTTTTGACAACAATGGTGCGGGCGTTGCCGTCATGTTCTCTAAAGAAATTCTTATGCGCAAGAACAAGTTCATCAACAATTGGGGAGCGGCGTCTTATGGACTTCTTTTAAAAGAAATCAACGATTCTGAAATTACGGAAAACCTCTTTCAAAGAAATACCATTGGAATTAACATAGAAGGTTCCAACCGAGTAACTTATCAAGGAAATGATTTTATTTCGAATGGATGGGCTGTAAAATCAAGGGGGGCTTGCTATACCAACCGATTTTTAAATAATAATTTTGTGCAAAATTCCTTTGACCTTTCCTATAACAGTAAACTAAACGACAATCTTTTTGAAAATAACTATTGGAGTGAATACACAGGTTACGACCTAGATAAAGACGGCACCGGGGATATTCCATATCGCCCTGTTAAGTTATTTACTTACATAACGAACCGAACACCGGAAGCCATTATTATGCTTCGAAGTCTCTTTATAGATATTATCAACTTTTCGGAAAAGGTTTCTCCCATATTCACTCCCGAAAATTTAGAGGATATAAACCCAAGAATGAAAATGATTCGCCATGATTAATATCACAAACTTGCATAAAAACTTTGGTGTTAATCAAGTTTTAAACGGTATAGATCTCTCAATAAAAAAGGGAGAAACCGTCGCTATCTTAGGTCCAAATGGATCGGGTAAAACAACGCTTATTAAAAGCATACTCGGAATGGTAAGACCTAATTCCGGAGAAATTTATATTGCCGAAAAAAACGTGAAGAATAAATGGGACTATAGAAGGCATATAGATTACCTCCCTCAAATCGCTAATTTCCCCGGAAATCTTAAAGTGAAGGAGCTTATTGGTATGATTAAGGATATTAGAGGTAACGATAATACCCGGGAAGATCGATTTATCGAAATATTCGGACTGAAACCATTTTTACAAAAAAAGCTGAGCCACCTTTCCGGAGGGACTAAGCAAAAGGTGAACCTGGTGCTCACCTTTATGTTCGATAGTGATATGATCATATTGGATGAACCTACCTCAGGATTAGATCCCGTTTCCTTGATCTCGCTGAAAAAACTAATCGCATCCGAAAAGGAAAAAGGAAAAACGATTCTTATCACCTCCCATATCATGAGTTTTGTGGAGGAAGTTTGTGACAAGCTTGTTTTTATTTTGGATGGAAAAATATATTTTAACGACACCATCCAGAAATTGAAAGAAACTGCCAATGAAGAAAATTTTGAAAAAGCCATTGCTCACCTCTTAACTCGAGCATATGTTTAAGATCCTTAAATACAGTTTTTACGATCTCATCCGAAGTAGGTGGAGCTATGTTTACTTGCTCTTTTATTTGTTATTAGGATTTGCCTTACTGTTTCTGAACGAGAACATTTCCAAAGCAGTCATCACCATGATGAATGTGATCACCATTCTGGTTCCGCTAATCGGCACCATCTTTGGCGTGATGTATTTCTATAATTCAAAGGAATTTACAGAGTTACTCTTAGCCCTCCCTATACCTCGCAGTAGTATCTTTTTAGGGCAATACTTCGGAGTGGCCATTTCACTTTCTTTAAGCCTGATTATCGGATTAGGGGTTCCATTTCTGTGCTATGGTCTTTTTCAATCCGATTCGATGGTTGACTTTTTACTTCTTCTTTCCACGGGAACCATGCTTACCTTCATCTTTACGGCGATAGCATTTTTAATAGGGTTAAGTAATGAAAACAAAATAAAGGGCTTTGGCTATGCCATTCTTTTTTGGCTGTTTATGGCAGTAATCTATGATGGTATTTTTCTTATTTCCCTAATTATTTTTGAAGAATATCCATTAGACAATCTTTCACTTTTCGCCACCTTGTTCAATCCTATAGACCTTTCACGCGTTCTTATTCTATTAAAATTAGATATCGCGGCCCTTCTCGGATATACCGGAGCCGTTTTTCAAAAGTTCTTTGGGAACATTAGTGGACTGTTCGTTTCTTTTTTTACCTTGTTGCTTTGGATTATCGTCCCCCTATTTCTGATGAAAAGAAAAGCGGGAAAAAAAGATTTTTAAATGCTACACATGAAGTTATTTTATTTAATTCTGGCTAGTTCCTTATTTCTTTCATCCCCCAAGGTCCAAAGCCAAAGCGAAACTGATGATCAAAAAGCAATCCTTTCAGTCATGAAAATGCAGGAATCTGCTTGGAGCAAGAACGACCTTGAAGGATTTATGCAAGGATATTGGAAAAGTGATTCGTTAAAATTCTTCGGAGGCAACGGAATTACCTACGGCTGGGAACAAACCTTAGCCAATTATAAAAAGGGGTATCCAACGGCAGAACACAGCGGAACGTTAACCTTTAAAATTCATTCCATTACCAACATTGAAGAGGAATCCTATTATGTGATGGGAGAGTACTTCCTGAAGCGAAATGTTGGCGACGCCAATGGCACCTTCTTGATTATTTTCAAAAAAATAGACGGTGCTTGGAAAATAGTTGCCGATATGAGTTGTTAGAATTTTCGATCGGGATGAAACGCTTGAATTCCTATGGATGTAGGTTTCTCCAAAATAATTTCTGAAACAAGTTTCCCTGTCGCAGGTGCCATGCTCCACCCCATCATCGCATGACCCGTCGCAAAAGTAAGATTTTTGCATTTTTCCGATTTTCCGATATAGGGTCGGCCATCGGGGGAAACCGGACGTAATCCACAAGCGGCTTCTAGTTGTTCTTCTTCACTAATTAAAACATCAGGGTAGTACTTAGGAACCGCATTGGCAATTGCTGCAACTCTTTCTTTTCGAATGGCATGATTAATTCCGGCAATTTCCATGGTTCCTGCAAATCGCGTGTAGCCATTCATGGGTGTCACGGCAGCATTGGATTCGGCTAGAATCGCAGGCAGGGTAATTCCTGTGGAACGGAGCGTATTAATTCTGTATCCCTTCCCCGCTTGCAGCAAAAGTTTTATTCCAAGTTTTTTTACCAGAAGATTACTCCATGAACCGGCTGCGATTACAAATTCATCGGCCTGATAGCTCCCGTTCTTTGTTTCCACGGAAGTAATAGTTCCATTCATCATTTGAAGGTCTTCCACCTTTTCATTCTTAACAAAATTCACCCCTTCATTATGCAGAAACTTTTTTAATTCATCCATGAACTCTTGAGGAGTGCTATGCCAATCGCTTTTATAATAGGCTGCTCCTAAGACATTCATACGAACATTAGGCTCCAAGCGTGCTACTTCATTGCTATTCAAAAGGCTTACATCCAATCCTTCCCTACGTCCGAGGTTCATTAACTTTTCTTCCTTTTCAAGTTTAGCTTCCGTTTGAAACAAGACTAGCAAACCCTTCTTTTCCAAATGAAAATTGAAATCCTGGGAGGCTTTTATCGCTTCAAACAGTTCCCCACTGAACAACGTAATATCTTTGATGGCCTTTATGGAACGATTCACATTCTCTTGGCTGCATGATTTATTAAAAGCCAGTGCCCAACTTAAAAAATCCTTTTCTAATCTTGGTTTTATATACAGCGGACTTGCAGAATTGAACATCCATTTTAACCCTTGTCTCACCACTCCTGGGGATGCTAAAGGCGTTAAATGACTCGGACTAATATATCCGGCGTTTACATAGGAAGCACCAAAGTCCATATTGGATTGATCGATCACCGTCACCTCGCATTGTTCTTTCTTTAAATAATAAGCAGTGCATAATCCAATTACCCCTCCTCCAATGACTACCACCTTTTTCATTCCTTATAAATTTTCAAGTTCAGCTTTTAGTTTCTTCGTGAGACCCGCCACGACCAGCTCATAAGAATGGTCGATTAATTCCCGCAACAAATCGTTGGGAATATTCCCTTCCAATACCACCGTGTTCCATTGCAGCTTATTCATGTGATATCCCGGGAGGATTAAGCCATCGTAGGCTGCTCTCAATTCCACCGAACGATCAGGATCACATTTCAAATTGGCCTGGGCCGGAATTCGTTCCAACCCGGAAAGAGCAAACATCTTTCCCATCACCTTAAAAACTAGGGTATGTTCATCGAAAGGAAAACATTCGGTTACTCCTTTCTTGGCTAGACAATAATCACGAAACGTTTCTATATCCACGCTAATTTCAATTTAATTTATTTTATAAAGAACCGGTCGCGAGGGTGCAGCATCGTTCACAAAAGGGGCCGTTTGTAAGTTTAGAACATAACTACCATCTGCTATTTCATCCGGAACATAAATCAGTTCCGTAATGGTAGCGTTATAGCGCGGGTTATTGGGATAATTCCAAAAAGCACGATGTGCTAACAAAGCTCCTTCGTCTTTTTCCTTGTCTACGGAAGGCAAATCAATCAAGAGGTGTTTCAGCCCAATTTCTCGTAAAAAGGTAGCCGCCTGTTCTTGTAAATAAGGCCAGTTGGTATTTGAATACTGTCGTTCAAGCTTTGACGAATTGTTGGGCAAAGTTCGAATCACTATGGCTTCGGGTTTTTTTGAACCAATTGCCTCGATAAGTTGTGCTGCTGATATTACCTGGTCGTCCCCTTGTGATTCCGGCATTATAGAAATTACTTCTGCCAAGAAGAAATACGTTTCAAAAATGTCATGAACTGAATGAAACTCCTTCGAAATATGACCCACACTTTCGGTGTGTGTGCCATGTGCATGAGGATTAAACCGAATGTTGTTAAAATTCACAGCGCCTCCTTTTTCAACATTTCCAATCCAATCGCCCATTTCTACGGGTGACATTATAGGTGGATCGATATACCACGCCAACGGGTTTTGTGTGCCCGACTTCAATGGAATTGAAATATCGAGCGGTTTAGACAAATCGATGTGTAACTTTTGATTGTTAAACGTTAGTGTGGCTTTCAAAGTTTGTGTTTTGTTGTTAGCTTAAATTTAGTAAGAAAAGATCACTTGCGATTCCATCGCTTAAAAATTTCCCTTCTTTGGTCACTTTCAGCAAACCATTTTCCAGGATCAAGCGCCCTTGTTCAATATGCGATTTTGATTGCGCTAATAAATGTTCCTGTACCTGAACTCCAAATTGATCTTTTACTGCTTCTATTTGAATTCCATCTGCCAAGCGCAGGCGAGTCATTACATACTCGTTGTATTGATCCTTTTTCGTCAAGGTTTCTCGTTCGATGGGTAATGATTTTCTTTCAATGGAATTTATATAAAGGGAATTATTAGAAACATTCCAACTCCGAATACTACCATCAAAGCTATGAGCGGAAGGTCCTATGCCAAGATAGGGTTTTCCGGTCCAGTAAGCTTGGTTGTTGCGTGACTCGAAACCGGGCTTTCCGAAATTGGAAAACTCATAATTGATCAAGCCCTGTGCTTCCATCACCTCAACAAGCATTTTATGATGTTCTTGGGCCAGTTCGTCGTCAACCGGAGGTATTAATCCTTTATCAATAAATCGTTGGAGGGCGGTTTTTGGCTCGACCGTTAAAGCATAACAGGATAGATGAGGAACTTCAAATTGCAAGGCCATAGTGATATTTTCCAGCCAGCGTTCCGCAGACATTTCGGGAATACCATAGATTAAGTCGATGCTGAAATTTTCAAAATAAGCTTGCACCATGGCAATCGATTCTTTGGCTTCTCGCACATTATGCGCACGATTCATCATTAGCAAGTCCTGTTCAAAAAACGATTGAACACCAATGCTTAATCGATTGACTCTGGAATTTGACAATTGCTGAAGGTATGCTTCGTTTAAATCGTCCGGATTTGCTTCGAGAGTAATTTCAGGATTTTCCGAAAGTGTGAAACACTTATCGATGGTGGAAAAGATTTGTTCAAGTTCCTCGATGGTTAATAATGATGGAGTCCCTCCCCCAAAATATATGGTCTCAATGGGTAATTGCAGTTCATTCTTTCGCAGCGCTAATTCATCACAAATCGCATTGATTAATTGGGTCTTTTTTTTGGTGGACGTAGAAAAATGAAAATCGCAGTAATGACAGGCCTGTTTGCAAAAAGGGATATGAATATAAATTCCGGCCATTGCTAGTCTGTTATCATTGAGTCTTCTTATGGTAGCTACTGAATTCGATCTTCATTTTGCTTTACAAAGGCATCCCATCCGGTATAATTTTTTCCGGCATCGATCTTTCCTGCATTGTAATGATGGCAAACCGCCGCTGCAAGTCCATCGGTGCTATCTAGATTTTTAGGCAATTCCTTCAAACTAAGTAATTGCTGCAACATTTTAGCCACTTGTTCTTTACTGGCATTTCCATTTCCGGTGATGGCCATTTTAATTTTCTTGGGAGAATATTCGGTAATGGGAACTTGTCGGGATAGCCCTGCTGCCATGGCAACCCCTTGCGCCCTTCCTAATTTAAGCATGGATTGCACATTCTTTCCAAAGAAAGGAGCTTCGATCGCAATTTCATCCGGATGATAGGTGTCTATTAATTCAACTGTTCGTTCGAAGATATATTTTAAACGAAGGTAGTGATCATCATATTTCGAAAGTTTCAGTTCATTCAATTGTACAAAATGCATGTTCTTTTTCACCACTTTGATAATTCCAAAACCCATGATGGTGGTTCCGGGGTCGATCCCCAATATAACGGTCTCTTCGGCCATTCGTTCTAAAACTTTAGTATTTTAGCCAACCTATGGTGGCCCTTTCTCACAAAGCTAAGCAATATGGATGGTATGCCCTAAAGGTTTCTTTGGTCTTTCTGGCAATCGTTTTTATTTACAGGCATATTGAGTTGGAAGATGGTAGAACCATGCAAAATTTATTGCTTCACTTGCAATGGCACCAACTCCCCTGGGCTTTTTTCTTTTTGAGTCTTGCAGCGCTCAATTGGTCTTTGGAAGCTAGGAAGTGGCAAGTTGTGATTTCGGCGATACAAGCTATTAGCTTTCGGGAAGCAATTCAACAGAGTTTAGGAGCCCTTACTCTCTCTATCGCCACTCCCAATCGCATTGGGGAATATGGCGCAAAAGCATCCTATTTCCCTGCCGATATTCGAAAAAAAATTGTTTTTCTAAATTTTGTTTCGAATGCCGCTCAAATGTTAGTAACGGTGTTTTTTGGGATATTGGGAGCCCTTCTTTTGTACCCAATTATTGTAGGATTAATTCCCCTAAAATACCTCCTTGGAGTTGTTATCTCGGTTCTTGTAATGGTAGCTTTTATAGTTTTATTCAATAGAAAAAGAAATAAAAATAAGCCCAATCTGATAAACAAAATCTTAAAATTCCAGAAGGCTCTATCGTCTCGAATTAAAACCCTTACGCTTACTTATTCCTTGCTTAGGTATTTGGTGTTTAGTACTCACTTTTATCTGTTGCTCCATTTTTTTGGCGCCGAAAATACGTTCCTCGAAACCATGCCGTTTATTTGGTTAATGTATTTAGGTGCTTCAATGATTCCTATGATTAGCTTCTTCGATGTGGTAATTAAAGGGGGTATAGCTATTTGGTTATTCAATTTTATTGGAATTAATGAAGTGATTGTGCTCACGTCCGTTTTTTCAATGTGGGTATTCAATTTTGCTATTCCAGCACTTTTCGGTACCTTACGAGTCCTCAAATTTTATCCCCAATGATACCTACTTTAATTTTTTTATTGTTCGTATACCTCATAACCATGGCCTGGGTTTTAGCAGGCATGTTGAAACTTCCCGTTTTTACTTCTAGAAAATTCGACAAGCTCAACCGATTTTCAATGGTTGTTGTTTTTCGCAATGAAGCAGACAACCTACCACGTCTCTTAAATTCAATTAGGAAATTGGATTACCCTCAAGAGCTATTTGAAATTATATTGATAAACGATGCTTCCGAAGATGCTTCCAAGGAAATAATCGACAAACATTTGTCGAACACCAACCTTCATTATAAAATCTTTCAAAATAAGCGATACTCCCAATCTCCAAAAAAAGATGCTATAAATCTTGCTGTGAAACAAGCCCAATATGATTGGATTCTTACTACGGATGCCGATTGTAAAGTACCGACTAATTGGTTGCATTATTTCAATCAATTTATCGAAGCCAAGGATCCAAAAATGATATGCGCCCCGGTGATTTTCGAATCGGATGAGACTTTAATTAAACAGTTTCAATTTTGGGATGGACTAAGCCTTCAAGCGGCCACCATGGCTGGTTTCGGATGGCATGCACCTTTTCTTAGCAATGCGGCCAATATGGGGTTTCACAAGGAGGTCTTTTTTGAAGTAAATGGGTATGAAGGAAATAATCACCTGGCATCCGGAGACGATATTTTTCTAATGGAAAAGGTAAAAGCACTTTACCCTAATCGCATTCATTATTTAAAGAATCCAGATGGTGCCGTGGCTACATTGCCGGTACATAGTTTTCAAAAATTAATAGGGCAACGCATTCGCTGGGCATCCAAAACCTCAAAACACAAGAATTTATTGGCCAAATTTATTGGACTTATTGTTTTCCTAACCAATTTAGGGTTCATTACCGCGTTACTTGCATGCTTTATAGATCCCTTTCAAGCGAATTATTACGCCTTATTTTTGTTGCTGAAATTGGTTGCCGATACCTGTGTCTTGGCCATGTCTGCAAATTTTTTCAAGAAACCCATTTTAACTGCGTTTTTATTTCCCAGCAATCTATCGTATCCTTTTGTGGTGGCCTGGGTGTTCTTGAATAGCTGGAATGGCAGCTACGAGTGGAAAGGCAGAAATTTTAAGAAATAGATGGTTTTACATTTATTTTTTTACCTTTAAGCGTACCAAATCAATATGTTATGAAAGCCCTACTTATCTCTTTAGCGTTGTTGTGCTGTGGCGTTACCTTCTCCCAACAATCTTACACGGTGAATGGTGAGACCTTGAGTCTTTACTCCGAAGCAAAAGGTACCATAGAATTATTATGGAATAGCATTGATGGTTCCTATCGATATTTTATTAAAAAAGACGATGCCATTACCGAGCTAAAAAACTCTCGTACTGATGGTAAATTTCAAGAAGAATACAAGTCAACTATGTCGATGTACATTGGCCCCGAGCGTGCTAAGAATTTAAAATTAACCAAACCCGACCTTATTGCCGCCGTTGATTATTACAATGCCGCATCCGACCCAAGTTATCAAAGTCGAGATGTTTCAGTGCAACTTAAAGCCCGTTTGGGAGGTTTTGCGGGAATTTCTAATTATCCTTATTTTATTAATCCTGATAACAGTACCCTTTTTCAATTAGGAGCAGAATTTGAGGTAATTGATGAAGTAAAACTGAAGCGACATAGTCTCGTGCTTCAATTACGGCAATTAATTGGTTCATCCGACTACGATTTTAATTCGACACAGTTAATGCTGAACTACCGTTTTAAGTTTATCAATAAAGAGGCCTTCGCCATTTATATCAATACTAAAATAGCGGGCTATAACTATATCTCTCAGGATATTGATGTGGTTGAAAATAATGGAGACATTGTAAATATCTCAGGGTCTGGAGGCGAATTCCAAGCTCCTTTTACCCTAGGCCTAGGTGCCGATATTGCATTGGGCAAGGGATATTTAACGCTACAATATCAAGATGCTGTTGCGCTGAACTTAGATGATAATGGCGAGTTTCCTATGGATATTTCCATAGGATATAAATTCAATTTATAATTCTTTGGTATCGATCACAAAAGGCAGAATACACTTGACCGTTACAGGAACACCCCTTTTGTAAGCAGGAGCAGGTGGTTGCATTTGTTGAATCCCATTTAAAATAACACTCTTTAATGCGGGTATTTTTTTCAGGGTAAGGCTGTCCACCAAGATGTCTGAAACTGTAAGGGTGCCTTGATGATTTACCTCAATAAATAACTTAAGGGTATCCTGCACTTGATGGTAAGTATCGATCCCTTCCTGATAGAGTTCCTGTTGAATTGCTGCAAAAATACTTTGCTGAAAGCAGGCTTGTTGCGCCAGCTTTTCAGTTTCTGAATCGCAAGTTTTAAATGAAGGATAAGTATCGACATCGCTCCAATCAACCAATTTTACTTCTTCATCAAATACTTGTTCAGAAGGAATGCGCTGTGTATCGAAATACTGGCAGGAAACCAGCAAATGAATTAGTAATAAGAAACTAATTTGTTTCATGCGTTATTTCCCCTTTTGGTATTCTTCCCACGACTTACTTTTATAGATTTCCTTAGACACGAAATCTAACAATTGTGTTAAATCGGTGGCATCGCGGTATCCCGGTGCTATCGATATGCGGTCTAATTTTTCATCTAAAAACACTAAAGAAGGATAACTTAACTTCCCGTCCAAGATCGAATAGGCCAGGTCGTTATACCCTCTCCTTCCGGCTTTCACAAATTTAAACTCATAATCCTTAAAGAGGATGGTATCCTTTTCTTCGGCATCCAATTTTACCAGATGAAAGTTACTATTTAAGTAGGAAATAATTTCAGCATCAGTAAAGGTATTGGCATTCATTTTTGTACACCAGCCGCACCAAGCGGTAGTAACATATACCAGCACTTTTTTAGGGTTATTTGCCTGGGTCTTTTCAATGTCACTCATCGAACCCCACGACAATGGCTGGGCGATTCCTGAAAACCCCATGAAACCCACTACTAATATTCCAAAAAATAACTTCATGAGCTAAAATTAATCATTTCCTTTCAATCCCTTGATTGAAAACAAAAAAACGAGGAGAATTAAAAAATGCTTTTCTTACATTTATTGGAGGAATGTTGCTATCGAGTAACATATTGATGATTCCCATGACCTATACATTATGGATTTACTTTGTGTTTGCATCGCCTTTATTTTAATGATTATTGGGATCGCCGGAAGTCTGTTACCGGTATTACCTGGTACACCCATCTCATGGCTAGGATTTATTGTTTTGTATTTAGCGCCATCTCTGGAGTTTGATTGGACCTTTATTATTGTCTCAGGCATTATCGCCATTGGATTGTATGTTCTAGATTATGTGATTCCTGCTTGGGGAACAAAACGCTTCGGCGGTAGTAAGGCCGGGGCTTGGGGCGCCACCATTGGTTTGGTGGTGGGGATTATTGCTCCCATCCCCTTCGGAATATTAATCGGACCATTTTTAGGCGCCTTTATTGGGGAACTCGTTTTCAACCAAACCAAGGGTCCTCAGGCACTGAAAGCCGCTGTGGGATCGTTCTTTGGCTTTTTGGCCTCTACGTTTATGAAGTTTTTTGCAACCCTATTGTTCTTAGGGATATTTCTTTTTAAAATTATCGCGAACTGGTATCAATTTAACTGGTGGATTTAATACCAAACTGTCTTTTCTTCGATGCCCGAATTGCGCATTCCTTCGGAAAGCTCCTCTTTTATCTTTCCCATATAAAAAAAGCCTAAACACTGTTCTCCCTCTTCCAATGCAATATGGTTTCCTAAGTGTAATCGCAAACTAGGAGAGCTCCAATAGGCCCCAATTTCAAGCTCTGTAGCAGTAAGCCACATGTTTTGGACCGCCATGGCCGTTGCGGCAATTTCTTCCCATTCCGGAACGGTGGCTTTTGGGTCACGTTGAAAACAAATGGCAATTACACAACCGGACTGCAAAGGTTTTTCAGCAATTTTACGGAGTTTAATCTCTGAAAAACGGTCTGCGGTATCTTGATAGGTCTTTGCTAGAAATGCACTAAGGTTATTTCGAGAAGCCTCACTATAGAACACCTTGAATCTCCAAGGTTCGGTTCGCCTATGCGTGGGTGCCCAATTGGCTGCCTTTAGAATTGTTTCTACGTCATTTTTCGAAAGAATTTCATTTGAAAATTGTGCCGGGTACACGGCCCTACGCGAGGAAATTAAGGATGTTATCATAATTAAAGAGTTGCCGTTTTTAAAAAATCTCTGAAAGCTATTAAAATTATATTAGGTAGGAAAAATAGGGATTACATCTTTTTTTTGTACCTTAATATCGCTTATTTGTAGAGTATCAACCTAAACTTGCCTAAAAATGAAAAAATATATCTTCCTCTTTTTCTCAGCTTGCCTTACTCTTTTACTTCTATCGGCTTCGGACAAGGACAGTGCCATTGACGATCATTCCCTTGAAGGAGTTTGGGAGTTGCAACATCAATATATTTATGACAATAATGAAATATTGGACACGCTCTACAATTTAAATGGATACCGCCAAGTGAAAATGTATAGCCATGGTAAGGTTATGTGGACCCGATACAACCCTACCGACAGTAACGAGTGGTTTGGATATGGATCCTATGAAATAAAAGATGGCATGTTGGAAGAACGCATCGAGTATGCTTCGAATGCCATGATGAAAATCGTAGATACAGTACAAGTGTTTAAATTCAAGTTGGAATTAGGAAAAAACACCTATAGCCAAGTAACCATGGATAACGATGGAAAAAAATACAATTCAGAAAATTATATTCGTTTGGAATAAACCTAATTCTGAATTTATAAATCGCCTGGTCTAGAATTTATCCATTAAGCCGACAGCCTGCATTGTTTACAATCTTTTACTTCACCGTAATAGGTCTCACGGTATTTATGAAGCGTTTTGAAAGGAATGCCTAGCACATATTTCTTTATGTAGGTATTCTTAGCGCTTAGCCTTCCCATTTGTTTGCTAAATCGGTTTTCATATTTTGTTTTTCTACGTACTGTTATCAATTTCATGGTAATTGGTTTTGGGTCAAACTAATTTTTTTGACAACTTTTCCAAAATCTAAGTGTTAAGATATTGTTATTCCAAACGCTATCACAACGACAAAACCAATGTATTCTTTAAAAATAATTCCAATAATCTTCATATTATTTGCTGTATTTCAGTAATTTAGAACAGCAACTAACAACACAACCCATGAAATCAATGCTACTGGGATGCTTCCTATTTTGTGGCACCCTAACCTCACTGTATTCACAAAATACTTATAAAATCACAGGGGCTGTAGAGGATGCACTGCGCGAGGGCGTTGCCTTTGCGAACATTCTTTTATTGAAAGCTTCAGATTCCACTTTGGTCAAAGGAGCCATCACCGATGAAAATGGATTGTATAATATTGACAATGTAAAACCGGGAAATTATATTGTTCGCTGTACCTTATTGGGGTATCAAGATGCCCGAACGGAGGCATTTGATCTAAACGATAATTACAGTGTTCCTGTTTTGTTTATGAACGAAGGAGAAACTTTAGGCGAGGTCGTTGTACAAGCCAAAAAACCGCTGTATGCCCAGAAAGTAGATCGTTTGGTAATTAATGTTGAAAATAGCATTGTATCCTCCGGCGGGACCGCCTTAGAAGTTTTGGAACGATCCCCCGGTGTTATCGTGAATCGACAAAACAATGCCATCTCGGTGGTGGGTAAAGACGGTGTAGTGGTAATGATTAATGGAAAGATTAGTTATGTCCCTGCTTCCTCCTTGGTTCAAATGCTAGAGGGCATGAATGCCGACAATATCGAATCCATCGAATTAATTACCACGCCCCCCGCGAGTTTAGACGCTGAAGGAAATGCCGGATACATCAATATCGTATTGAAATCAAATCCGGACATGGGCCTGAATGGGTCCTATGCCTTATCCGCTGGATATGGAAGAGGCGCGTTGAGCAATGATAATTTGAACTTCAACTACCGTAAGGATAAGTTAAACTTGTTTGGAAGTTACTCCTTCCGCTTGGATCAAAGAGAACAAAATTGGAAAACAAGTAGGGAGTATACAAATGAAGGCGACTTGATTGCCAATAATTCTACCACCGACCGAGAGCCAACCCAAAGGAACCATAACATCCGACTAGGGGCCGATTATCAGCTCACCGAAAAGACTATTATGGGGGGAATTGCTACTTTTTATGACAACCGCTGGTCCATGGATGCTTTCAACACCAGTTTGAATACGACCAACGGACTGCCCACCACGAGTATTGAAATTTTTACCAAAGAAATTAACCAGTTGAAACATTTTGGTGCCAATTACAATATAAAACACAACTTCCGAAAAGAGGAATTTATAAGCTTTGATGTTGATTATCTATTCTACGAATTTAATAACCCAACGGACTATGTAAATGACTACTTCGATAGTAGTGGAATTTTTACGTATAGTGAATTATTGAGAAGCCGAAAAGAAACCCCGTTAACCACTTGGGTGGGAAAATTGGATTATTCGAATAAAGCGAATGACAAGTTCAGCTATGAATTTGGGGCTAAGGCAACGCAAAACAATTTTGAAAACGATGTTTCCATAGAAACCCTGGAAAATGGGGATTGGGTGTTCGATCCAACCCTCACCAATTTCAGTGAATTGGATGAAACGATTATGGCGGGGTATGCTTCGGCCGATTATACGTTGAATGATAAAATGTCTTTCAAAGGGGGATTGCGTTATGAATATACCGATTCAAAATTAGATACCGACACTGAAGGAAGGGTAGTGGATCGACAATATGGAATTTGGTTCCCTAGTTTGTTTGTGATTCGCAAGTGGACGGACGACTTTAGCACAAATCTTGCCTATTCCAAAAGAATTACAAGACCCACTTTTAATGATCTTGCCCCCTTTGTAATCTTCTTCGAACCCAACACATTTCTATCCGGTAATGCCTCGATACAACCGGCTATTTCAAATTCAGTAAAAATGGATTTTAACTATAAATCGTATTTCTTATCGTTTCAATACACCGACGAAGATTCAACGATTGCCAACTTTCAAGAAACCATTGATGAGGAAACCGGAAGACTCGTTTTTGAGGCAAGTAATTTAGATTATACGCGAACTTTTTCCATTATTACAGGATTTCCCCTTAAGATTACCGATTGGTGGCGAACGCAGAATAACCTAACCTATGTGCGTCAGAAAGTGCGCTCTTTTTACAAAGAGGATATTGTAGAATTAGAATTGGGAATTTTTTCAGCAAACAGCTCTCATTCCTTTAAGATTACAGATACCTTCTCGGCGGAATTGTCTGGTTTCTATAATGGCCCGGGCTTTTTTGGTAATGCAACCTACGATGCTTTTTATGCCATGAATGTAGGGTTTCAACAAAATTTTGGAGAAAAATGGGGAACCTTGAAATTCTCAGTGAACGATTTTTTGGATTCTCTTGAATTCAATGGAGGAACCGATTTGCCGGAACAAAACATTAAAACCCGAAACACCTTCGATTTTAGCAATCGTACCTTTCAACTTACCTACACCCGAAACTTTGGAAATAAAAAGCTGCGGTCTGCTCGTAACCGTGAAACTGGCGCAGAAGAAGAGAGACGGCGTGTTAACTAAATAAAAAAAGCCCATCCGAATGGATAGGCTTTTTTGTTGAGATTGTAAATTACAATCTGCTAAGCTTTTAATTAGTCAACTAAAGACACTTTAATAGCGTTTAGACCTCTCTGCCCTTGAGCAGTTTCGAATTGAACTTCATCGTTTTCACGAATGTCGTCAATAAGACCACTCTGGTGTACGAAGATATCTTCGTTAGAACCTTCTGGCTTAATAAATCCAAATCCTTTAGTGTTGTTGAAAAATTTTACTGTTCCTTTTTGCATGGTACTGTTACTTTAAAATTAAATAGTTCCTT